>JAFQZB010000121.1 GCA_017406175.1 Selenomonadaceae bacterium | reverse complement strand
GTATTCCCGAAAGTTACGGCGGACGGGATAGAGGGCGTAGTGCTATGCCCGTTATTGTGGCAAGTTTGACTTGTCGGAGTATAAAGAAAAAGATTAAATTCGTTAATTTATTTTATCAAGTTTAATATTTTTCATAGCATTCTTGTGTAAGTTCCATGATTTTATTTTACTCGTTAATTTTCCTTAATTCAATAATGTGAACACGCCCTAACTTACTTTCTTATCGTAGTTTTTTCTTTTGATTTTCAATTTTTTGAAATTGTTATCCTGAATCATTATCGGGATTTTTTATTTCTTTGATTTTAAAAAAATTCGGCGCGCGGCCTATTTTTTTTGTTTAAAGCGACTTAGCGTCCGCGCATCGCCAACAACTCGTATCCTTCTCTTTCGCTTTTCCCTTCGTCGCCCAAGGCGGTGCGGCCGGTCGTCAGACCCCTGGCCGCAAGCGCTAGCCGGAGCCGTCAGGCGAAGGCGTTGCGCGTCCGCCGTCGCTACAATATCTGAGATATTTATAGGAAAATCCCTTGGGCGAAAAAATGGCGTCATGACGCCAAAAAATCGCATTAGTCAAATAGTGCAAAGTGGCACTTCTGCCGTTGCAAAGTGGCACTTCTGCCGTTGCAAAGTGGCACTTCTGCCGTTGACCCCCTCTTATTACTTAAATTTATGATATCGTTGTAGAATTATAAATAAGAATAATCTGATGTAGATTGTCGGAGTTGAATTTGTTTGTGAGTTTTGGAATAGGAAAATTCGATAGAATGAAAAGCATTGCCTTTTTTGGTGAGTTTGAAGTCTCTGATAATTGATTCTTGTTTAAGATGTTCAAAGAAATTGAGCATGAATTCGCGGGCGCGCAATTTTGTTTTTCTGTCGGCATTTTCGAGACGGCATTTTTCAAAAACATCGTTGAAGGTGACGATAGGACGCATTTGTTTGTGAGCAAGAATTTCTTGAACGCGAATCATGGAGTAATTTTTGAGTTCGATATTCATGGTGGTGTTTTGTTGTCTGGGCACGTCAAGCAAGTGAGCGTCATAAGTGAGAATTTGGCGTTTGGCTTGAGCCATGGCGATAAGAGGACAAGGTCTGTCGAAAAAAATGATAGTGTCAGCATCTTTGCCATTGACGGTAGTATTTTCGGCATACCAAGCGGGAAGTAGAGCAGAGTTAATGATAGCGGTACTGCCATCATCGTATTTAAGTAAGCTCCGTGCGGCGGAAGGGTCTGAGATAAAAGTGCGGCACATGAGAAGTTGGATGCTGTCGAGAATAACGGCGCGTTGCTCTTTAGTGGGTTTGGCGTCGGCACCTTTGTTTACTTTGCCGGTAAGGGCACGGTAGATAATAGGAACGGTGGTGCAACGGTTACCGGCAAGAAATTCGGAAGTACAGACGGAAAGAACAGCGCGGTCGAATTGAGTGAGAGGTCGTTTAATCTCGTAACCTGCGGCATTGAGGATTTTGTAGGCAGTGACGACATCGCCAAATTTCTTGTAGTCGCGTTTCTCGACGATTTCAAAAGTGTCGTTGTTGAGCAGGTCATTGGTGCTTTCGTTGGAAAGTTTGAAGATAGTTCTGGTTTGTTTGTCGTTAAGTTCGACGCGAACCTTGGAAGGATAAATTTGAATGTTGAGGCGTTTGAGAACTTTGGCTGGAGTTTCGTCGGAGTGAATAATTTCTTCAAAGAGTGTTGTGTTGCTTTCGGTTGTTTGAATGCTCGGAATGATGACACGCTTTTTTGAAGGATAGATTTGGAAGTTTTGTTTTTTTTCAAAGACCATATAAATTGCTCCTTTACATTTGGAGCGATATCCGTTATACTTTGATTTGGTTATTTTGAACGAATATCGCTCCTTGATTGTTTGGTAAAAACATTTTATCAAGGGCTTATTTTTTTGTCAATTTTTATTGACGACGTTGCGAATTTGTCTTTTTCGGTGATTCACTTTTATTGTCAAAGTTCTCGCAAGGAACGAAGCAGTCGTGAGCGGAGAAATAGTTGAAGAAGCAGTCGTAGTTGGTTCCATGCCGATTTTTAAGGCATTTGAGTTGAATTTGGCGAGGCTGTTGCTTTTTGGCGTCGTCGATTTGCTTGCGAATGTCGGAAGGGCTGCCGAAGTTCAGCTGATTGAGAACGTTGAGTTGCAAGGCCCAGACGACGTCGGCGGTGTACTCAATGTTGCCGGATTCTTTGAAAGATGAAAACGAAACGGAGCGAATGTAGTTGTCGCGATTGAAGCTACTGATGACGAAAAAGGTAGAGTTGGTGTCGTGCTGAAATTTTTTGAGCTTGCGAACGGAATCGTCAATGCCGAGTTTGGCAGTGTCTTTTGAAGAAGGAACGATTTGGAGGTAGTCGAGGCAAACGACGGGAGCATGAGCTTTATCGGAACAGAGAGGCTTGAGCAGATTAAGAAGGTCGTCGACAGATTCGTCTTGAAGTTCCAAAACGCTGAGGTCGAGTTTTGAAGTAGCGAAGTCGGCGCGAGTGGCGTCAAGTTGGACAGACCAAGCTCCACGGCGGATATCGGCGGCGGTCAATTCGGTGTTGGGCACGCGGCGGAAAAGTTCGCGAGCAAGAGACTTGGCGAAAAGTTCAAGCTTACTCATTTCGTAGGAACAGAAAATGCAGGTCTCGCCGCGTTCGGCAAGTTGTTCGAGGAGTTGCCAGCAGAAGGTGGTTTTTCCCGCAGCAGGAGTCGCGCCGATGACGTAAAGACCGGGATTGAAAAGCTGAAGGCGGTCGAGATTGTCGAAGCCGGAAAGCCGTTTGGAATAGTTCTTCATCTGTTCAATTTCGGAATCAAAATTGTTGGCGAAGAAGTCAGCGAAGGAAAATTTTTTGGAAGGAACGGCGGAGCGGCTGATTTGGTCGAAAGTTAGTTGAGCCTTTGCGATGATGTCGGCAGGGGAAAGTTGAGCAAGGTTAGCGTCCTCTCGAATGATTTTGGAAGCGACGATAAGTCTGCGCAAGTCGGCTTTTTCCTTGATGATTTTGGCATGATATTCGGCGAAGGCAGTGGTGTAGGTTGCGTTGATAAGGGAGAGTAGGTACAGGTGGTCGATTTTTTGGTGGTCGCCGTTCCTTTGCAGTTCGTGTTCGACGGAGAGAAAATCAACGGGCTTGCCGGAAGAGTAGAGGCTCACGATGGCGTTGAAAATAAATTGATGTTCAGGACGGTAGAGGTCGTCGGCGTTGATAATGGAAAGAACTTTTGGAACGATATAACCTTCGTCCAAGAACATAGCAGAGAGCAGTTGCTTCTCCATATCGACAGCGTTAGGAAAGTCGTAATGGTCAAGCATGATTAATCACCTCGTTTGAAAGCATTAAAATCGATTTTAAGGGGTTCATTTTGGCTTGGCAGGGAATATACCCAAGAGTCGCTGAAAATGCGTTGTAGGCGATTCTGTGGGCTTGTAGGGGCATTGTAAGAAAAGTAAAAGGCGCCAAATACCGATAGCCGGTAAATGACGCCGAAAAAGCAGAAAGTCTTGCAAGTTGATTCGCTTTGGCTTATAATCTGACCGTGATTATGAAAAAAACGCTTAGAAAGCGATAGTCGTCACAAAAAGTTTTTCAAAGCGAATAAGTTTAACTGTTTCAGTGAAGGGTGTTCACTGAAATGGACTTTCTGGTAGATGATGGGGATCATTCACCAGCAGGCTCTGTGGCGTTTGTCAGACGTTGCAGAGCTTTTCGCGTTTGTAAAGGTAAGTCTATAACAAGACCTCCTAGTGACTGAAGTTGGGAGTGCGGAAAAATTTCTGTAAAAAAGACAAACCGAGAAGTTAGAAGGGCAAACGCCCCTCGAAAAATTATTCTTCTATAATATATCCTCTAATCTTTTAGATTTTGCTTAGGTAAATTTGATACGTTTGTGAAAACTCCTTTAGCAAATTAAATTTTTACTTACAAATTTTTAGAAGGTTTAAATTATGAATTTGTATTGGGCTATTTATGAGGGACTAGAAGAAGAAGTTTTAAACATAGCTGATAATGTTTTGTTTGATGATAAGCGACTAAGTTTTATTCTATTAAACTTGGAAATCTTATTGTTCGTTGTTCGGTAGAAATAGAAGCCCTCTCAAAAGAATTATACCATACTTTAGGGGAAAACCTATAGATTTTTAATTCAAATGCAATACCAGCTGAACATTTCTCTTATCAAACGCGCTGTAATTCTCCGCACTTTAGGGCTGGGGATATAAGACGCATTGACGTCTAAGCTTAACTTGAGTAAAATAAAAATGTTAAAAAATCTTGAGGAAAGGGGAAGTCTTGCTTTTGAAAACGGCGGAAATCAAAAATCAAGTGCTCAAATGGAGAGAGTGTAAGACGTAACCTTCGGCACAGTTCTTTTGGAAGCAAGAATCCCTCCGGCTTTAGACATGGGGAGTGTCAATGTAAAATTGATGTTGTCACTATGATTGGGTGATTGCCCGGTTACAGGGAGGAAGTTATATGGAAAAATTCCCAAAATATCAAGTGTCTGTTATCACCCCTTTTCATAACGTAGACATGGATATGTTTCGTCGTGGTTACGAATCTTTGAAATGTCAATCCATTGGTTTTGAAAATATTCAGTGGATAGTTGTCCTGCACAATACGAAGCCGCAAATAAGGGAAGATGTAGAGGATTTGCTGGCAGGACAAGAAAACATCGTCATCAAAACACTGGATAACGAAATACATACCCCTTCGAGTCCTCGTAACTACGGACTGCAATTCGCCACCGCTCCCTATGTAGGCTTTTTAGATGGGGACGACAGTTTTACTCCCCGCTGTTTGCAGACGACTGTAGCCAAAATGAAAAAACACGCCGCTCAAATGGTAGTGTTCCGTCGGGAATACGAATTAGAACAGGAAGGGCTTTTTCCTTTGACGGAAATTGTCCTGTGGGATCAAACTAAAGAAGAAATCCTTATCGACCGTGACAACTGGGACGATATAAAAATGTTTAGCGGTATTTGGGGCATGGTGACTTCCAGGCTTTTCGATAGGGAATTTTTGTCGCAGAACGATATCACCTTTGATGAAACAGTTCCCTACGGCGAAGACCTACTTTTTACCATTGAAGCCTACGGCAAAGCAGAGAGAATTTGCTATCTGCCGCAATTTATCGGCTATCATTATTTCATCAACAGCGGCTCCACAGTGCAGAGCATGGAAAATAAGCCCGGAAAGGTTCTTGTTTCCTATGCAGAAGGTTTTCGGCGCGTTTTCGATGCGGCCTTTCGCAACGGTATCTATATCGGTTATTTGCTGGCTCATTTTCTCACCATGTTTGCCTTGGTCATGATACACGCGAAGGATCTCACCTTAGCCGACCGCAAAGCAATTAAAGAATATTTAGAGCCTTATGTTCACAAAATTTCCGTGCTTCCCACAAGCAAATTATGTACTGAACAGGAAGCCAAAATGATGTACGAACTTCCGCGGGAGGTTATTCTGCACCCGGAAAATTTTGACAAAGGCTTTCATATGCAATCGGTATGGAACGGTGAAGGAACGCTTTTTAAAATCCTGCAGGAGAACAATAACACGGATTATGGGCGACGCTACTGTTTTGCCGCCCTGCAAGCAGCCGAGGGTTATCAAGTCAGAGTGCCGTTGTCATCTTACAGCACATACGCTCCCTTAATCCAACTGCAAACCCAAATAGGTGAGCACGGAATTTTTGCTGCCAATCAGATTAAATATTACCTGTTGACCGAAAGCGAAAAGGGAGATATTCTTCTGTTTCCCGCTACTCAAAAACATTTGGAACCGTATGTAAAGGCATTCACCGACATTGTACAGGATAAAACGTCTTTTACTCTGTTTGAAAGTCTGCCAAAGCGTCGAGCATACAATGACCGCGGGTCGCTTAATTCTTTGACCGGTGTTATTCTCTCCGAATTTTTTTGGCAAGAACGTAACACATTGCAGGGGAATCAAGCTAAATTTGCCACGCCGGAAGAATTGCTTTTTCCAACAGAAGAATTGGATACTTTATATCTGCGAGTACTTTTTGCGCTGAAAGAGCAAGCCGTCGAGCAACTGATAGCACCATCTACTTGGGGAATTGTGGAAACATTGACCTTCGTAGAAAAACATTGGGAAATCATCTGTCACGACATAGAAAAGGGAGAAATTACCTTCGCCTTGGACGTTTCCACCGAACTATTAAGACGAATGAAAGGACATTTGAGCGGCGATAAAGAACGAGCCGACCGGTTGCGGCGTGCTTTTAGCGCAGGTTTCGATTCCAAAATTTTGTCCGGAGTTTGGCCGAATCTGAAAAGGATAACAGCTTTCGGCGACGGTCCCTTCCGTATATATACGGACAGATTGCGCAGATATATCAGCGACATTCCTTTTGATAACGGCTATTTTATGACGTCGGCGGCTCTTGTCGGACAATCAATCGAAGGAACTAATAAATATCGACTGCTTGAAGGAAGTAATTTTTACGAATTTTTGCCGATAACGTCTGCGGACGATGAAAAGCCGCGCCTTTTAACCAAGTTGAATGAGGGCGAAGTTTACGAGCTGATAGTTACTAATCAAGCCGGACTTTATCGCTATCGCACAGGTTATTTAATTCGCGTGGAGGAACGAAACGGCGGAAATTTAATTTTTTCTTTGGCAGGTCGTCGCGGACAATCGGTTGCGGTAGGCGGCGCAACATTTAGCGAAGACGCAATCTATCAAGTCGTAGTCAAGACAGCTGACAAATACGGACTTGATGTAGCAGATTTTGCTTTTTATGCAGATGAAACGGGTCTGACAATTCTTTTGGAGCCGACGGATTTAACGGAACTGTCCGATTTTTTGTGTAACAATGCAACGGAAGTCATAGCCGATTCCTTTGACGAATTTTTGCGCCAAGGGAATACAGACTATACTGCCCGATGTAAAATTTTTTGGAATATGCCGCAAACACATTTGCTTTATCGCGATTTGCGCCGCTATCGGGAACAAGCCGCACCGTATCAAATTGAGCCTGCGCATTTTTTGAATACGCCGGAGAAAATAAACTTCTTCACTCATAATATATGGTCACAGTCTATATGAATGAAGATCTTCTAAAAAGCACATATCGCCGCTTTATGGGGAAGATGATTCTTAATAACCTGATGATTTTTCTCGGTTCCCTGGTGAATGGTATTGTTATTAGCCGTTACTTGGGAATTGAGGCAATGGCAGCCTTTCAGTTGACTTTTCCCCTTGTCTTTACGGTGATGATGTTCAGCCAAATTATCAACATTGGAGTACAGAATAACTGCGCCAAAAGCTTAGGAGCCGGAAAAGCGCAAGACGCTTCAGCCTATTACTCCGTGGCTTTGGTGGCAATCCTACCGCTGTCGATAGCGGTGGCGGCGGGCTTATTCGGTTACGCTGAATCTATTGTTGTTTTGCTGGGTGGGAGTGGCGAGATTGCTGACTTGGCCGCTGCCTATTTGCGAGGAATTTCCCTCGGATTGCCACTTTTGCTGTTCCTGCCAATGCAGTCAGCAGTTCTTTTCCTGACGGGGCAGGCGAAATGCGTTATACGCAGCGTAGCGGTGCAATCCGTAGTAAATGTCGTTGGCGCATTGGTCAATGTGTTCTATTTGCGCGGCGGTATGCTGGGCATGGGAATAGTAATGTCATGTTGCTATGTAGCGGCTCTATTGGTAATGCTCCGAGAAATCCGGCAGGAAAGCAATTGTGTACGCTTTTTGTGGCGCGGTTGGCAGTGGCGGCAGTTGTGGCCGATACTGCGTATAGGTTTTCCATCGGCGACGGATCGTTTTTTCAAGACCATACAAATGTTTGTCATCAATCATGTTTTGCTTATCGTAGCACCTTTGACAGCTATGGCATCTTTTGCTGTCCTCAATTCTTTGAACTATATTTTTCTGCCCATAGCCGGTGGCCTCAGTGCTACAACTCTCACTATGTCCGGCGTGTTTTTCGGAGAGAAAGATAAGGATTCTCTAAGAGGATTGTTAAAAATTTCATTGGCTGAAAGTCTGCCCATAACTCTCCTCACGGCTACGATTACTTTTCTAGCCGCGCCTATTCTTGTTCGTTTGTTTATAAATGGCGAGGGCGAAGCTTTAGAGACAACGGTTGCAGCCCTTAGAATTTATATTTGGTACCTGCCTCTTTTCGCCATAAACAACATATTCCAAAAATATTATTTAGGGGTCAATGCTCTAAGCCTGACTTATTTGTCCTCCGCCATGGAGAATTTGCTGTTCGTCTGTCTATTAGGGACAATTTTTGGTCTTCTCTACGGCGAGACGGGGGTATGGACGGCCTTTGTTTTTGCGGAGATTTTAGCTATTTTTGGTCTTGTCCTCATCATTGCCCTGCAAAAAAAGGCTATCCCCCGAACACCGGATGATTTTTTGCAATTGCCGACAAATTTTCAGCGCGGAAAAATATTTACCGGTTCGGCGACCAATATGAATGAGGTCATTAATTTGTCGGAAGCGACGCGATTGTTTTTGCTCAGCAATGGTGTTTCCAAGCGGGAAGCCATGTTGGTGGCACTTTCCATAGAGGAAATGGGAAAAAATATCATTCGTTGGGGGGGTGGCGACGGTCGGAAACACAGCATTGATATTTTGGTACGCAAAGATGAATCTTTGACTCTGCGTATTCGAGATGATTGTGCTCCTTTTGATCCTGTAGAGTGGTTGAAAATTCATCAAGACAATGATAAACTTAAAAATATCGGTATCCGAATGATTTGCAACTTGGCTACCGAGGCGCGATATTCACGAACTTTAGGGCTGAATTATTTATTTTTGCGTTGGTGACGTGAATAGGAGATGGTATGATGACAAAGAAAATTTTATCAGTAGATGAAATTAAGAAAAGCGTGGCACCAATATGCCAACGATACGGGATCAATCGCGCATATCTTTTTGGATCTTACTCCCGCAACGAAGCGACGGAAAACAGCGATGTGGACATACGCATTGAAAAAGGGAATTTGCGCGGGCTTTTTGCTTTAAGCGGATTCCGGCTGGATCTCGTTGACGCGCTTCAAAAAGAGGTTGATATTATAAGCCGGCTGCCGGATATAAAAGATTTTACGGACACCATGAAAAAAGATGAGGTGCTGATTTATGAAGCCTAGCAAAGACGCGCATTTGTTGGAACATATCATACAATATTGCGATGAGGTGAGCATGACATTAGAGGCCTGCGAAGGCAACAGAGAGCGATTTGAGAAAAGTCTTGTGCTCCGCAACGCGTGCGCTATGGCGATTGGCCAAGTCGGAGAGCTTGCCAAGCACCTGTCAGATGATGCTTTGACCGGAATGCCGGAGATACCATGGAGAAATGTCAAAGGCTTGCGAGACTGTTTTGATCATGGGACTCATCATTTGAATGTGCAGATAATGTGGGAAACCGCATTGGAAGATATTCCCATGTTTCGTAGGATATGCTGTGAATATATCAAAAAGGTACAAAATCAGTAAAACTTTCGATGTTTTCTTGTGGGTTCGCTAAATAAAAAAACGGTGTTTTTTACGGAAAATATAAAAAGGCATGGAACCGGAAATCCTTGAAAACAAAGACATCCCGAAAATGAAGGAAACTAGGGAAGCAAGTTAGGTAGCGAGGACCAAAGCCTTCAAGAGAGCAGTATCATTCGGGAAGACGCTACGCTT
>JAFQZB010000120.1 GCA_017406175.1 Selenomonadaceae bacterium | reverse complement strand
TGGACTTTAATAACACCGTCGCCGATTATCTTACCTTTGAATTCAATATGATTGCTCACGGGCGCGAATATCTCTTCCCGCTCAAAAAAAAACGCAACCTGACTGAACCGCCGCCGCCCCTTAGCTCTAAACGCTGGAAAATGTTTAACTTGTCGTCTGTGTTTTCTATTCGTGCCACGTCAAGCGGCATTGATAAGAACAAATTGATTTCAGGCGAAGGAACCTTCCCTTACATCACACGCACCGACCGCAATAACGGCGTTCAAAGTTTTATCGGCGAGCAACCAAATTACATTCGCGACAACGGCAACTGCATAACGGTTGGGCTTGACACGCAGACGGCTTTTTATCAGCCGACGGAATTTTACACAGGGCAAAACATTCAAATCTTAACGAACGACAGCTTAAACCTTCACGTCGCTCAATTTCTTTTGCCGTTGTTAAAAAAGACGTTGTCTATCTTCAGCTGGGGTGGAAATGGTGCGACGCTTACGAGACTTCGGCGCAGTAAGATTCAGTTGCCCGTGACGGACGACGGCTTGCCCGATTACGAGTTCATGGCGGCATATATCCAGGCTATCGAGGAAAGAATCTTGCAGAGCTATCGCCAGTTCGTTCAAAGCGTGGAGTCCGTGCAAGTGGAGCCGCTAAGCGTTAAGACGTGGCAACCGTTCCTAATCAGCGAGCTATTCCGATTGGAGACGGGCAAGGCTAAGGGCTTGAATCATCTTGAGGAGGACGCGAGCGGCATATCTTACCTTGGTGCGACGAATCGCAATAATGCCGTGCTGACGTTCGTTAAGCCGGTTGCAAATCTGATTCAGCGTGGCAACTGCATAGCGTTCATTCGGAACGGCGAAGGCTCAATCGGCTATTCGGTGTACAAGCGCGAGGACTTCATAGCCACGAGCGACATAACATGCGGCTACGCGGATTTCCTGAATGAGTACGTTGGCATGTTCATAACGACGGTAGCGGATAAGGTTCGCGGCAAGTACAACTTCAATTACAAGCGGAGTGATACGCGGCTAAGGAGCGAACGCTTGATGTTGCCGGTGAACGCGGCGGGCGAGCCTGATTTTGATTATATGGCGGCGTTCGTTAAGCGATTGGTAGCGGCGCAATATCGGAGATACCTTGAATACATTGACAAACAGGAGGAAAGCTCATGATAGAAATATTTGATGGGGCAATGGGGACGATGCTCCAAGCGGGCGGACTAAAGGCGGGGGCGTGTCCCGAACTTATGAACGTCGAAGCACCCGAAGTAGTCAAGCGGATTCATCGGGCGTACATTGAGGCGGGCGCGACGATTATCGAGACGAACACCTTTGGCGCGTCGAGTGTGAAGCTTGCCCATTACGATTTGGCGGATAGGGTTCGGGAATTGAACTTCGCCGCCGTGAAGATTGCTAAGTCTGCGGGCAATGTCAAAGTCGCTGGCTCAATCGGACCGACTGGAAGATTTATCGCGCCGTTGGGTGATTTGGACTTCGACGAGGCTTATAAAATTTTCCGCGAACAATCGGAGGCATTAGCGGCGGCTGGCGCGGACTTCCTGATAATCGAAACGTGCATTGATATTCAAGAGATGCGGGCGGCACTTTTGGCGGCGAAGGACGCTTGCAACCTGCCGATAATCTGTCAGCTGTCGTATTCGGAGGACGGGCGCACCGTGACTGGCACCGACCCGCAATCAGCCGCCGTGATTCTTGAGGCAATGGGCGCGTCTGTTATCGGCGTGAACTGTTCGCTAGGACCTGAACAGCTCGTGCCCGTCGTGAAAACTTTGGCGGAGAATTGCCGCGTGCCAATCAGCGTGCAACCCAACGCCGGTATGCCTTACCTTGAAGACGGCAAAACTAAGTTCCCGATGGACGCAAAGACTTTCGGCGCGTGGGGAGCTAAACTCGTTGAGGCGGGCGCGACTTACTTAGGCGGCTGCTGTGGTACGACGCCCGAACATATCCGCGAGCTTGCTTTGAACGTTAAGAACTTATCGCCGACCCCGCGCAGGTTCAATCGTCCGTTGATGTTGGCGAGCCGTTCAAAGACAGTAACCATTGACAAGAAGTCGACGACGCTAATTGGCGAACGCATTAACCCGACGGGCAGAAAGAAATTGGCGGCGGAGATTCGCGAAGGCTCGTTGCTCGGCGTCAAGCGTGACGCTCTTAATCAAGTCAAGGCGGGCGCGCAAGTCCTCGATGTCAACATGGGCGTTGGCGGGATTAATCAGGCGGAGATGATGTCAAAAGCCGTGCGCGAGATTGCCCGAATCACCGACGCACCACTTGCCATTGATACGGGCGACGCGGCGGCTCTGGAGGCGGGCTTAAAAAATTTTCCGGGGCGTGCGCTGATTAATTCCGTGAGCTACGAACCCGACCGCATTAAAAACTTTTTGCCGCTTGCTAAACGATATGGCGCGGCGATTCTGATTCTTCCGCTCACTGAACACGGCGTCCCGACCACCGCTGAAGAACGCGTCGACGTTGCAAAGAAGATTATCGACGCGGCTAAGGCTCAAGGACTCGACGAAGGCGACTTCCTCCTTGATGCTCTGGTTATGACGATTTCAGCCGACAAGAATGCTTGCCTTGAGGTTTTGAAGACGCTTAGCCTTTATCGTGAACTGAACTTGCCGACGACTATGGGCTTAAGCAATATCTCGTTCGGCTTGCCCAATCGCCCGCTGATTAATTCGACGTTCTTTGCAATGTGCCTCGCCGCCGGTCTCGACGCCCCGATTATGAATCCCTACGATGAATCAATGCAAAACGTCTTGAAGAGTGCCGCCGCCCTGCTTAGCCACGACCCGAACGGCTTAGCCTTCAGCAAGCTCGCGCAAGTCACGACCGATAAGCCTAAGGAAAAAATTATCCGTGACACGCTCGACGCGATTAAGCTTGCAATTCAAGAGGGCGACAAGGACGAAATTCCCGCGCTGATTAAAAAAGCCGTCGACGAAAATTTTTCCGCCAATGAAATTACCGAACGCGCTTTGACTGCCGCAATGAACGAACTCGGCGAAGATTTCGGCGCAGGAAAAATTTTTCTCCCGCAAGTTTTGCTCAGCGCGGAGACCATGCGCCTTGCCTTTGACGAACTCAAAAAAAATTTCCCCGCGCAGGAAACTAAAACGCAGGGAACATTCGTAATTGCCACCGTTAAAGGCGACGTTCACGACTTGGGAAAAAATATTGTCGGCGCGTTGATTGCCAACAGCGGTTTTAAGCTCGTCGACTTGGGCAAGGACGTCGACTCGGAAAAAATTGTTCGCACCGCCCTCGAACACGACG
>JAFQZB010000119.1 GCA_017406175.1 Selenomonadaceae bacterium | reverse complement strand
GCAATGCTAAAAAATGTCCGAAGGATTTCGGATTTTACGAGCAAGGATATTACGATAGAGTTTACACCGTGACTTATATTGCTAAACATTACAAAGTTTCTCGTCCAACCGTGTACAAATGGATCCGCGGTGCGACTTGTTCAACAGTGAAAAGCTGTTGCTCTCCAAAAACAGAGGGAACTGGTAGTCCAAAGAGTGGAAAGAAGGAGTAACGCCCTGAAACGCTCTCCCTAATACTCCGACTGGCGGCGAAAGTTGTCAGAAGCTCGGTGAAGTCGGCAGACCGTAGCCCTAACAGATTATGCTGAGGAAAGCTGACCGGAGGCGGTTGGTGCTACCTATATGTCGGGGGTCTAAAAAGTAGCTATGGTTAGAATGTTCTTTGAGGAACTGACGAATTTGCGAATGTACGGGTCTAAAGCCATGCTTTGTAGAAATGCAAAGTAGCGTTAAATCGTTGTAAGTGGGGTAGAGTAAAAATCGCGAATATGAAATGCCCTAATGTGTTACAGGCACATTCAAGCTTGCAGGCTCATAGCAAAAACCTAAGGCTATATGTAAAGATAGGATTATCGGAACAAGGAAAGGTATCGAACGAATAGTAAGCTGACGAAGAAAAATAAGCAGTTGAATCGGTACTGAAAAGTAGTGCTCGAACCAATGAAAGCTCTGTAATGGAGCTGGAGGAATGGGCACAAGTCTTTGACAATTTCATATCAATCACTCAATCGAATAAGGATTCGAGCAAGACAAAAAGGGTTGCTCCTCAAGGGGGTGATGCCTTATGCCAAAGGAAAACATTTACAACGACCTGTATGAGCGGGCGAAGAATGGCGAACACTTCAAGAACCTGATGCCACTCGTCCTTAGCCGCGAAAACATTTTGCTTGCATACAGGAACATCAAGAACAACACAGGGAGCCATACAACCGGTACCGACGGAATGACTATTGACGACATCAAAAAGATGACTACCGAAGAAGTCGTTGACAAGGTTAAATATACGGTATCGGGCACGAAAAGAGGTTATCGCCCTAAGGCAGTAAGAAGAAAAGAAATTCCAAAACCAAACGGAGAACCACGCCCACTGGGAATCCCTTGTATATGGGACAGACTGATACAACAATGTTTCAAGCAAGTATTGGAACCGATATGCGAGGCGCACTTCAGCAAACACAGCTACGGATTTAGACCGAATTGCTCAGTAGAAAATGCAATCGCAGATACATATTACAGACTTCAGAAAAGCCATTTGCATTACATAATAGAGTTCGACATCCAGAGCTTTTTCGACAACGTGAATCATGTAAAGCTAATCCGGCAAATGTGGACGTTGGGAATCAGAGACAAACATTTTCTGGGAAAAATATTACGAATGCTCAAAGCTCCAATCAAAATGCCAAGTGGCGAGCTAAAATATCCGATAAAAGGAACACCGCAAGGCGGTATTATCTCGCCACTCTTAGCAAATATCGTACTAAACGAACTTGACCGGTGGGTAGAAAGTAACTGGGAAGAAAATCCCGTTGTTTACAAATATTCGCACAAGAAAAACACAAAAGGCAAGGCGATTAAAAGTAGCGGCTATAGAGCAATGCGTTCAACCAAGCTCAAGGAAATGTACATAGTTAGATATGCCGACGACTTTAGAATTTTCTGCAGAACAAAAACAGCGGCTGAACGGACAAAAATTGCAATCACGCAATGGCTGGTAGAAAGGCTCAAGTTAGAAGTTTCGCAGGAAAAAACGCGAGTAGTCAACGTAAAGCGCAAATACTCGGAATTTCTCGGCTTCAAAATTAAAGTTTATTCTAAAGGCTCTCAAAAAGTAGTTAAATCTCATATAAGCGATAAAAACATTAACACCAAAAAGAAAGCTCTCGTTAAGCAAGTCAAAAGAATTGCGCGTCCAAGACCAAAAATTGGAAGGCTTGAAGAAATCTGGCAATACAATGCAATGGTCAGAGGAATGCAAAACTATTACCGAATCGCTACGGAAATCAATTTTTACTGTCACAAGCTAAATAGAGCAGTGATGACGATAATTACAAACAGACTTTCAGGAATAAGCAAGAAAGGCAGGAAACTCACCAAAGCCGAAAAAGAACGATACGGCAAATCTGAAATGCTCCGATACTTATCGGACGAACCAATCTATCCTGTCGGTTATGTTCAGCACAAAATCCCAATGAGCAAGAAATTCGGTGTTTCATATGAATCCGACACAAGAGCAATAAAGATAATAAATCATAAAACATACAAGAGAAGTATGGAATATGTAGATAATCGTATATCGTTGTATTTTGCTCAAAAAGGAAAATGCGCTGTCACCGGTGAGAAATTTACAACTGCTAAAGAAATTCATTGTCACCATAAAATTCCTAAATCGCAAGGCGGCACTGATGAGTATGAAAATTTAATCTTGGTCACGAAAATAGTTCACAAGCTCATACACGCAAGTACAGCCGTTACTGTGGCTAAAAATCTGAAATTCTGTAATCCTGATATGAAGAAGCTCAATGAATTAAGAAAACTCGTTGGAAATATTATCCTTTAGGTAGATTGATTAGATTGAGAGAAATATCAAAGATGGAACGCCGTGTGCGGTGAAAATCGCACGCACGGTGTGGAGCGGGGGAAAAGCTGGAGATTATTTCAAAGGCTTACCTATCGCTATAATTGAAAGAAGCTAGGAAAGGCAAACAAAAATGTTCGGCTAACGAAAATGCAAAAAAATAAGATTTTAGAAGTGTGTCTCTGTGTTAATCTGAGGGCGTTGTAAAAACTTAGATGAAGGAGACGCAATATGAAACTATTTATAGCAGAAAAGCCGTCATTAGCACGAGCAATAGCATCGGGCATAGGTGTCGGCAAAAATTTTGATGGCTATATCAGTGTCAACGACGGCAATGAAATAGTGACGTGGTGCTACGGGCATATTCTCAAGCAGTTGAATCCGGACGAATACGCAGAAAAGTATCGCGCATGGCGTATGGAAGATTTGCCGATAATTCCCAGTCAGTGGAAGTTAAAAGTAAAAGCAGAAGCGGCAAAGCAATTCAAGATTATTCGGGAGCTGATAGGCAAGGCAACGGAAATAGTGAACGCAGGAGACCCCGACCGAGAAGGGCAACTGCTTGTTGATGAAGTTCTTGATTTTGTCGGGAACAAAAAGCCAGTACAAAGAATCTTGCTCAACGCGCTGGACGAAAAATCAGTCAAGCAGTCACTGAAAGATTTGAGAGATAACAACGAGTTTGAAGGCATGAAAAATGCGGCGTTGGGGCGGAGCCGCGCAGATTGGCTAATCGGTATGAATTTATCGAGAGCATACACAATTCAAGCGCGGCAATCTGGTTATGAAAGCGTTTCTGTCGGCAGGGTAATGACTCCGACGATGGCTTTAGTCGTTCATAGAGAAGAGGAAATAAAGAATTTCAAGCCAGTGACACATTACGCAGTTAAAGCCATTTTTGCGAATAATATTGGCGAGATACCGACGATATGGCAGATGTCAGATACGGTATCGGAATTGGACAACGAAGGACGGCTTTTAAATGCGAGTATTGCTGAATCGTTCGTTAAAAAGCTTAATGATTTGCCCAAAGGAACACAAGGCAAAGTTATCAGCATCGAAGAAAAGAATAAATCAGAATCACAGCGTTTGCCTTATTCGTTGTCAAGACTACAAATAGAAGCGGGAAAAAGGTACGGATATTCTCCGCAAATAGTTCTCGACACAATGCAGACGCTGTACGAAAAGAAATTGACGACATATCCGCGTTCCGATTGCGAATATCTGCCCGAAAATCAATATTCGGATGTAAAAGATATTCTCGGACACTTAAAGGATTTGCCAAACAAAGAACGTACCGAATTAGTGGTAAAAGCCGATGTCACGATTCGCAGTAAGGCGTGGAATGACAAAAAAATATCAGCACATCATGCGATAATCCCAACACGAGTAAAGGCAGACTTTGCAAAGCTGACAAGCATTGAGCAAAATTTGTATTTAATGGTAGCGCAAGCATATCTGGCACAGTTTTATCCAGTACATGAATACAAAGCAACGACGGTGATTATAACTTTCGCGGATGAAAAATTTATTGGCAAAGGTAAACTCGTCACTAAACTCGGCTGGAAAGCAATTTACAGAAACGCGGCGAAGTCCGAAACGGAAGAAGAGGAATCAATATTACCGCCAGTTCGGGAAAATGAGCCGGTCAAATATATTTCTGCTAAAGTTGCTGAGAAAACGACAAAGCCACCGACAAGATTTACTCCGTCAACGCTTCTGCAAGCAATGAAAGAGATTTATCGTTATGTCAAAGATGACGCCTTAAAAGCCGAACTCAAGGAATGTTCAGGAATAGGAACGGAGGCAACACGAGCAGGAATCATCGAAAAACTTCAAGATAGCGGCTTCTTGAAATTGAAGGGCAAATTTTTCGAGCCGACAGACAAAGCTCGCCTTGCAGTAAAAATTTTACCCGACGAAATGATTTATCCTGACACAACTGCGATATGGGAAAAAGAATTGGAAGAAGTAGCAACAGGAAAAACAAGCTATGAAAAATTTTACCAAAGTCAGCTGAAAGGGCTATCACTACTTCTGGATAAGGCTCGTAAGACAGAAATAATGCCGCCGTCAAGCAGTGTGTTATGTCCGAACTGTGGAAAAGTCATGGTGCGCCGCAAGGGAAAAAAAGGTTTCTTCTGGGGTTGCAGTAACTATCCCGAATGTAAAACGACGGCGCAAGATAATGGCGGAAAACCAAATTTTACATCATCCATAATCAAAAAAGTTTAGTCATTAAAGAAAAAATTTTTTGTGCCCATAATGGGCACATTACGGGGGAGAAAATTACAAAGGTTGCATTTGAAAGGAGATTTTACAATGGATTTTGAAAAGGACGACATTCCGTATCTGGGTATGTGGGCTGATTTACGGAAAAATTATCTGTTGGCGGAAAAACCTGAAGACTACGCTCAACTCGTGGAAGAAAAAATGCTGATTGAATATTTGTCAGGCATAGAGGACAGTTATAGCGACAGATTCGAGGAAATGGTAGAACGTCAAATGGAACGCGAAGGCGTTGATGAGGCATTGAAAGTAAAAAATCCGCTGGAATGGGTCGGTCGCGTCAACAATATTCGCTCACGCATTAAAGAAATCCTGATAGCTGAACTTAGTAGCTAGAATTCGCAAAAAGATAAGACTTTGCAAATCCTCTCAAGTGTTACGATTTTGAAAGTAACTTTTGGGGGGATTTTTTATGTCGGATATAACAGCAAAAGTAATCGAGGAAAGAAATCAAGAATATTTAAAAGGTTTACAGGGCAATATCGGAAAATATCTGTCGTTCTTGTCAACGATGGCGAGATTTCACAAATATGAAGTCGCAGATTTAACGAGTTTTGCACTGGAAGCTCCTGCAATGTTCACGGCAGTGGCGAGTAAAGAACTTTGGGCTAAACATTTTCGTCGCAAGATAAGTCAAACGGCTAAAGGCGTGACTTTGATTAAAGACGGCAAGAAAACTGTCTATTATGATGTC
>JAFQZB010000118.1 GCA_017406175.1 Selenomonadaceae bacterium | reverse complement strand
CGGCGGAACTTTCAGCGTTGAAAAGGTCGTGGAGTTCTTCGACGACTCGGAGAAAATGGATAAAGCTTTTGATTGGGGCTTGAGTTGGACTGTCGGCAGAAAGGATTAAGCTATGGACGTTGATTACTTGTCGAATCATGAACTTGTCGGCAGGGCAATGAATGTGACTTTGCGAGAGATACTGGCACCGCAGATCGCGCAGGAACTTTTCTCTAACTACGGCAAGGACAGTTGGTGGAGTGAAGGCGTATTGAATGTTCTTCGCGAATATCAGAAGACCGATTTGCCGACGGCTGGAAATTACGCGGAGCTTGTCGAAGCACTTGACATACAACTTTGTCTGCGCTTGATTGAAATTCATTGGCGAAAAATCTTCAGCAAAAAACATCCAATGAGCTATCTGAATTGGGTCAGGGAATTGAAAAACGTTCGTAACGAATGGGCGCACACTCATTGGAAGAAGTTTGACGATTTTTATACAACGCGGGCACTGGATACGATGTTGCGGCTTTGCGAACAACTCGACGATGAAAACGTTGCCAAGTTGCGAGACATGTTGCACAAAAGCTTTTCCGGCAATGCCGAAGGCTCAAATCCCAGAAATGTAAGTTTTGTAAATGCCAAGAGGAACGGAAATTTTCCCGCAGGCGGTTCGCGGAAAAAACTTCCGACAAATACTAGCAGTAAAAAAAGGAGAGGGTCATCAATGGCAATCAGTTTGCAGAAGGGGCAAAAGGTCGACCTCACGAAGGGCAACCCTAGCTTGAAGAAACTTTTAATCGGCTTAGGCTGGGATACTAACAAATACGACGGCGGCTCTGATTTCGACCTCGACGCGGCGGCTTTCCTGCTCGGCGACAATGGCAAGGTCACTTCGGACGAGGATTTTGTCTTCTACAACAACCTCAAGCATAAGAGCGGCGCAGTTGAGCACATGGGCGACAACTTGACCGGCGAGGGCGAAGGTGACGACGAGGAAATTAAAGTTGACCTCAGCAAAGTTCCTCCCCAAATCACGAAGATTGATTTCACCGTCACAATTTACGATGCGGAGGCTCGCCGTCAAACGTTCGGACAAGTCAGCAACGCTTATATCCGCGTCGTTGACGACGAGACGGGCAAGGAACTTATCCGCTATGACCTCGGCGAAGATTTTTCGGTTGAGACGGCTGTCGTTGTCGGCGAAATCTACCGCAATAAGGGCGAGTGGAAGTTCAACGCCATTGGCTCTGGCTGGAAGGGCGGCTTGGCGGCTCTGGGCAGAGATTACGGCGTCAACGTGTGATTAAGTAAAATTTTTCGGCGGAGGCTCTCGGCTATAGTCGGGAGTCTTTTTTGTTGGTATAATTGGCGCGTTAAAGGAGGTGGAGATTTTGAAAATCATGATGTCGGCGGGCGAGGCTTCGGGCGATGTTCACGGGGCGTCTTTGGCTCGCGAGATAAAAAAATTTTCCCCTTCGGCGGAGCTGTTCGGACTGGGCGGCAATCTCATGGAGGCGGCAGGCGTTCGGCTCGTGCGAAACTTCAAAGATTATAACGTCATGGGCGTCGTCGAAGTCATCAAGAACCTCCGCAAGATTTTTAAGCTCCTTGACGATTTAACAGAGTTTGCCCGCGTCGAACGTCCTGATTTGCTCGTACTGATTGATTATCCCGATTTTAATTGGCGGCTTGCTAAGCGCGTGAAGAAGTTCGGAATAAAAATCCTGTCGTATATCCCGCCTTCTGCTTGGGCATGGCGAAAAGGTCGCGCAAAGGACTGCGCCGCAATCGCTGACGTATTCATCGCAATTTTTCCTTTTGAACTTCCCGTTTATGAGGCGGCGGGCGCGAAAATTTTTTTCTTAGGCAATCCGCTAGTCGACACCGTCAAGCCGTCAATGTCAAAGGTCAATGCGCGGAAATTTTTCGGCGTAAATGATTCAGAACAAATTATTTTATTAATACCTGGCTCGCGTCGACAAGAAATCAATTTTTTGTTGCCGCCAATGCTTGAAGCCGTTAAATTTATGCCGAATAAACGATTTTTTTTGCCAGTAGCAGACGGAATTAAAGATTTAATCGACGTAAAAGGCTTAAATATTCAGCTTGTTGAATCATCTCGGCGATATGACTTGATGCAAATCGCTGAAGCGGCAATCGCAACATCCGGAACTGTAATTTTAGAGGCAGCATTATTAAATTTGCCGTGCGTCGTGCTTTATAAAATGAATTCGTTAAATTTTTTAATCGGAAAGCTTTTAGTAGATATAAAATTTTTCAGCTTGCCGAATATTTTAGCTGACGAAAAAATTTTGCCCGAACTCCTACAAAATGACGTTACACCAGAAAAAATTTCTTACGAGTTGCAAAGAATATTAGATAATCGGTCTGAAATCGTATGGAAATTGCAATCTGCCTGTAAAAAACTCGGCGAACATGGCGCGGTGGCTCGCGTAGCAAAAAAAATTTTAGAAACGGCAGGTGACAAATCTTGAAATTTGATTTACAATTATTTGCGGAGAAAAACTTGGAAAATCAAACGTCTAATCAACTAAGAAAAGGAATTCGTTCTTTGCAAAAGGAAATTGATGAACATCTCGTGAAAATTAAGTAACCTTGGAAAATTTATGCCGATTGGTACGAGAGACCCGATAAACAAGCTGGCAGAATCGGTCATTGGTTGCACGAAATTAAAAATTTTAACGAATCTATTCAAAATTGCGTCAAAGAATTAGAAAAAAGGGGAGAAAAAACATGATTGAAACTATGGATAAGGACTCTGTGCGCTATATTATCGAAAGCGTAATTGAATATGCGTATGAATCAATCGAAGACGAAAAAAAAGAACCAAATTCGTTTAATTCTGGTCGTGCGCTGGCTTATTGGGAAGTTTTGGACACAATTCACAGCAGATTAGAAATTTGTGATGAAAATCCAAAGGATTTCGGTTATCCTGATGATTGGGAGAAGCCATTTTTTACGAAATGAAGAATTATAAGAGACTTTTAGCATACATTAAGCCGTATTTAGGGCAATTTGGACTTGCAATCATCTGTATAATCTGCGCGTCTGGAGCGAATTTATATTTGCCGTGGATAATTAAGGATATGATTGACAAAGTGCTAGCCGAACGCGATATGGCGATGTTAAATTTTATTTCAGTAAGTATCGTGGTCGTATTTGCGATTCGCGGCGTATTTTATTACGGACAATCATATTTAGTGTCGTATATCGGGCAAAGAGTAGTCGTGGACGTGCGCGAGGTCATGTTTAGGAAATTTCAGCGAATGCCAATGGCGTATTTCGATAAACACCAGACCGGCGAGACAATGAGTTATTTAACAAACGACGTAGGCGCAATTCAGTCGGCTTTAGTAGATAATTTGATAGAAATGTTCACGGAAGGCGCGATTTTAATTGGTTCAATCGCGATGATGTTCTATTTGGACTGGAAATTGACGCTTTTAACGCTGGTAACGGTGCCATTAGTCGGAGTTTCAATGCGAATCTTTGGTAAGAAAATAAAATCGACGAGCCGAATAATTCAAGAGAAATTAGCGGATATAACGTCGCTTTTGCAGGAAAGTATCTCGTCAATCCGCGTTGTGAAATCGTTTGTGCGCGAAAAATATGAGATTGACCGCTTTAAAGTAGAAAATGAGCTAAATTTCAAGGCGACGATAGATAATGTAAAAATAACGAGCCTTTTAACGCCGACAGTAGAATTTTTAGCGGCAGTCGCAGTAACTTTTATCGTATGGTTCGGCGGATATGAAGTCGTAAACGGGATAATTTCGGCGGGAGCGTTGGTTGCGTTCCTAACATATGCCGTAAACCTCGCAAATCCGGTAAAAAGACTGTCGAGGATATACGGACGACTTCAAAAGGCAATGGCGGCAATCGACAGGATATTTGGAGTGCTAGATTTGCCAGAAACAGTCAATGATAAGCCTAATTCGATAGAATTACCGCCGATAAAAGGCAATGTGACCGTCGAAAATGTGACTTTCAGCTATGATGGCGTGCATAATGCGTTGGAAAATGTGAGTTTTGAAGTAAAACCGGGGCAAATGATAGCTTTTGTAGGTCCAAGTGGCGCAGGAAAGTCGACAATCGCGAATTTAATTCCGAGATTTTACGATGTAACGTCTGGCGATATAAAAATTGACGGAATTGACATTCGCGACGTAAAAATTAATTCGTTACGCGAGCAAATAGGTATCGTGCCGCAAGAAACGCTTTTATTTTCTACAACGGTAATGGAAAATATTCGATATGGGCGACTTGACGCGACTGATGAGGAAGTAATAGCGGCGGCAAAGGCTGCGAACGCAGATAAATTCATTTGCGAATTGCCGGAAGGTTATCAAACGAAAATTGGCGAACGAGGCTTGAATTTAAGCGGTGGACAACGTCAACGCATGGCGATAGCGCGAGCAATGCTTAAAAATCCGCAAATTTTAATTCTCGACGAAGCAACGAGCGCATTGGACACGGAAAGCGAAAAAATTGTTCAAGCGGCACTAGATGATTTAATGATTGGGCGGACGAGTTTTGTAATCGCGCATAGATTGAGTACGATTTTTGGCGCGGATAAAATTTTTGTCATTGACAAGGGCAGAATTTGCGAATCAGGGACGCACAAGGAGCTTTTAGAACTCGGCGGCGTCTACAGCAACCTTTATAATATTCAGTTCAGCAATCTTTAATCAATTTCCAATGACAAAATGATTTTGCGTGATATAATCGGAAAAAATTTTAGGAAGTGAGCTTATGAAGAAGATTTTAAGCAGTTTATTAATCGGAGCGTTTGTTTTTGGAATTGGAGCGGCGAATATTCAGCCCGTGAGCGCGGCATCTCTCGATAAAGTTAAGGAAACTAAGCAGAAATACGACAAGGCTAAAGAAAAGTTCAACGGAACGAACCGACCAGAGCCGCCGAAGGATTCAAACGGCAATCCGATTGCCCCGCCCGATAGAAATTACGATGATTCAAACCGACCAGAGCCGCCGAAAGATTCAAACGGCAACCCGATTGCGCCGCCTGATAGAAATTCCGATGATACAAATCGTCCGGAGCCACCGAAGGATTCAAATGGCAAGCCGATTGCCCCGCCCGATAGAAATTCCGATGATTCAAACCGACCAGAGCCGCCGAAGGACTCAAACGGCAATCCGATGGCTCCGCCCGATAGAAATTCTGATAGATAACTTCTGGAAAGTTCTAATCCCGTCAATGCGGCGGGCTTTTTTTTGTGCTATAATCGCGGCGAGGTGAATCAAATGAGACTTTACATAGCGGAAAAGCCTTCGATGGCGCGAGAATTGGCAGCGTGCTTAAAAAATCCTCATAATGGCAACGGATATATAAAAACTTCTGGAGGAATCGTTACTTGGTTGGTCGGTCACGTCTTGCAACAGGCGGAGCCAGACGCTTACGACCCGAAATATAAAATATGGCGATTGGAAGACTTACCAATAGTGCCAAAGCAGTGGAAATTGGAAATAACCCCGTCGACGGTCAAGCAGTTCGGTATCGTAAAGGACTTAATCGCAAAGGCGGACGAAATAATCCATGCCGGCGACCCAGACCGCGAAGGGCAACTGCTTGTCGATGAAGTCTTGGATTTTGTCGGAAATAAAAAGCCCGTCAAGCGAATTTTACTAAACGCACTGGACGAGACGAGTATTTTACGAGCGAACGCCGATTTGCGGGACAACGCGGAGTTTTTTAACTTAAAGCAGTCGGCGTTGGCGAGGAGTCGTGCGGATTGGCTAATCGGCATGAATTTATCGCGAGCATACACATTGGCGGCGCGTCGCTTAGGTCATGACGGATTAGTTTTGCCGATTGGACGAGTCAAGACGCCAACGCTAGCATTAGTCGTGCGTCGTGAACGCGAGATAACGAACTTTAAGCCCGTAGACTTCTTCAATATTCGGCTGATGTTCGCCCATGCCAACGGAGATTTCGTAGCGCAGTTCAAGCCGTCAAAAAAAATGCTGGACTTGCCCGCCTTCGACAGTGAGGGACGTTTGATTGATAAAAAATTCGCCGAGGAGCTTGTTAAAAAGTTTTCGACCGCACCGCTTGACGGAAAGATAGCCTCATACAAGACGACGGAGAAAAAAGAGGGGCAACCGTTGCCGTTTTCGTTGTCGAGTTTGCAAGTAGCGGCGGGAAAAGCCTTCGGATACACGCCGCAACAGGTTTTGGAGGCGGCGCAATCGCTTTACGAGAAAAAGTTTACGACTTACCCGCGTTCGGACTGCGAATACTTGCCGACGAGTCAATTTAGGGACGCGCAGAGGATTTTAAGGAACCTCTCGCGCCTGAACAATGACAGCATGAAGAATTTATTTGCTCATGCCAATGCCGCGATTAAAAGCCGCGCATGGAACGATAAAAAGATTTCGGCGCACCACGCGATTATCCCGACGCAAAAGCCGCTTAACGTGCAACTGCCCGCCGTTGAACTCAACGTTTATAATCTGATTGCAAAGAACTACGCCGTACAATTTTATCCGTTGCATGTCTACGACGAGACTATAGTTGAGGTCAAGTACAAGGGCGAGAAGTTCACGGCACGCGGAAAAGTCGTTAAGCAAGCTGGTTGGCGAGAATTTTACGTTGCGCCGAAGGTCAAAGCTGATGACGAGACCGAAGCCCTTTTGCCGCAGATGAAGACGGGCGACGACGTTAAGCAAAAAAAATCCGCGCTCAAGCAGAGCACGACGAAACCGCCTTTGAGATTTACTTCGTCAAGTCTGGTGCAGGGCATGAAGGATATTCACAAGTACGTTAAGAACCCCGACGCGAAGAAGCAACTAAAGGACGTTTACGGCATTGGCACGGAGGCGACGCGGGCTACGATTATCGATGATTTGATTCAGCGGGAATTTTTGCGAGTCGTCAAGAAAACTCTTTACCCGACGGAGAAGGCTTACCTTTTGATAGACGCCCTGCCCGACGAGATGACTTATCCCGACGAGACAGCGATTTGGGAAGATAAATTGCATTCGATGAGCGAAGGCGATGGCACCTTAGAAGATTTCTTAGCGGGGCAAGTGGCATTTACAAGCAAACTCTGCGCTGAGGCTACAAAAGCAAAATTTGCCGTGGCGGAAAGTGCTTTTCAATGCCCGAAGTGCGGCGCGGCTCTGATTAAGCGCAAAGGCAAGAACGGCGACTTCTGGGGTTGCACTGCTTACCCGAAATGCCGGACGACCTTTGACGACAAAGCTGGTAAGCCCGACTTCGACGGCAAGAAAATTTTCCGTGGAAATAGCTTTGACGATAAAGACGACTTTAATCCAACAGAATTCGCGCCGATGATATCTTCTGCTGATTTTAAGTAATTTAGGAGGTTTGGTTATGAGACTACTTCACACCGCCGATTGGCACCTAGGCAAGACTTTAAAGGGGCAAAATCTCCTCGACGACCAGATAAATATCATCAACGAGATTTTTGAGGTCATCGACGACCAAAAGCCAGATGCGATTCTGATTTGCGGCGACATTTACGATAGAGGCGTTCCGCCAATCGATGCCGTAGACCTGTTCAACGAGACCTTGACAAAGTTGGCAGAAAGAAAGCTCCCGACGCTAATTATCGCAGGCAATCACGACTCCGCGACCCGTTTGAACTTTGGAAGCGAACTTTTTGCACGTCAAAACATTTTTATCGCCGCTAAAATCACCGATACGCCCGCTCAAGTCGTTTTGAATGATAAATTCGGCGAAATTTATTTCTCAATGATTCCTTTCTTCGAGCCGGGCGAGATTAAATCAAAATTTTTCTCCGAGGACGCCGAGCGACTGACTTATAACGACGCAAATAAGTTTTATGTCGACCTTGTACGGCAGAAAATCCCTGCGAACAAACGTAGTGTCGCTTTGGCTCATGTATTCCTGACTGGCGGCGTCGAATCCGATTCTGAACGAAAAATCGTAGGCACTTTATCGAACGTCGACGCAAATATTTTTTCTGGATACAATTACGTCACGCTTGGTCATCTTCATAAACCGCAGAATTTTTATAGTGGCTCGCCGCTAAAATACTCCTTCGACGAGGCTAACCATAAAAAATCCGTTACGATTGTTGATATTGACGGCTTAGGGAACATTGAATCTAAAATAATTAGGCTTAAGCCGAAAAGAGATTTAGTCATTGTCGAAGGAAAATTCAATGAGCTTGTAAATCGCAAACCAATTCAGGATTATGTGCAGATAATTTTAACGGACGGCGTTTATATTTACGAAACAGAAAAACTTCGCGATGCTTTTCCGAACTTTTTGGAAGTCAAGCGCGAGAATCATTTAAAGAGTTATGACGACGCGTCGCCGAGTTCTTTTCGCAAGGAAGATTCGATTTCTGAGCAGTTCGCTAACTTTTTTAAAGACGTAATGCAGGAACCAATGACTGATGATGAGCAAGCCGCGTTAGAAGAAATTTTACGCGAAGTTGAACGGGAGGAGAGATAATGAGACCACTTAAATTAAAAATGACGGCGTTTGGAGCTTATATCAAGCCTGTTAAATTGGATTTTGAAGAAAGTTTGCGCGGCGAGAAAATTTTTCTGATTCACGGGGCGACGGGTGCGGGCAAAACGACTATCCTTGACGCGATTTGTTTTGCACTTTACGGCACGGCTTCTGGCGATGAACGCGACGGCGTCATGATGCGCTCGAAGGGCATTTCAAACAATGTTAAAACCGAAGTCGAATTTTCTTTTGCATTGGGAGAAAAAATTTACTGCGTGCGCCGAACTTTAACTTATCACCCGAATCGGAAGGGCAACCCAAATCAGCTGACAGCCGAACTTCAACGCGACGGGCAGATTATAGAAACGCAAACTAGAAACGTTACGAACGCGATTACAGACTTGCTCGGCTTTAACGTAAAACAATTTCGGCAAGTCGTGTTGTTGCCGCAGGGTGAATTTAAAAATTTTCTTTCCGCAAACTCCGCCGAACGTCAGCCGATTTTGGATACGCTGTTCAATGCCGCGCTTTATAATCGAATCGAAACGGAACTTAAGAGCAAGGCTGACGACGCACAAAGCCTTTTTGATGATTTGAATCGAGATAAAGACGCTTTGACGGCACGATTTCAGAACGTGGAACCAGACGAGTCCACTCTTGCAAAATTCCGCGCAGATTATTTCGCCGCGCAAAAAAAATCCGCCGAACTCGATAAAATTTTCAAAGAGGCTCAAGCAGATTACACTGCGGGAAAAATTTTGGCGAACGACTTTGCAGAATTGAAACGACGCAATGAATCACTCGAAACGGCGAAAAAAAATCTTGAGCGAGCCAAAAAATTTTTCGACGATACCAAAAGAGAATACGACCAGCGCGAGGGCGAACAATCCGAGCGCGAAAAATTAAAATCCGACGCTGATAAACTTGCGGAAATAAAAAAAGCCTTCGTCGATTTGAACGCCAAACGCGAAGCTCTGGACAAAGCCGATGAAGCTTTGAAAACAGCAAATGATGCAGTGAAAAAGTGCGAAGAGGACGCAAAAAAATTTGAGGCGCGGCTTTTACAATTAAAAAAACGTCGTAGCGAGTTATCGGGGGCGGAAAAAGCCTTTGCCGAGGCTCAGACTGTTTTAGATAAGGCTCGTGAGCGCGAAAAGATTTTACAGGAGATTAAGCAGCTCGAAAATGATTTAAAGCGTGCTCGTCAAAGAGTTTCAATCGCCGAAAAAGATTTTAACGCCGCAAACGTGGAATTGGAACGACTGCAAAAACTTCAGCGCGACGGCTCAGCGGCACTGCTTGCGAAAAATCTCAAAGACGGTGAACCTTGCCCAGTATGCGGCTCGCGAATTCATTATCCGGTTGACTTCAGCGAAAAAATCATTCCTTCGGACTCAGAAATCGATGCCGCACAATCCAAAGCTGATGAACGCAAAGAAAAGCTCGACAAGGCGAAAATTTCAGCGGCTCAAATTCAAACGGCAATCGATACCAAACGCAACGACCTCAACAACAAAAAATTTGCCGACGTGCCCGACAAGTTGACTGCTCAAAAAATTTTCGACGACGCTAAGAAAAAAGCTGACGAGCTAGCCGATTGTGATAAACGCATTGAACTTGGAGAAAAGTATATCGCGGACAATACAACCAAACTGAACGAAGCAAATAAGAATCAAAACACCGCATTATCTACGAGGTCGCAACGTTTAGGCGAGTGGCAAACGGTTCAAAAGCAAATTTCCGAACCATATTTGGAGAATCCCGCACAACTCGACGCCGACATTGCCGCGGCTGGAAAAAAGTTTCGTGAGCTTGAAACTGCTTGGAAACGTGCGGATAAATCTTTTCGTGAGGCAAGCGATAAAAAATCTTCGTGCGAAGGAGCATTAACCACGGCGCAGGAGTCGAAGGACAAATTTGCGGACAAACTCAAGGACAAGACGCTGCCTGACGTTGACGCGTTGAAAAGTCGGGCAGATGAGGCGCAAAAAAATTTCAACGAGGCGATTCGTGAGGAAATGTCGCTGAAAAAAGATTTGGATGAACTCATAGACCTTTCGGCGCAACTTTCCGAGCTGAATAAAAAGATTTCTGCGGCGGAGAAGACTTTGCGAGTATGGAAGAGACTTTCGGACGCGGCGAACGGAAGGATTAGCGGCAACAAACTTTCTTTTGCTAGGTATTACCTCAGCGCGATGTTTGAGCAGGTTTTGACGGAGGCGAATTATCGCTTGGAAAAGATGAGCGACCGCCGTTACAATTTGAAAAGCAATCCTGTGGGCGAACGCGCTGATTCAAAGTTGGGACTCAATCTGGAAATCCTTGACGACTACACGGGCGAAAGACGACCTGTTGCCACACTCAGCGGCGGAGAAAGTTTTTTGGCTTCGTTATCTTTGGCATTGGGCTTGGCGGCGGTTGTCAGAAATAATTTGGGCGGCATTAAGCTGGACACAATCTTTATCGACGAGGGCTTTGGCAGTCTGGATAGCGAAACGCTCGACGGGGCGATTTCTACGATAATCGAACAGAGCGGCGGACGCTTAGTCGGGATAATTTCGCACGTCGAGGAGCTTAAAAATCAAATGCCCGTCCGTCTCGAAGTTACGAAGACTAAAACGGGCAGTCATGCGGAATTCAAATATGGTTCATCGCGTGACTAATTGCTTAGCTAATCGGACAGCCTCCACACCGTCGCGGGCGTAAGCGTCGGCTCCGGCGGCGTCAGCGTATTCTTGCGTTAAAGCCGCGCCGCCTACCATGACTTTAGCCGAGCAGCCCGCCGCGTGAAGGTCGGCGATAACTTTATCAATCTGAATCATAGTCGTCGTCATGAGGGCGCACAACCCGACAATATCGGCGTCGTGTTCAAGGGCGGCGCGGACAATCTCGGCGGAGTCAACGTCCTTTCCTAGGTCGACGAGCTTAAAGCCGCTGTTGGCAATCAACGCCCCGACGATATTTTTTCCGAGGTCGTGCACGTCGCCTTTGACAGTGGCAATAACGAACGTTCCCTGCGTCTTAGTCTCTTGCGCGGGGAAAATTTTTTTGAGTTCGTCAAAGGCAAGCCTCATCGTCTCCGCACTAAGTAGCACTTGCGGCAAGAAGATTTTCCCTGAGCCGAAATCCTCGCCGAGTTCGTTCATTGCGGCAGTTAAGGCGCGTTCGGTAATGTCGTTGGCGGAAAAGTTTTCGTCGACGGCTTTTTTTATCAGCGCGGGAATTT
>JAFQZB010000117.1 GCA_017406175.1 Selenomonadaceae bacterium | reverse complement strand
GTCATCGGCGTAGCGTACTATATACATTTCCTTGAGCTTGGTTTTGCGCATTGCTTTATATCCGCTTTTGGTTCCATTTTTGCTTATTGCATATTTGTATACGACCGGATTTTCTTCCCAGTTGCTTTCTACCCAATGGTCTAGTTCGTTTAGTACGATATTTGCCAGTAGTGGCGAAATAATTCCGCCTTGCGGTGTCCCCTTTTGCGGGTGAATAAGTTTACCGTTGGGCAGTTTGATTGGAGCCTTTAGCATACGCAAAATTTTTCCCAGAAAATGTTTGTCTCTGATTCCCAACGTCCACATTTGCCTTATCAGTTTCGCATGATTCACGTTGTCGAAAAAGCTCTTGATGTCAAATTCGATGACATAGTGAAGGTTACACTTTTGCAGTCTTTGATACGTTTCAGCGATTGCGTTTTCAACTGAGCGATTAGGTCTAAAACCGTAGCTGTGCTTGCTGAAGTGTGCTTCACAAATCGGCTCCAATATTTGTTTAAAACATTGCTGAATCAGTCTGTCCCAGATACAAGGAATACCAAGTGGACGCATTGTTCCGTTGGGCTTTGGAATGTTCTTCCGTCTTACGGGTTTTGGGCGGTAGCCTCTTTTTGTGCCGGATACGATATATCTGACTTTAGCGGTCACTTCTTCAGGCGTTAATTTGCTGATGTCCGCGATTGTCAATTTATCCGTTCCGGCGGTGTTGCTTCCTGTGTTGTTCTTGATATTTATGTACGCTAGCAAAATATTTTCTCGACTTAGGACGAGTGGCATTAAGTTTGTAAAGTGTTCGCCGTTTTTCGCCCTCTCGTACAGCTCGTTGTAGATATTTTCTTCGGTCATAAGGCATCACTCCTTTCATGGAGCGACCCTTTTGGTCTTGCTCGAATCCTTATTCGATTGAGTGATTGTTTGAAATTACCAAAGACTTGTGCCCATTCCTCCATTCCCATTACAGGAACTTCGCTGGTTCGAGCACTACTTTTCAGTGCCGATTCAACCGCTTATTTTCTTCGTCGGCTTACTAACGCTCCGCACCTTTCCTTGTTCCGATAACCCTATCTTTACATTCAGCTTTAGGTTTTTGCTGTGAGCCTGCAGATTTAAATGTGCCTTTAACACATTAAGGTTTTTCATAACACCGATTCTTACTAGACCTCGTCTGCGACGATTTAACGTCAACTGCATTTCTACAGTTTGCACTTCTAGACCCGTACCTTCGCAAATTCGTCAGTCCATTTGGACATTCTAACCATAGCTGATTTTTAGACCCCCGACATATAGATTGCACCAACTGCCGCCAGTCAGCTTTCCTCAGCTTTACCTGTTAGGGCAATTCTCTGCCGCCTTCACCGAGCTACTGACGATTAACCGCCAGTCGAAGTATTAGGGAGAGCGTTTCGGGACGTTACTCTTTCATTCCACTCTTCAAGTTATCAGTTCATTTGAATTTTCTCAAATGGATTATCTTTTCAATAATCAACAAGTCGCGCCGGTGTAATGCTCGCCGAATACTTCATTCACTACGGGGATAATTAGTTCGCTACAATCGTTTAGCAAGGTACGAAATGCGTCGTCGTAGGCTGTTTTACTTACTTTCATTGCTCACTCTCCTTTTCCTTTAAAATTTTATCATAAAGTAATCCATTGGACAATTCTAACTCTTTGACATAAAAAAATTGGTCTTGTTCCTTTTGGGAATGACCAAATTTTTTTGTTACTGCTGAATTTCCTTTTCCAAAGTGTCATGAACTTCTTCTTGAATTTTCTCCGTTGCCAGAATCCACTCAAGCGAATCATTTTCGTAGAGTTGAGCGTTGACGCCACGTTCTGCCGCCAGTTTTTCAGCTATCTTTTCGGCGCGATTGGAATAGGCGAGTTGATACCCCGTCAAATACTCTTCCAGTTCGCCTTTCTCAACGAGCAAATTATATAGTTCAGGTATTTTCTTCTGAATATATACTTCCCGCAGATGTCCCCATACTCCACAATATTTTTCTTCCAAAATTTTCACCTCCCGCAAGCTCTAACCTCCTGCATAATCTCCTTGCCATAATTTTTATTCTTGCGTCCTAACGGACTTAAATCTTGTAGCATTTTCTGAATTGCTTCGGACGAATATTTTTTACTCAATTCCTTAGCCGACTCAATGTCAAAAGCTTTTTGCTTTGTTGGCGCGTATTCGTATGGCGAACGAGTCATCACACTTAAAATTTTATAGCCCTTAGAGCTTTTTGCCGCCTTAGAACCTCGCATTGCGTAAATATTTTCATCTATTCGCGTTGCAAAATCTTTGAACTGCTTGCTTGTCAACGTGATTGACGGATATTTTTCCCGTACTTCCTTTGCTTTGAAAAATTTTTTTACGCCGTCGAGCAATTTTTGAGTAAATGTAGCGAGCCTGTCTGCGAGACTCCGGTTTTCTTTTGAAATTGCCGCAACGACGCGCCGACCGGTCTTCATATCAGCGAAAGCATCGGCAAGCATTTCTTCCATTGCCTTTGTCTTGCTCATTTTCGGTTGCTTGACTGCCTTGCGATAGTTTTCTATCTGCTGACTGCTAAAAACTTCGTGACGTTCAACATGGCTAAGAATATCGTCGTAAAGTTCCGGTTCATGCTTTTTCATCACGTGGAAAGCCTCATGCCAAAATGCCCAGTCCAGCGACGTTTCCGACTTCCCGTTTAGATAAATGATGTCACGGTCGTCGTCAAATCTGCCGTGCAATTCGGGCGCACCCTCGAAATATTTCACG
>JAFQZB010000116.1 GCA_017406175.1 Selenomonadaceae bacterium | reverse complement strand
GCCACAGCCTCCGGGCCGAGTTCGGGATAAGCAAGCACGGTGTAACTTTTAACGGACTTAGCGATTAGAGCCGCCGCCCCGCCGACTGCCGCGAAATAAGTTGCGCCGTTCTTTTTCATAGCCTCGACAACTTCCTTGGTGCGCGAACCCTTGCCGACCATGCCTTTGATACCCTGGTCAAGCATCGTGGGAGTATAAGCATCCATTCTGCCCGAAGTCGTCGGACCGCATGAGCCAATCGGGTCGCCGGGTTTAGCGGGCGTGGGTCCGAGGTAGTAAACGATTTGATTCGTCCAATCAACGGGCAATTTCTCGCCGCGTGCAAGAGCCTCCGTCATGACTTTATGTGCAGCGTCTCTTGCGCTAATAATCGTGCCGGTAATGAGGACGCTATCGCCCGCTTTGAGCTTACGGGACATCTCCTCGGTGAACGGCGTAGTGATTCGGATACTTTCAGCCATTCTGTTAATCTCTCCTTTGCTAAGTTTTACAGCACCCTATGCGAATGCCTCATTGCGTGACAACAAATCGTGACTGCCACGGGCAAGCCTGCAATGTGCGTGGGAGCCCATTCGATATTGACTGCCAAAGCGGAAGTCGTGCCGCCGAGCTGAGGACCAATGCCCGTCGCGTTAATCATGTCGAGAAGTTCCTGCTCAAGTTTGGCGTATTCGGGCATGGGGTTGCGTTCGTCGATTGAACGGGTCAAAGCCTTCTTGGACAGGAGCGCGGCTCTATCCATCGTGCCGCCTATGCCGACGCCTACGACCATCGGCGGGCAAGGATTCATGCTCGCGTGCAGGATAATTTCCATGACGGCTTTTTTGACGCCGCGCACGCCATCAGCCGGCACGAGCATTTTGATTCCCGACTTGTTCTCCGAGCCGAAGCCCTTAGGCGCAATCGTGATGCTGAGCTTGTCACCAGGAACAATCTTTGTGTAGATGACGCCGGGCGTATTGTTCTTGGTGTTTACGCGATTGAACAGCGGCTCGCCGACGACAGACTTGCGCAAATATCCTTCCGTGTAACCTTTGGCAATGCCCGCGTTGATTGCCTCTTCCAAGTCGCCGCCGACAATGTGCAAGTCCTGCCCGACTTCCAAGAAAACAATCGTCATGCCCGTATCTTGACAGTAAGGACGATCCTCCGCCCGTGCAATCTCGGCGTTCTTGATGATTTGGTCGAGGACGATTTGACCGACCGGCGATTGCTCCGTCTCGCGTCCGCGCTTTAGGGCACGATAGACATCTTCCGGCAAATAATACGCCGCCTCTTTGCACATCTGCGCGACGTTCTCGGTGATGAGTTTAACGTCTAGCTCTCTCAAAGTAATCCCTCCTAAAAAATCCTACGTTACTTTGTTTTGCTTATTTGCCGCCCCGAAAAAAATTCCTGCCGCCGCCAATAAATTTTAAACGCTAGATGATTTATGTTACAATGCAGAAAAATTTTTTCGGGAGTGACTCACATGAACGAGCTAAGGAATTTCTTCGACGAGCTGGATAAAATCTTTTCCTCTAGGCAATTCGATGAGCTAGCCCAAATTATCTTCAAGCTTAGATTTGCAATCGCCGCCGTGATTTTTTTGCTGTGCGTCTTGCTTGAAATTCACGGCTCCTCGATTAGCCTTTACGCTAAGTTACTCTCGCACCCCGAACTTGATATAAACCTGCTCGGCGTCTCAAGACCTCTTCGCTCCGACGAGTGGATTGTTTTCACGCCCTTTGCCTTCTCGCAATACTTCACGGATTTTTCTATGATAAACGACCTGATACGCGGCACGGCAACGAATATCTTCATCGTCTACGGGCAAGCCGTCCATCATCTGGCAATGATTTTCCGACCCGCGCAACTCGGCTACCTCTTCTTAGACCAAGGCTCTGGGCTGGCGTTCTTTTGGGCGGGCAGGCTAATCGTCTTGTTCGTCGTGTCCTTCGAGTTCGCAAGAAAAATTCTAGACGCCAAGAAAGCTTTAAGCCTCCTCTACGCCGTGATGATTACGTTCTCGCCTCTGGCGCAGTGGTGGTGGTCAGTCAATTCAATCGCCGAGATTTTGGCGGCGGGGCAAGGGCTTGTCTTGTTCTGGAAACTCTACCTTCAACGAGACGACACCAAACGATTTCTATTTGCGGCGGGCGTGCTGTGGTGTGCGGGAATTTTTATCTTCGGCATTTATCCCGCCTGGCAAGTCTCATTCGGCTGGGCTTTCCTCTTCTGCTTAATCGCCGTGACTACTCGTGACGCGTTTAAATCCTTGCGCCGCGATAAAATCTTTTGGCTGGTCGGCTTATTCGTGGTGATGGCTCCGATAGCTCATGCAATATTCGTTTCGCAGGACGTGATAAAAATTACGGCGGCGACAGAATATCCCGGCTCGCGCTTTGAACTCGGCGGCAATATCTCTCCGCTCCACCAAATGTTTTACGTAAGTGATTCCCTCCTTCCGTTCTGTTATGTGGGAGGCTCAAGAGGAATAAACAACTGCGAAATGGCGACCTTCTTTAGTATGGCTCCGCTCGGTCTGCTGATTTTTTTCTACTACACGTTCAAACGCAAACGCTTTGATTTATTGCTTACCCTATTGGTCGTGCTAAGCGGCTTATTCATGCTGTGGGAAACTTTTGGCTTTCCCGCCTGGCTCGCGAAAATATCTTTGATGAGCAACGTCATTTTCAATCGCGCAAGGACTGTAACCGACTTCCTGCAAATGCTGATTCTGTTCCGCGGGCTGAGTCTGATTGATTTGGAAT
>JAFQZB010000001.1 GCA_017406175.1 Selenomonadaceae bacterium | reverse complement strand
GGACTGTGCATGACATGCCGTCCACGCGCCGGAAAATCTCTTCGGCAAGCTTGCTAACCTTCTCGTCGATTTCGGCATAAAACTCTGCAAGATTTTTCTCAGTATCGGCAATGCGGGTAGCAAGCTCTTCTACCTTCGACGTGTGCGCCTTCGCTCTTGGTAAGCCGTCTAGCCTTGAAGTCATTGCCGTTTGCATTTCTCGCAGTGATTCTAATCGCCTTTCACATGCGGCGATTTCTCCACGCATTTTTATTACCTCGTCTAATTTCATCGCCCTTGCTCCTTCGATACAATTCTTGCCTTCACAGGGGGGCGGTACTAGCGACCCCCTTTACTCGCTCCGCTGATTCGGCGGGTCGGCTTCATCTGATACAGTGCAAAGGTTGTCACATGGTAACACGCGGTAGACACATGGTAGACACCAACTTTAGCCCTATGTGTCTACCAAAAAATCGCGTTATAACAACCTTTATAAAGCATGGTAGACACATTAGACACAATAGACACATACATTTATAAATTAATTTGTTTTTGTTCGTTGTTGTTGTTTTTTTTTGAAGTGTGACTGGCTGATTTTTTGTGAAAAATTTTTTCACTCGAAAAATTCCTATATGTTTATTTTTTTTGGTGTCTACCGTGTCTATGTGTCTACTTGGCGTTATAACGCCGTTTAATGTGTCTACCTATGTGTCTACCGGCATGTGTCTACCGTGTCTACCGTGTCTACCGTGTCTATCGTGTTCAATATTCGTAGCTGATGTCGTCGGGTACGTCGTGCGCAAGGGCTATCAAAGTACCCGCTTTGAACATGTAAAGCTTTTTTACTTCATCTCCTACCTTAACGCTTTTCCGCTTGTCACGCCGGCTAGGACAGATAAGCTTGCCTTCGTCGAAAAGCTCGTTCAAAAATTTATCGTAGCTGGGCAGGTGCAGTTCGTCTTCGCAAATTCTCTTGAAGGCGTTCGGGAAAAAGGCAACGCGCCCATCGGGGAATTGAATGCCGCTGGTCTCAGTGAAACTTGTTGCGCTGATAACGGTACCGGTCTTGTCTCCGTAGGTCATGAAGTTCTTTGGGTGCTCGTTCGTCCAACTGGCTAAAAGGTCAATGCCGCGGTTGGTGTCGCTGATTTCCTCTTGGGTAGGCAAAAGGCGTGTAATGAGTGAAACGTCTGCTTTTGCGTGGTAAGCGTCAAAAGTTTCCTCAAGTCCAAAACATTTGCGTGCGTGCCAAAAAGCAACGGTGCAACCTGCAATGGCTCTGATGTGTGCGGGTTCAAATTCTTTGAATTCGGGCGGCAGGTCGGCAAGCATGCGTTCAAAATCAGCGAAGATTTCTTCCTCGTGTCGTGCAACATAATCAGTCCACAATTTGCCGCAATGTCCGTGATTCTTTTCGCAGAAAATGTGAAGTTGTCTAGCCTCTTCGTCATTGAATAAAGGCTCTGTGATGTGCAAGGTGATACAACGTTTGAATGCGCCGCCTTTGGCGTTATTGTCTAGAATAGGACGCTCGCCGGTAGAAATGCGAACGCCGCGAAAACGTGTTACCGGTCGAACGTCGCCGCTTTTCTGATTCTTTTGTCCGTCCATACCACTAACATAATCGTAAATAGATTTCTGGATTTCGGCAGTCTCTTTAGCTGAAAGTGTCTCCAATTCGTCAATGGCTTGCGGCAGGTCGTTCATCGCAACCGCCATTGTCACGCGATTTTTCGGCGAAGAATCGAAGGTGCGCAAAAGATAGGTTTCAGCAGGGTTGCCATATATCGACAAGCCGAATTTAATCAGTGGCGTTTTTGCGAAATTCTTTTTTCCTTGAAGGTGCAACCAGAAATTAGGCAAGTGCAGAATTCTGAGCAAGGGCGGGAGCCAAAAAGCTCCGAGTGCGGCACGTTTCAATCCGCCGTTCCTGCTACAGCTGATGTCGTGAAATTTTTTCTTCCATGTGTCGAAGTCGCCCCGTTTTGAAAAAAGCTCGTCATAGTTGATATTGCTCCGACTGCAGATATAATCTTCGCCGCCGGTCGGGTAAATAAATTTGTCGTCGTGCCAGCCGGGTTGCGAGTAAACTTTTGTCTTGGTGATAGCGTCGCGATTGATAGCGATAAAGCGGATAAAGTATTTAGCAAGGATAGGGGGTGCCTCAATCAGTGCTCCGGTACCAGCAAGGTCAAGCACGCGGCGGGGGTCTTGAAGTGTGCGTCCGTCGACAGTGATAAACCGCCATGACTTATCAATCTTCATCGCGATTTCGTATTGAGTTTCAAAATTCTTGGTCTCGGTGAAAACTTTTGTAACAACAAGAGGGGTGCGTGTTACCTGTGTTACCTTTGGTTCGTCAGTCTCTTTTTTGGGCGGAGTAATGAATTTGATACCGCCGTTGCTGAAGTCAAAGTTGAATGGTATGCGGGCGTTTATTGGGCAGTCTGGAATAAAATCACGGGTGCGGGGTTCGTCGTCGGTCGGTTGGTCGTCGTCCATCACAACGGGGATAATATTTTTCTTCGGCGGTTTATAGCCGAAATTCTTAGCGAAGAAAATCAAGCTGCCAATCGTGGCAGGTCTGCCGATATTGGCGGCGGAGCGTTTATCAAGGTCGCTCCAAACCTTTTGGCAAGCCTCAAGTGTGTATCTAGTCTTGTCGGTTTCGCTCCATGCCCGCCACGGGTCAAAGCCGTTTGCGCCGAAATGGTGATGAAGAATCGCGGCAACCTTCCACCAGTCGTTATATTGAGTTTTCGCGCAAGGAATGACGGCAAGCATTTTCTGAACTTCCTCAACGTTTATATCAGAATCGGTGAAATTGATTTTCTTCGCGTCGGTGTCCTTGATACTCGAATGGTCATAGGCAACGTGATTGATAAGTTGCTGGGCAAATTCATCGGCACATACGCCGGAGATAATCGGGGTATTGGGTGCACAGTTCAAAAGGTCGGCAGTCAAAAGAATCCACCGGTTTTGAAGATAGAACAGTTCAATCTTTGGGGAGTGCTTGCCGTGCTTCGTGTCATCGAAAAAGATAGAACAGTCATTGCCGCCTGTGAGTTTCGGAAAAATATTCGGGGTCGGGTTTAAAAGGAAATGGCAACCGCCTTTGCTAATTGAAGTCTCGCTGAAAGTCTCGGCAGTAGAAAGGTAGTTGTACCATTTATGAGCGTCTGGATAAATGAAGTTATCGCCGTTCAAAACGTTGTCGAAGTCTACAAAGAAATAATCGGGGTTCAAGCCGTGCCCGCTGATGTCCATGCCGATAAGCCCTGTCTTTTTGATAGCCTCTGTAGCAGTCATTTGATTATTGGGGTTTTCCCACGCCGTAATACAAGGAACTTTGCGCCCGTCTTTAGTGATTTTGACGGGGAAAAATCTTTTCTGCCGCAAAAGTTCCTCCGGCAGGTTCTTAAGAATTTGCACGGGCGCGTCGATTGCGCCTTGAAAAGTTTCGCCGGTCATGCTATCCTTATCACGAGTAATTTGTACGGCGTTTTTCTCGTCTGCGGGGATAGCAGGCGATATTTTTTTGTCCGCAATGCTGGTGTCGTGATTCGCGATAGCAGGTGGGGCGTCGTCCATCGGCGCGGGTGTCTCGGTAGGAACTTCGCTTTGAGTGTCGGCAGTGTCTTCGGCAAGTCCGCCAAAAAGACTAATTGCAACGTCGCTGGGCGAAGTTTTCTTTTTGAGCAAAAGTTTAATGGCGTCGAATTGGGAATCAAAGTAAACAGCAACTTTGCCTTTGCCGTCATAACGACCAGCAGGGAATTTAGGCGGATTGCCGTTGCGACTAATGCGCCAGCCTTCAAGGGTTCTGGGGCTGATTTCGTAGCCTTGCTTTTTAAGTTCGGCGGCAAAAGCTTTTGTAAAAAACTCCTTCATTGATAAAACCTCCTATATCACGTCAAAGAGCGTGTGTTTAATTAGCGTGGTCTTTTCTCCATAAGTGAAAGTTATGCTGAAAAAATAAAATGGATCACACTCGGTTATAGTTCGGCAGATAACCACCCGCCATTAATAGCTGTCTCTGGCGGGTGGTCTGCGTCTAGATTACTCGTCATCGACAGCGCGATTGACAATCTCGGCGATATAGTCAACCACCATATGAGCTTCCTCAGCAGTAGAAAACCTAAAGGGCATGGGTTCTTCACAATCTGCAAGCTTTATAAGGTCTTCATGCTTTAAATCAAGGATTGTGAATGAGAAATGGTCGGGCTTTGAAAGAGCTTTCGTTTTTTCGGCAACTTCTTCTGGGTTATCAGCTTCGCTTACGCCGATAACAAAGGCTTCAAAGCGTCCATTCTTTCCGAATGTCTTCATTGTTGTTTTCCTCCTAAACTTTTTCACAAATCAGCGCGTGCTCTGTCATGGAAAGGGTAAAACTCTTGATAGGCTTGCCGGATTTATAGCTTAGTAGGATACCGCCGCCGTCTGAGTGTGTTTCATCGGGCGGCGGTTCCTGTGATAGGCTCCTACTTTGAGAAATACTCGCGCAGAAAATCTTCGCGTGCCTGTTCGCGGTCGGTGTACTTAGTCTGATAGTCAACGCGGTGTTCAATCTCCTGCCACTGTTTTTCATGAAGTAACACGGCGTCCATCAGCGCATTAAGCAAAGAACGGGTCGCGCTTTCGTGCTTAGTAAGTGTGCAGATAGCCTCGATATAGTCATCTTTGCTTTCGCCGTGGTTTTCTGCCTCTTCGACAGCTAAAAAAAGACTGGTCAAAATTGCTCACTCTTTCTATTGAGTTTAACTAACTCGAATCTTTAAACCGCGAATCGCTTTGTTGTCCGTCAAAACGCAGTCGGTTCTTTCCGTCATAAGGAACGCGGTACAATCTGAAAGGGCAAAAAGCTCGCGCAAGGGGCGGAATGTCCTGACGCCTCTATCTCCAATTACAACCTTGGAAAAATCGCCAAAAAGCACAGCGATATTTCCGGCAGTGGGCGCGGGCATATAATTTGACGTGTATACAGGGAATCCCAAAAGTTGCGGCGGCTCTGAACTCGTCAAATTTTGTGTCCACAAGTAATTCTGATTGCTATCCTTGAGCTTGCGAATCTGGGCTAAAGTTGCGTCATTGAGTAAAAAACAAGCATTGCGCCGATAAGGTCTGTCCACACTGTAAATCAACGTCGTTAAATCATCGGCTGAAAGGGTCGTGCTAGTCGTCTGGAGTGTACCGGTAGCACTAGCGGCTAAAGTCGGCAATAAACCTGTCGGCTGATTGTCTTCGCCTGTGCCGTTCAAATAGGCGTCCTCTTCTGCCCTAGCTAGCGCGGCTGAAAACTCGACGCTTAAAAATTCTTCCAAGTTTATAAAAGTGTCCTGCAATACTTCATTTGAACATTTTATCGCCACCGCGAGCTTATAAGCGTCAAGTGATTTTTGAGTGAACGCGGTATTTGCGAGGCTTATCTCTTGCCCTTCGCCAATCCACGACGCTGCAGGCTTGTTCGCAATTATCGTAATTTTGTGCGTGCTTTCTGTCAGTATCACTCGGCAAATTTGCCGCATGACGTTTTCATTTTCAAGCGCGCTGACAATACTTTTTTCAAACTCAACCGGCAAAAGATAGCCGCCGTCGCTTAAAGCTCCTCCGTTAAGGTAGCCCACTGTATTTGCAACCTTGAATCCTTCCCGAACTGCCGCGATAAAATTCTTGCGGTATTCATTAGATGTTCTGCCCTGATTAAACTCAAAAGGATTGTACGGTTGCTCCAATATCGGTGGCATCCCCGCCGGTTTTGCAAGCTCGGTGTCAATCTGTTTGCGCATGGTGTCCACCGACTGGTGCAGGTTTTTTATTCTGTCCGCCGTCGCACGGTTATACATGCCGTTTTGCGCTGATACAAGCTCGTTAAGCTCTTTCTCGGTTTCGTGCTTTTCGCTTACCATTGCCATTATTTTTGTCGCAGAATAATCATTTGCTGTCATCATGTGTCCTCCGTTGTTTTAAAAATCAAAAGCTCTGAATGCTCGCCGTTTTTGTCCGGCGCGGTTATTACACAGTTTGTTAAAACTAAATTTGCCGACTCCGCCTCTGCTATTGCCGCGTTGATTGCAGCCTGAAGCTCTTCGCGGGTCGCGCCTTTGATTTCTTTTACGATTGTTTTTTCTTGTGTCATACTTATTTCCTCCTCCAAAAGCTCGCTGGGTTTTTCCATATTGAGCGCGGCGGCGATTTTCCCTAGTGTTCGCGTGTTCGCTCTGCCGCCTTTCAAGGCTCGATACACATTGAATTTTGATATTCCCGCTTGTCTTGCAAAGTCGGTTACCGTTATTTGTCTCCGCGCTATCTCGTCGCGCAGTCGCTCTTGGTCATAGCGCATTTTTTCACCTCCTAAAATGTGCATTCGCACGTTTCGCGCCAATAATAGCATAAACTAAATACTTTGACAAGAACATAAAAAAACACGCCTTATGGCGTCATCTCACGTTACTCCAATTAACCAGTCTATAGAACGGTTCAATGTCTTTGATATTTTAGCAAGCATCGCGATTGAAGGTTCTCGCTCTGCGTTTTCATAACTTCCTACTGCTCTAGGAGAAATATTTAAAAGAGTTGCAAGCCCAGTTTGAGTTAATCCCATTTCCTTTCGCACGCGCTTTAATCGCGCCGCAAAAGTATTTCGGTAATGAGATTTAATCTTTTCATCAAGCTCCTTATATCGTGCGGCTATCTTGTCACATAACCGCCCAATATCAGCAGAAGCTGTCACACCTAAAATTATAATTGGTGGTGCCCATTCAACTGGGCGGTGTCCACTATATTTTCTCACTAAGTTAGTTGCGGCAAAATGTCTTTTTTTTAGTGCGGCAATATCAGCTTTATCATCTGTAGTTATCGTATGCTCCACAGCACGGACATATCTGGTTAACCTGTCGCCGTGTCGGACTACGTGTTTCTGATACTCTGCCGTTCTTCTCAGTAAGGCTTCCATCGCTTCAAGTTTCGCTTGCGTTTCCTCGAAAGAATCAAAATCAGCCATGCCCATTTTCTGTAATATTTCTTCGTCCGTCCCTTTTGGCAAATTCAAGGTTTGAAAAAATTTTCGTTGTAGAATTCGCGCTTCATCAAAGCCTCTCAAGGCGAAGGCGTTTTTGGTTTTCGGCATATTAATCAGCTCCCCTGCGAACAGCATAACCATTAAGCAAATTCTAACAGTAGGAAAAAACGCCGTCAACGATTTTTCCATGTCTAATCAGCTTATCCGCAGGATAAGTGGTAAGTGAACATCTGCCGGATTAGCAAACCATTCCTCAAAATCCGTTGCATAATCTGATAATTTTTCGCTGATTCGCTCCTTTTTTTTGCCATTTTTTTTGCTCTCCTTTCACGTCTGCAAAAGCCCCGTTGCTCTAAGGCATATCCCCTGTTTGAAATGCGATTTTTTTACGCGTGCTTCATGCGCGGTCGCCAAACCTAATCCCGCTGGAGATTGAAATACCCCTTACCCCCTGCCGAACGCCTTCACGCCTTGCCGGTGCCAACAGTGAATATTCGGCTCGCTGTAATTCGTTTCGCTCGCTATCTGTGCGAAGGTCTTGCACATGACATATCGCTTGAATAGGACTGTGCATGACATGCCGTCCACGCGCCGGAAAATCTCTTCGGCAAGCTTGCTAACCTTCTCGTCGATTTCGGCATAAAACTCTGCAAGATTTTTCTCAGTATCGGCAATGCGGGTAGCAAGCTCTTCTACCTTCGACGTGTGCGCCTTCGCTCTTGGTAAGCCGTCTAGCCTTGAAGTCATTGCCGTTTGCATTTCTCGCAGTGATTCTAATCGCCTTTCACATGCGGCGATTTCTCCACGCATTTTTATTACCTCGTCTAATTTCATCGCCCTTGCTCCTTCGATACAATTCTTGCCTTCACAGGGGGGCGGTACTAGCGACCCCCTTTACTCGCTCCGCTGATTCGGCGGGTCGGCTTCATCTGATACAGTGCAAAGGTTGTCACATGGTAACACGCGGTAGACACATGGTAGACACCAACTTTAGCCCTATGTGTCTACCAAAAAATCGCGTTATAACAACCTTTATAAAGCATGGTAGACACATTAGACACAATAGACACATACATTTATAAATTAATTTGTTTTTGTTCGTTGTTGTTGTTTTTTTTTGAAGTGTGACTGGCTGATTTTTTGTGAAAAATTTTTTCACTCGAAAAATTCCTATATGTTTATTTTTTTTGGTGTCTACCGTGTCTATGTGTCTACTTGGCGTTATAACGCCGTTTAATGTGTCTACCTATGTGTCTACCGGCATGTGTCTACCGTGTCTACCGTGTCTACCGTGTCTATCGTGTTCAATATTCGTAGCTGATGTCGTCGGGTACGTCGTGCGCAAGGGCTATCAAAGTACCCGCTTTGAACATGTAAAGCTTTTTTACTTCATCTCCTACCTTAACGCTTTTCCGCTTGTCACGCCGGCTAGGACAGATAAGCTTGCCTTCGTCGAAAAGCTCGTTCAAAAATTTATCGTAGCTGGGCAGGTGCAGTTCGTCTTCGCAAATTCTCTTGAAGGCGTTCGGGAAAAAGGCAACGCGCCCATCGGGGAATTGAATGCCGCTGGTCTCAGTGAAACTTGTTGCGCTGATAACGGTACCGGTCTTGTCTCCGTAGGTCATGAAGTTCTTTGGGTGCTCGTTCGTCCAACTGGCTAAAAGGTCAATGCCGCGGTTGGTGTCGCTGATTTCCTCTTGGGTAGGCAAAAGGCGTGTAATGAGTGAAACGTCTGCTTTTGCGTGGTAAGCGTCAAAAGTTTCCTCAAGTCCAAAACATTTGCGTGCGTGCCAAAAAGCAACGGTGCAACCTGCAATGGCTCTGATGTGTGCGGGTTCAAATTCTTTGAATTCGGGCGGCAGGTCGGCAAGCATGCGTTCAAAATCAGCGAAGATTTCTTCCTCGTGTCGTGCAACATAATCAGTCCACAATTTGCCGCAATGTCCGTGATTCTTTTCGCAGAAAATGTGAAGTTGTCTAGCCTCTTCGTCATTGAATAAAGGCTCTGTGATGTGCAAGGTGATACAACGTTTGAATGCGCCGCCTTTGGCGTTATTGTCTAGAATAGGACGCTCGCCGGTAGAAATGCGAACGCCGCGAAAACGTGTTACCGGTCGAACGTCGCCGCTTTTCTGATTCTTTTGTCCGTCCATACCACTAACATAATCGTAAATAGATTTCTGGATTTCGGCAGTCTCTTTAGCTGAAAGTGTCTCCAATTCGTCAATGGCTTGCGGCAGGTCGTTCATCGCAACCGCCATTGTCACGCGATTTTTCGGCGAAGAATCGAAGGTGCGCAAAAGATAGGTTTCAGCAGGGTTGCCATATATCGACAAGCCGAATTTAATCAGTGGCGTTTTTGCGAAATTCTTTTTTCCTTGAAGGTGCAACCAGAAATTAGGCAAGTGCAGAATTCTGAGCAAGGGCGGGAGCCAAAAAGCTCCGAGTGCGGCACGTTTCAATCCGCCGTTCCTGCTACAGCTGATGTCGTGAAATTTTTTCTTCCATGTGTCGAAGTCGCCCCGTTTTGAAAAAAGCTCGTCATAGTTGATATTGCTCCGACTGCAGATATAATCTTCGCCGCCGGTCGGGTAAATAAATTTGTCGTCGTGCCAGCCGGGTTGCGAGTAAACTTTTGTCTTGGTGATAGCGTCGCGATTGATAGCGATAAAGCGGATAAAGTATTTAGCAAGGATAGGGGGTGCCTCAATCAGTGCTCCGGTACCAGCAAGGTCAAGCACGCGGCGGGGGTCTTGAAGTGTGCGTCCGTCGACAGTGATAAACCGCCATGACTTATCAATCTTCATCGCGATTTCGTATTGAGTTTCAAAATTCTTGGTCTCGGTGAAAACTTTTGTAACAACAAGAGGGGTGCGTGTTACCTGTGTTACCTTTGGTTCGTCAGTCTCTTTTTTGGGCGGAGTAATGAATTTGATACCGCCGTTGCTGAAGTCAAAGTTGAATGGTATGCGGGCGTTTATTGGGCAGTCTGGAATAAAATCACGGGTGCGGGGTTCGTCGTCGGTCGGTTGGTCGTCGTCCATCACAACGGGGATAATATTTTTCTTCGGCGGTTTATAGCCGAAATTCTTAGCGAAGAAAATCAAGCTGCCAATCGTGGCAGGTCTGCCGATATTGGCGGCGGAGCGTTTATCAAGGTCGCTCCAAACCTTTTGGCAAGCCTCAAGTGTGTATCTAGTCTTGTCGGTTTCGCTCCATGCCCGCCACGGGTCAAAGCCGTTTGCGCCGAAATGGTGATGAAGAATCGCGGCAACCTTCCACCAGTCGTTATATTGAGTTTTCGCGCAAGGAATGACGGCAAGCATTTTCTGAACTTCCTCAACGTTTATATCAGAATCGGTGAAATTGATTTTCTTCGCGTCGGTGTCCTTGATACTCGAATGGTCATAGGCAACGTGATTGATAAGTTGCTGGGCAAATTCATCGGCACATACGCCGGAGATAATCGGGGTATTGGGTGCACAGTTCAAAAGGTCGGCAGTCAAAAGAATCCACCGGTTTTGAAGATAGAACAGTTCAATCTTTGGGGAGTGCTTGCCGTGCTTCGTGTCATCGAAAAAGATAGAACAGTCATTGCCGCCTGTGAGTTTCGGAAAAATATTCGGGGTCGGGTTTAAAAGGAAATGGCAACCGCCTTTGCTAATTGAAGTCTCGCTGAAAGTCTCGGCAGTAGAAAGGTAGTTGTACCATTTATGAGCGTCTGGATAAATGAAGTTATCGCCGTTCAAAACGTTGTCGAAGTCTACAAAGAAATAATCGGGGTTCAAGCCGTGCCCGCTGATGTCCATGCCGATAAGCCCTGTCTTTTTGATAGCCTCTGTAGCAGTCATTTGATTATTGGGGTTTTCCCACGCCGTAATACAAGGAACTTTGCGCCCGTCTTTAGTGATTTTGACGGGGAAAAATCTTTTCTGCCGCAAAAGTTCCTCCGGCAGGTTCTTAAGAATTTGCACGGGCGCGTCGATTGCGCCTTGAAAAGTTTCGCCGGTCATGCTATCCTTATCACGAGTAATTTGTACGGCGTTTTTCTCGTCTGCGGGGATAGCAGGCGATATTTTTTTGTCCGCAATGCTGGTGTCGTGATTCGCGATAGCAGGTGGGGCGTCGTCCATCGGCGCGGGTGTCTCGGTAGGAACTTCGCTTTGAGTGTCGGCAGTGTCTTCGGCAAGTCCGCCAAAAAGACTAATTGCAACGTCGCTGGGCGAAGTTTTCTTTTTGAGCAAAAGTTTAATGGCGTCGAATTGGGAATCAAAGTAAACAGCAACTTTGCCTTTGCCGTCATAACGACCAGCAGGGAATTTAGGCGGATTGCCGTTGCGACTAATGCGCCAGCCTTCAAGGGTTCTGGGGCTGATTTCGTAGCCTTGCTTTTTAAGTTCGGCGGCAAAAGCTTTTGTAAAAAACTCCTTCATTGATAAAACCTCCTATATCACGTCAAAGAGCGTGTGTTTAATTAGCGTGGTCTTTTCTCCATAAGTGAAAGTTATGCTGAAAAAATAAAATGGATCACACTCGGTTATAGTTCGGCAGATAACCACCCGCCATTAATAGCTGTCTCTGGCGGGTGGTCTGCGTCTAGATTACTCGTCATCGACAGCGCGATTGACAATCTCGGCGATATAGTCAACCACCATATGAGCTTCCTCAGCAGTAGAAAACCTAAAGGGCATGGGTTCTTCACAATCTGCAAGCTTTATAAGGTCTTCATGCTTTAAATCAAGGATTGTGAATGAGAAATGGTCGGGCTTTGAAAGAGCTTTCGTTTTTTCGGCAACTTCTTCTGGGTTATCAGCTTCGCTTACGCCGATAACAAAGGCTTCAAAGCGTCCATTCTTTCCGAATGTCTTCATTGTTGTTTTCCTCCTAAACTTTTTCACAAATCAGCGCGTGCTCTGTCATGGAAAGGGTAAAACTCTTGATAGGCTTGCCGGATTTATAGCTTAGTAGGATACCGCCGCCGTCTGAGTGTGTTTCATCGGGCGGCGGTTCCTGTGATAGGCTCCTACTTTGAGAAATACTCGCGCAGAAAATCTTCGCGTGCCTGTTCGCGGTCGGTGTACTTAGTCTGATAGTCAACGCGGTGTTCAATCTCCTGCCACTGTTTTTCATGAAGTAACACGGCGTCCATCAGCGCATTAAGCAAAGAACGGGTCGCGCTTTCGTGCTTAGTAAGTGTGCAGATAGCCTCGATATAGTCATCTTTGCTTTCGCCGTGGTTTTCTGCCTCTTCGACAGCTAAAAAAAGACTGGTCAAAATTGCTCACTCTTTCTATTGAGTTTAACTAACTCGAATCTTTAAACCGCGAATCGCTTTGTTGTCCGTCAAAACGCAGTCGGTTCTTTCCGTCATAAGGAACGCGGTACAATCTGAAAGGGCAAAAAGCTCGCGCAAGGGGCGGAATGTCCTGACGCCTCTATCTCCAATTACAACCTTGGAAAAATCGCCAAAAAGCACAGCGATATTTCCGGCAGTGGGCGCGGGCATATAATTTGACGTGTATACAGGGAATCCCAAAAGTTGCGGCGGCTCTGAACTCGTCAAATTTTGTGTCCACAAGTAATTCTGATTGCTATCCTTGAGCTTGCGAATCTGGGCTAAAGTTGCGTCATTGAGTAAAAAACAAGCATTGCGCCGATAAGGTCTGTCCACACTGTAAATCAACGTCGTTAAATCATCGGCTGAAAGGGTCGTGCTAGTCGTCTGGAGTGTACCGGTAGCACTAGCGGCTAAAGTCGGCAATAAACCTGTCGGCTGATTGTCTTCGCCTGTGCCGTTCAAATAGGCGTCCTCTTCTGCCCTAGCTAGCGCGGCTGAAAACTCGACGCTTAAAAATTCTTCCAAGTTTATAAAAGTGTCCTGCAATACTTCATTTGAACATTTTATCGCCACCGCGAGCTTATAAGCGTCAAGTGATTTTTGAGTGAACGCGGTATTTGCGAGGCTTATCTCTTGCCCTTCGCCAATCCACGACGCTGCAGGCTTGTTCGCAATTATCGTAATTTTGTGCGTGCTTTCTGTCAGTATCACTCGGCAAATTTGCCGCATGACGTTTTCATTTTCAAGCGCGCTGACAATACTTTTTTCAAACTCAACCGGCAAAAGATAGCCGCCGTCGCTTAAAGCTCCTCCGTTAAGGTAGCCCACTGTATTTGCAACCT
>JAFQZB010000115.1 GCA_017406175.1 Selenomonadaceae bacterium | reverse complement strand
TTGAGATGCCGACGAAAATGCCGAATACGCCGAACATAATGACGGGCGTGAACATTGCGCCGCCAAAACGCTGAACCTTCTGCATAATGACATCTTTACTGAAAGCCATCCCCATTACCTCCAAACTTTATTGAAATTCTAGAATCAGGATAACAAAAAAAGCCCGCAAAATCCAGGCTTTTACTGCATTTAGTACACTTAACACAAAATAAGAACGTGTTACATTTTATGAAATTTGTTACGTTACTTTTCGAGGACAACGACTTCAAAAGGACGGAGCAACTTCAAGAATCCGTCGTAGTTGCCCAAAATTTTTTTATAGCCCTGTGCGAAGTAGTCTGCCAAAGTTTTTTCGTCAAGCGAGCTGTCGACATTGCGGAAGTTGCACAGAACAATCAAGCTGTTGTTGTCGAGCGTGCGGCGATAAGCAAGGACATTGGGATTTTCGCGCTCAATGAATTCAATCGCGCCGTCGGAAATGATCTTTTTACTTTTGCGGAGGCGGACTAGTTGCCTGTAAAAATTCAGCACAGAATTTGGATCGCGCTCTTGAGCCTCGACATTAAAGCGTGTGAAGTTGTCGGGCGAAGAAAGCCACGGTTCGACGCTTGAAAAACCCGCAAATTTTTCTGATGACCACTGCATAGGCGTGCGTGAATTGTCGCGGGAACGCTCGCCGATAATTTTCAAAGCCTCTGATTTAGATTTGCCTTGCTCCAATAAAATCTTGTAGTAGTTCAAGCTTTCAACGTCGCGATATTGCTCAATGGAAATGTATTTGGCGTTAGTCATGCCAAGTTCTTCACCTTGATAAATGTAAGGCGTGCCGCGCATTGAGTGAATCGCCGCCGCCAACATTTTAGCCGATTCGTCGTGATAATTCTCATCGTCACCGAAACGAGATACTGCACGCGGTTGGTCGTGATTGCACCAGAAAAGCGCGTTCCAACCGTCGGCCGCCGCCATTCCAATTTGCCATGTCTCGAAAAGTTTTTTCAGCGCGGGAATATCGGCGGGCATGAGTGACAGAGGAATACCGGCCTCGTTCCGTCACATGCACCTTTTCGGCAGTCACACATATTCGCTGTACAATAAGGACAATCAGCGAGTTTGGTGCAAATTTCATTTCAAGACACAGCAAGGGATAAAAAATCTGACGAATGAAGAGGCGGCAAAAATTAATGGCATGGACAGAGAATATCACGGCAAGGATTTGTTTGACGCCATTGAACGAGGCGACTATCCGAAGTGGACGATGTATATCCAAGTCATGACGGAGGAACAGGCGCGCAATCATCACGAAAATCCATTCGACATTACGAAAGTTTGGGAACACGGGCAATATCCTTTGATTGAAGTAGGAGTTCTGGAACTGAATCGAAATCCCGAAAATTATTTTGCAGAGGTAGAGCAAGCGGCGTTTTCACCGGCTCATGTAGTGCCGGGCATAGGATTTAGTCCCGACAAATTGTTGCAAGGTCGGCTTTTCGCATACGGCGATGCTCAGCGTTATCGTTTAGGGATAAATCACAATTTGATTCCGGTTAATCGAGCGAAGTGCGAAGTAAACGAGTATCATCGCGACGGCGCAATGCGAGTGGACGGCAACTATGGCTCAACGCCTGCATATTCTCCGAACAGTCAAGGATATTGGACAGCTCAGCCGGAAGTAGCGGAGCCGCCGCTCAATCTTGAAGGTGCAATGTGGCGGTACAATCCGAACGACGATCCGACCGATAACAATTTTAGAGCTGCTGGTAAGCTGTGGCGGCTTTTGACTGAAGATAAGAAGCAATTACTGATTGAGAACACAGCGACGGACATAGCTCCTGTTACGGAGAACATTAAATATCGTCATGCGGTTCACTGTTACCTTGCCGACCCCGAATATGGCGAACGATTTGTTAAAGCAACGGGCTTGAACATGGACAAAGTAATTGAATTGGCAAAACTCGACAATGACGCTTTGAATCGCGCAACTCTCTAAAGTATCTGATATTCTGTAAGTAAGGCAAACTAAAAGAGACCGGCTTCTCCTGAACGGTCTCTTTTTTATTTCAGCGTTTACCTTGAAGTTGTCATTACTTTGTAATATAATCGCAATTAAAAATCTGGAGGTGATAGTATGTCAACGTCACTGATACAAGTAAGAGTTGAAGATAGTCTAAAGATTAAGGCAACGCAAATATATTCTGACTTGGGATTAGATATATCGACGGCGGTGAGAATGTTTTTGAAACGGACGGTAATAGAGAATGGTATTCCATTTAACATGGTACTTCCGCAGAACAAGTATGTAGCAACTAAAGGACTGAAAGCCTTGTCCGAAATAAACGACGTGTCTCAGAAAGCAGGAGTATCCGATATGACACTGGAGGAAATCAATGCTGAAATCGAACTAGTGAGGCGGGATTTGGGCGAATGATGTACTATGCAGTGATAGATACGAATGTCTTAATATCCGGTATGCTAAAAAAGCCGTCTATCCCCAATGAAATTTTAGTACAAGCATTGGTCGGCAACATTGTTCCGTTGATAAACGAAAAAATTATGGCAGAGTATAAAGAAGTAACGGCACGTCCGAAATTTCATTTTCCGCAGGTTGCAGTAAGAAATTTGTTGACCGATGTGCTCAAGCGCGGCATTTGGCAGAATGAGGAATATGTTGAGGAAGATTTGCCCGACCCTAAAGACAGGATATTCTTTGAGACAGTTGTAGCAGGGCGTAAATTTTATCCTGCATATTTGATAACAGGAAATTTAAAGCATTTTCCAGATAAAGACTTCGTAGTAACTCCACATAAAATGTTGGATATTCTCTCGACCTAAAGCCATGAAAACGCAAAAAAATAAGAATCTGGAAGACCTCTTTTGTGCCACAATGGACACAAGGAGGTTTTTTTCATGGCTACATATCATTTGAGAGTGAAGAACGACACACAGCCGAGCGGGAAAAAAATATCAGCGAAAAGTCATGCCGATTATATTTTTCGTGAGGACGGTAAATCTCATGCGGATTATATAAATCGTGAAGGGGCGCAGAACGACCGAACTGATTGTGTGTTTAAGGGAAGTCAACTGCCGAAGTGGGCGAAAGGGTCGGCACAAAAGTTTTTCAGCGCGGCTACCCGCTACGAGAGTAAAGGAAATCGCCGGTATAAAGAAATCGAATTGTCTTTGCCCAACGAATTGACTCTGGAACAGAATCGCGAAATTGTCGATAAATTTATCGCTGACCATTTGTCGAATCACTATTATGCGTATGCGATACACGAGAAAGCGGGAGAGTTGTCGGGCGAACGGCATCCGCATGTTCATATCATGTTTTCCGAACGGCTAATTGATGATGTGGAGAAAAAGTGCGAGCGACCGGCGTATAGATATTTTCGCCGAGCTGCACGACCGCTAAAAGGCGAGCAGGTTGCCAGTTTTGAGCGTTGTCGTGAACATGGTGCTCCTAAAGCCCCAAAATGGCATGACAAAAAATATCTCTGTGAAATGCGAGCAGATTTTGCCCGAATCCAAAACGAGGTGCTGGCGAAAAACGGCTTTTCCATTCGTGTTGACCATCGGTCGTTGAAAGCGCAACAAAGCGAAGCGGAAGAACACGGTAATGACTTTTTGGCAAAGGTCTATAAGAGAATGCCCGAATCGTACATAGGAATAATATCGGCACACGAAGAGGACGGACTTGCCAAAGACGTTAAGAGATTTCGAGAAAACGTGCAAGGTCGTCAGCATTCTTTGTTTCAAGACGACGTAAAAAAGAAGACGGCAGCAGAAGAAGAGACGAAATTTTTAGTCAGGGAAGCCGAACAAGCTTGGTTTTTCCTTTCAAATTCTCCAGCTTATAAATCGGCAAACATGGAAGATGAAACATTGAACGGATTAAATCAAGGTATTTTGTCCGGACTGGCAAGAATTCAGAAACAGAAAAGAAAAATAGTTGGCTTTTTGGGTGCCAGAGAACAAGCGCGGAAAGAATATCTGTCGGCGACGGATTATAAGTTCCTTCAAGACTACGAAAATAAAATGAGACAATGTGAGGATTTGGAGAGGCTCTCAAAAGAACTCATTCCGCCTACTGGAAAATATCTCGAAGATACCCAAGCCTTTCAAACGGTTATGCGCGGTATAGAGAAAAAAGTTTGTGACTTGCGTTCGTTCCTTGCGCAAAGCAATTCGCAATACTGGGCTATTCAAGGCAAATTGGAAGAGCCATACCGGCGGAAAAATGTTGAGCTTGTCATGCACAGACTTTTACAAAGTGATATTGATGTATTGAGGGAATTAAAGAAAACAAGCACCGCTGTCCTCAAAAACATTGATGCTTTAAAAGCAAAAATTGAAGTGAAAGAAATACCCAAAACGATGTTCACGGCGAGAGAAGTTCGCAACCATTTGTTTGAGCAGTATCGTTCCTTGAAAAAACAACGTGAAGCGGCTATTGATACTTGCAATCGCTTGATGCTTAAACGTATTTTCCCCTCTGAGGCTATGTCCATTGCCAAGAATTTTTTCGTTCTCGACGGCTTTAAAAAATTGCGCACCGAGCAAGAGGAATACGAAAAAGCTTTGGCTAAGTATGAGCGAGAAACGTCGGAAAATCGCGAGCGGGAACTTTTGTTCTCCCACAGAAAATGGAATAATCGGGCTGAAATGTTTCAAGCTCAATATTACCTCACGAAGACAAAAATCAATTTGGAAGAGACAGGGCGAAGGCTCTCAGAAATCAAAATCCGACTGGAAAACGAATCAACGCGCTTGGGAAATTTGTGCAAAACGAAGGAAGCGCAAGAAAAAATCGCGCTCCTCACCGCCTCCATCCTTCATAAAAACTTGAAAATTGTTTTGGAGTACGAAGAGGCAAAAAAGCGCGTTGGCGATTTATACGAAAAGTTACAGGAAGCAAAAAAACGGTTTAACGCTTTCGATGAGGGATATAGGAGCTTGAAGCAAAATCGCGTGTATAGGGTTATTCAGCCTGAAAGCAACTCGACCAAAACTTCCGCTTTGAAGGAAAATGAGTTGGTGGCGATAATTGCTGATGCGCTTCTGGGTGAACCATATGCCGTTCAATTAGTTGCTCGTTTTGGCGACAACAACCTCGAAATGGAAAAGGACTGGGAGATGATGAGTGAACTCGATAAAGACGAACTTATTAACAGAAAGATGGTGAGGGAGTTGTAAGGTCTGGCGAAAAACTCCGAAGTGGCTCTCGAAAAGTCGGGCAATGTTCACTTACCGCTTATCCTTCGGATAAGCGCGAAAAATCCGTATTGTGACGCGGTTTATCCACCCAAAAAATTTGTCACAACTTAAAAACACCTTCTATAAGACTTGCTTTTTTCTGTAGAGTGTAGTATCTTCTTACTGTCACTATTAGTAATTTTTCTTCAAATAGTGACACTAACATTGGAGGATTATAATATGGATGCTACGCAAACAATAAACTTTTTCAATCTACTTTTCGCCAGAATACCCATTTCACATTTCTCCTACCTGATGATTTTTTCAAATGGTTACGGAACTACCTATCCCTTCATTATTTCTGACGAAACACAAAGGGAACTCATGGCAAAAAAGGCTATTGAACTCTCAAAAGAGGGCTTTGACGTTTGGCACGCTGTAAACCCCGTTTGCATTGAACCAACCAGTAACAAACGCGGAGATGAAACAACGGTATCTCATCAAACTGCTATTGTTGTTGACATTGACATTTGCTCCGATGCTCACAAAAGCGATAATCTCGCCCAATCATTTGAAGAAGCTAAATCTTTTCTGCCTTTTACTCCTTCAATCATTATCAATTCGGGCTATGGACTTCACGCTTATTACATTTGGGCGGAGCCACTTGCAATCACCGACCAAAATCGCGAAGAAATCAAACGACGGAATAATCTGCTTATCGAAGTAGTTCGACAAAAAGCCAACGGCAAGAAAATTGACGGAGTCGGCGACTTGCCGAGAATACTTAGGACACCCGGCACTTTCAATTACAAACTCGGTAAAGAGAATGCTCCTCTCTGTCACATTGTCGAACAAAATGACATCCGTTTTTCACCCGCTGAAATCGATGAAAAATTAAATACGCTCTACGTTGAAAAAAAGTCTGAACCTAAAGCGACATCAAATCTCGATTTTGTTGACGACAATCCTGACTTAAAGCGTTTTCGCATTGAGCATATGCTTGAGCATATTAACGTTGTCGATGGCGAGTACGAAAAATGGTTGAGCGTCGGCATGGCTTTGAAAAATGAAGGATTCGAGTGTAGCTTATGGGAACAATGGAGTCGCTCTCAACCAGAGTTTAAAGAAGGTGAATGCGAATCTAAATGGAACGGTTTCAATCGTCCTGGCTACGGTATAGGAACACTCTTTCAATATGCCACTGAAGGCAACTACGACGAAAAAGAAACTCAACGAGAATTTTATCAACGCCAATCCTACTCGAAAAAAAATACGCCAACCACACTCGATAAACTCAAAGCTCAACTTAGGGAAAACGCTAAAGCGCAGGCTAACTTCGACGGACAAAAAAAAGCGGCTCTGGAAACTTTACATAACATTGAAACTTTCGACAGCAAAACTGTTTTCTCCGACGAAGTAATAACTGCGGGAGCTTTCGCTTTCCTTTTCGACAGACAAGCCTATTCTAATTTCAAGCGTGAGCTTAAACTTTACGGCGATAAACACCCGACGGAAAAAGCCGCCGTCAATGATTGGGTTAATGTTGTTAAAGGTAAAGCTGAAGAAATTAGCTCTCGGCAAAGCGAGCTTAAAACCCGCCACAATCAAATCCAAGCTCAAATCAATTCGCTCTCTTTTATCACTGACAACGACCTTGAAGACTCCTTCGTCTTCCCAGAAGGATACAGCGTCTCGGCTCAAAACGGTATCGTAAAAGTCGACGGCGAAAAAATTATTACGGTTTGTCGTCGTCCGATAATTATCGCCGGCAAAACTTTTAGTGTCGAAGAAAAAACTTACAAAGTGATTCTCTCTTACATGAATTCTTCGGGAAAGTGGAAAACCCTACCTGCCACGAGTGCTGCTGTTATAGCTAACAAGAGCAAAATCATTGATTTAGCCGAACTCGGATTACCTGTCACCAGCTCAAACGCCACTCACCTCGTCGATTTTCTCGATGCTTTCAACGCTCAAAATGAAAAAATTTGCAACATGACCTACACCGTGCCCAGATGTGGCTGGTATCGTTTCAACGACACAGATTTTTTCATAGATCCGCGCCGTGAATGTATTATGACTGATGACGACAAAAAAGTTAATGTCAGAGTCGATTCGCAAAGCCAATTCGCTAATTCTTTGAAACAACGCGGCAGTATTAAAGTTTGGAAACGTGCTTACGAATTGGCAAAAAAATCTCCTGTTGCAAGGATAATATTAGCCGCGTCCATTGCTTCCATTTTACTTAAAATTTTAGGCGAACGCAATTTTTTGCTTTACATTCACGCGCCGACAAGGGCGGGTAAAACGACCGCTCTTTATCTTGGCGCATCAGCAATCGGCAACGATAAGATGATCCGTTCCTTTGACGCCACAAAAAATGGACTCGCCGGTGCCGCCGCTGATGTCAATGACTATGCTTTTCTCGTCGATGAGAAACAAGTCGCCGACAATCGCCTCAAGGAAGCTTTCGACAATCTCGTTTATGCTCTCGCCAACGGATTAGGACGAACTAAACTTAACAAGGATTCGACACTGCGCAAACTTGCTGATTGGAGAACTATCGTCATTATGACTGGTGAAACTCAACTGCTGGCAGATAATGTAACAGGCGGTGCCAATACTCGCTTGCTCTCCATTGCCGCCCCCAAAGAAATTCTTTCTCCTGATGATTGCAAAACCATTCGCGACATTATTAAAGACCATCACGGGCTTGCTTTCCCTCTCATCATCGATAAGATTCTTGAACTCGGTAAAGAAAAACTGTGCGCTATCTATGAAGATATTGTCGAGACTTTTGTAAAAGCAAATCCCAACCTGCTCAACGAATATTGCAGATACATGGCTGTCATTGTCCTCGCCGACGCTCTGCTTTGTACCGCGCTTGCCAACGACGAATCTAAAGATACACAAGAAAATTTTGCATTGTTGCTGGACGATGCAAAACTTTGCGCGAAAGAGATTTTCAAACTTATTCCGACGACAACCGAAATCTCTGATACAGCGAGAGAAAGAGATTTCGTCTTAGGCTTTATTGCTCAGAATCAAAATCGCTTCATCGGTGGTAGCGTCGCACTTGAGAAAATTTTGACGGTGTGCGGGCAATTTACCGACGAATATATCTACATTACGGTTGCCGCATTAAAAAAAGCCTGTGACGAGGAAGGATTTGATTACAGAAAACTTGCCACTGATTTAGTCGCCGCTGGTTTCTTCGTTCCAAGTAACAAAGTTGAAAAAGGATATAAAACCCAGCAAGCGTTTGTCCAGAAGAAAATCGGTAAAGCCAATACTCGTTGCTACCGAATCAGAACTGTAGACGTTCAGTAAATAAAAGCCCCCCTTTCCCCCTGTTCCCCCCAAACCCAGCTCAGCTAGACACACGGAGAGGGCAGGGCTTTTTTTGTGCGTTACTTTCAAATGGCTTAGTGACGCCAACGAGTAAAACTTGGTATCGTACTTTCCAAAATGCGATACCAATACGATACCAATACGATACCTAAAAAAGTGTTGATATAGCTACATCTTTTAGTAAAAGTATCGTAGTATCGTAAGTATCGTACTATTTTAGGTCTCCTATAGGGAAATTTTTTGTAGTTCTCTCTGTGTATATTTTTTTTTCTTATATACGTGTAAAAAACTGCGATACCTGCGATACTGCGATACCAGAGCGATTTTTTGGCGTCCTGACGCCATTTATTAGCTAAAAAGTACGATACCAAATGCGATACCATGCGATACCAAGTACGATACCATTTCTGTGGCTGGAGGAACGCTAAAAAAGCCTAAATAGCGTCCTGACGCCATTTGTTGAGTAACACGCTCCGCAAAAAAGTACGATACCAACCCAAACACCTCAAAAAATACGATACCGCATGTCTCAAAAAAAAATGCGATACCGTGCGATACTACGATACCAACTTGCTCGTCGATGCTTGTCGAAAGTACGATACCAACAAAAAAACCGGCGAAGTTTTTTGCTCCGCCGGAGATTACTCCGATAGTTGAGGTGACAGACCTAGCAGCCAATCTGTGTCTATGTTGAGAGTTTGCACTAGTGCGATTAAATTTTTGAGGCTAGGCTCGCGTGTTCCTGTTTCATATGCGGCGATTAAGGGTCTGGAAACACCTAACAGTTTTGCAAATTCAGAACGAGTGAAGCCTCGTAATTTACGCATCATCTTGATACGCTCGCCGAAAAGTTTGCGACGCTCCTCTTCTGGCAATTTGAGTGGATTTGACTTAGTAGTTGATGAAGGATAATCGGTGTTTGAGTTTTCATCGGTTGATTTGTTGAGTTGATTGTTAAAGCGTTCAAAGTTAAGCAAGCCATTAGCGATAGCAGTCAAAGGATATTGGCTCAGTTCTTTAGCGAGTTCTCCATTTGTCATAGCTTCTCCCTCCCTTGTAGTTTATTCTGAGTGACATTATAAAGCGGGGCGGGCTTAGAATCAATCGCCGTGCATTTCGTGAAAGAGATTTTTTTTGGGAGTTCCTTTGTCATGAAATCACCAAAGGCTAATGTGATTTGTCTCTTGCTGTATGCTATAATCTGAAGTATTCTACTAAGGCTTGACAAAGAATAGAAAAGGCTTGACAAAACAAAAACAGATGGTATTAGCGGCAGTGAGAAGCAGAAGTGATCATCCGACGGCAGATCAAATCTATTTGGAGTTGAGAAAGGAAAACGATAAAATCAGTAAAGGAACGGTATATCGGAATTTGAATCTTCTTTCGGAAAACAAAGAGATAACGCATGTGGAGATGTCGTCTGCTGACAGGTACGACGCCAGAACGGACAGACATTACCATGTTGTGTGTAAGAGCTGTGGGGTGATATACGACGCTCCGATAGAGTATCAAGAGAAGTACGACGAGCAGATTGAGCAGATGACGGGGTTTGTCATTTCCGGACATAAAACTACGTTTGAAGGCTTGTGTCCGAAATGCAAAGAGAAGCTTGCCTTGCTTTCCGACAAAAACACTCCACAGGAAGGCTTGGGTTAAAATTAGGAGAGCGATATGGGTAACAAGTATTCAGGAACAAAAACCGAAAAAAATTTATTGGAAGCCTTTGCCGGAGAATCGCAGGCTAGGAACATGTACACTTACTTCGCGTCAGTGGCAAAGAAAAACGGCTATGAGCAGATAGCCGCGCTGTTTCTTAAAATTGCCGAGAACGAAAAGGAACACGCAAAGCTTTGGTTCAAGGCATTGGGCAAACTCGGCACGACGGCGGAAAATCTTTTGCATGCGGCGGACGGCGAAAATTTCGAGTGGACAGATATGTATGCGCGAATGGCACGCGAGGCAGATGAAGAAGGTTTTCACGAATTGGCGGAACAGTTCAGAGGCGTCGCGGCTATCGAAAAACATCACGAAGAACGCTATCGCAAGCTGTTGCAAAACGTCGAGGCGCAGGAAGTTTTCAAAAAGGCGGGCGCTCAGATGTGGGAGTGTAGAAACTGCGGGCACATAGTCGTAGGAACAGAAGCCCCCGAGCTGTGTCCTGTTTGCAAACACCCGCAAAGTTTTTTTGAGATTCACGCCGAAAATTACTGATATGGAGGTGTTCAGATGGACGAGCAAAAAAAATTGACGAATGAAGTAGGTGCACCAGTAACTGACAACGACCACTCCATAACATTCGGGGCACGCGGACCGGTAGCAATGCAAGATGTGTGGCTCATGGAGAAAATGGCGCATTTCAAATCGCAAAAAAAGTTGAAATTGAAGTTGCTTTAATGGAGTTTTATGACCCAAACATTGACAGTACGATGACTGATTGGTATTTTTAACTTACTATGCGAGAATAACCATTACATTTATAGGCAGAGATAAAAAGATGAGATTAGAAGAAACTATTAACGAACATAAACAAATGCTGAATCAAACAGATATAGTTATATGTCAGTATATTTTAAATCACCGTAATCAAATACGGCATAGTTCTATCCACGATTTAGCCAAAAAATGTTGCGTATCGAGTACAACTTTGGTTAGATTTGCTCAGAAATTGGGATTTGACGGCTTTAGCGATCTGAAATCCTTACTAAAACAAGAATACTCCATGAAAGAAACCTCTTCACAGAGCATTTTATTATCTTTGGAGAATTTTTACTCTAAAACTTGGGCAAATTTGATGAAACGCAATTACGACAACGCGAGCCGTTTAATTCACGAAGCCAATCGAGTTTTTGCGTTTGCTTCGGGATATGTTCAAAGCAACGTCGTGCGCGAGTTGAAACGATTATTTTTTTACGACGACATTTTTATACACGACATCGGCGGCAGAGATGAATTTTATTCCATTCTCAAGAACGCCAACAAAGATGATCTGTTTATTTTTGTTTCGTTAAGCGGCGAGTCGCATCATGTCATGGAATTTTCTTTGCAACTGCAAATCAAAGGCATTCCGTTAATTTCAATCACGAAACTTCATGATAATACGCTTGCTGGTCGCTCAACAGAAAATCTCTATGTTTTTTCGGAAGAATTCGAGGTTAATGCGCCCGAACAAATATCTTTTAAGTCAATGTGCACTTATTTTTTGCTGATTGAAATTTGGTACGTGAATTACAGAATTTACGTTAAAAATTTACAGGAAGAATCGTAACATCGCGCCGACATCGCTAAAAACTTTGCGAGCCTGCGATTTTATTGTGTCGCGTGCAGTATTTACTGTATAACCGCCAAAAAATTTTATCATCGGCAAATCATTTTCCTCATCGCCGATAACATAGAGTTCGCAATTTTGCCAGTTCATGAAATTGAGCAAAGTTTCCAAGCCTTGTCGCTTACTTATGCCGGCGGGAGTAATATCCACGCTTTTTGCATTGGGATAAGCGCGTATTTTTTTTTGAAATTTTTTATTCAACAACTCGGCGCATTCCGCAGAGAGTTTAGGGGTATTGAAGCCTAAAGCGAATTGTTGAACGCCGACCAAGTTTAAAATTTCCGACTCGGTGATTTTGGTTATGGGAAAATTCCATTCTTTAGCCTCGCGCATAATCCAAGAGCCTTCCGATTCGTGACAAAGATAAGTCGTATCCTTCGCCGAAAATGCAAAGTGAAATGAATTTCTTACAATCGGCTCAATCGAAATGTTTTTTAGTGTTTGGCTGTCGATATTTGCTTGATAAAGCACATTTCCCGATTTGTCGCGAATAATTCCGCCGTTATTGGAAATTATAAAGTCGTATTCAATGCCGAAATGTTCAAGTTGAGGTGTAAGCATACCGTAATCACGACCGGAGACCATGCCGAATTTATTTCCGGCGGCTCGCCACGCGTGAACACCCTCAATACTCTCTTTGCTGATTGTCCTGTTGCGAAAAAGAGTTCCGTCATAATCGCTTGCCGCAATTTTCATGAAGTCGCCTCCTTATAAAGGACAACCTCCAACGGTTTAAGTACTCCTTTGTTGTGAGCCGTGTAATTTCCAAGAATAAATTTTGACTGACCCAAAATTTCTGTCGGAAAAGTGACTTCGTTCAACGTGAAGTTAGCCAAAACATAAATTTTTTTATTCTCGACAGCTCTTGCGAACGCGAAAATATTTTCATCGTCTCGGAGCAATTCTTCATAGTCGCCGAACAAAAGAATTTCGCTATTCGCCCTAAAAGCATTGAGTTTTCGGAAATAATTCAGCACGGAATTTTTATCGGCATCTTCAGTAGCGGCATTGCAAATTTTATAGTCGTCATGAATCGGTAGCCACGGTTTACCGGCTGTAAATCCTGCATTTTCCGAAGAATTCCATTGCATAGGCGTGCGGGCATTGTCACGGCTGAAAAAATGCACGAATTCAAGGGCTTTTTCCTTACTGAAGCCTTCATTCAACGCAATTTCATACTGTCCGCGCGAGGAAATGTCATTATACTTTTCGATAGAATCCCAAGCAACATTCGTCATGCCGAGTTCCTGTCCTTCGTAGATAAAGGGCGTGCCGCGCATTGTCAAAAGAATTGTTCCGAGAATTTTGGCGGCTTTGATAGGATCTGAAGCTTTTGGCAGAAAATGATTGACACTTCGCGGCTTATCGTGGTTTTCAAAGAAAATCGGATACCAGCCGTTATTTTTCGTAGCGGTTTGACTGTTCGCGATAGCCTGTTTCAGCTCGGTTAATTTCCATTTAGTCGGACGACACCAAATTTCGCCGTCTTTTAGCGATAAATTTACGTGGCTGAACTCGAAAAGCATATCGAACACGCCATCAGAGCCGACCCATTTAGGCAAATCTTCAGCCGCAACGCCGTTAGCCTCCGCGACAGTAAAAATATCGTGCCCGTCAAAAACTTCGCGCTTGAACTCGTGCAGAAAATCTAAAATTCCTTTTGTCGCCGCCGTCATTATGTGTACGGAAACCAAGCCGTCTTTACCGTCAGACTCGCCGTCTTTGAATTCGGCGGGTTTTTTTATGTAGGTTATCGCGTCAACACGGAAGCCGCCAACGCCCTTTTTGAGCCAGAAATTTGCCGCGTCGAAAAGTGCACGTCGAACTTCGGGATTCTCCCAATTTAAATCGGGCTGTTGCGTCGCGAAGGTGTGCAGATAATATTGCCCGCGCTCAGGACAAAATTCCCAAGCACTTCCGCCGAATATCGAACGCCAATTAGTTTTTTCATCGCGCCAAATGTACCAATCGGCTTTGGGATTGTCACGACTTGATTTTGATTCGAGAAACCAAGCGTGTTTATCGGAAGTGTGATTATAAACCAAATCCATTACGATTTTAATATTCCGCGCCTTAGCCTCGTCAATAAGTTCGTCAAAATCTGCCATCGTGCCGTAGGAAGAGTCAATCGCCGTGTAATCGGAAATGTCGTAACCGTTATCAATCATCGGTGAAGGATAAATCGGCGTTAACCAAATCGCACCGACGCCCAACTTTTGAAGATAATCCAATTTGCTCGTGATGCCGCGCAGATCGCCCGTCCCCTTGCCGGTCGTATCCATGAAACTTTTCGGATAAATCTGGTAGACAGCGGTTTTCTGCCACCACTTAAGATTTTTCATAAAAAGGCGGCGACTCTCTAAAGAGAATGAAAGCCGCCGCGCACCTCCTCTGATAAATTATTTAAGTTCAGGCCAATAACCTTTGTTAGCCTCGATTAAGTCGTCAAGTATCAGTTTGGCGACGCGAGCACTCGGCACGGTCTTTGAAAGTGTGATCGCTTGCCAGAGTTTTATGTAAGAATGCTCAATCCAGGCGTCGACAGCTAATTTCTCAACGGAAACTTGTTGCTCCATGAGTCCCTTTTGAAATTGCGGAATGTCACCGACGACGAGCGGTTCGGGTCCTTCATTGCCGACGATACAGGGAATTTCAACCATTGCCGTCGGGTCAAAATTTTTAATCGCGCCCTTGTTCTCGACAATAAGTAACATATTTGCCTTTGTGTTAAACGCAATCGCCGTAGCGAGGTCGACGATGAACGACGCATGAGCATCAACTTCAATGTTGGTATTGGTTGCGGTACCGGCATTTTTTATTCTGCGACATTCACTGAAAACCTTTTTCTCGCGCCCTTCCATGACTTCATTAGCGCGGGTGTGATTCGGGTCGGAGTGTTTGACGATTTCATCTTGGCAAAGATAATATTTGAGATAAGTATTCGGGAGAGTATCGGGATCAATCGGCGCGAAGTCTTTAACCATCTCGAAAGTCACAATCCAACTCGGATCGACATGTTGAACACCTTCATCACCCTGCAGATATTTCAAATTGTAGCCGTGCTTGTAGACGTATTCTTTAATCTTGGGCATTAAGTCGTTGCCTTGCTTATCTTTAATGCTCGTCCACCAGCCGAAGTGATTCAGCCCAAAATATTTGAACTCCAAATCATGCAGAGACTTAAAGCCGGCAATTTGAGCCATTTTTTCTTCAATGTCAACGGGCATATCGCAGATATTTATGATTCTGGAATTTGGGCAAAGTCTGCGCGTAGCCTCAGCGACAATAGCGGCGGGATTGGAATAATTGAGCATCCACGCATTGGGCGAATATTTTTCCATGAACCCGACGATTTCAACGATACCGCCGATTGAACGCATACCGTAAGCAATGCCGCCTGGACCGCAAGTTTCTTGACCGACAACGCCGTATTTGAGCGGAATTTTTTCATCTTGCTCGCGCATTGCGTATTTGCCAACTCGAATGTGCGCCATAACAAAATCCACATCGCTGAAAGCTTGCGCGGGATCAGTCGTCGCCAAAAATTCAATTTCGGGCGCACGCTCTTTTAAAACGATAGCCATTGCGTCCGCGATAATTTTTTGACGTTCGGCGTCGTTATCGTACAGTTTGAGCTTGCGGAGCGGAAAGCGGTCTTGATGAGAAAGCAACATCATGACGATGCCTGGCGTGAACGTACTGCCACCGCCGGCAACTACGACGGAAAATTTTTTATCATGCATGCGAATACCTCCTACTACACGTTGATAACGGTATCCTGCGCGACTGTAACTGTCTTGTCGGTTTCCTTCTTCATCTGAGGGAAGTCTGCGGAATTGGTGATAGCCATTACAACAACATCTTTGTAGCCCGCCTTCGCTATAACGTCTCTATCGATTTTGACGAGTGGATCGCCGATTTTAACTTTGGCACCTTGTTTGGTTAGGAGTTTGAAACCTTCGCCCTTGAGATTAACCGTATCAATGCCAATGTGGATAAGCATTTCGGCACCGTTTTTAAACCTGAGTCCGACCGCGTGTTTAGAGTCATCCATAACCATAGTAATTTCGGCGTCCGCAGGAGCTTTAATCGTATCTTCAGCAGGTTCAATGGCAACGCCATCACCCATCATTTTCTGTGAGAACATTGCGTCGGGAACTTCAGACATATCAATTACTTTGCCGCTGACAACTGCTTTAATCTCGACGTGTTCATTGGCATTAACATTATTTGCCGGAGCACTTTGAACAGGCGCGGGAGCTGTCGGAACGGGTTCAGGATCGGGAGAATTTACTAATGCTTCAAATCTTTCGCGAACTTGCGGAACGCTTAAACCGACGATAACTTGAATTGCTCGACCATTATGAACAAGCCCGTGAGCACCGTGTTCAGTGAACGTCGCCACGCTTGCAATCTTACTGTCGTCTTTGACCGTAACTCTTAAACGCGTCGCGCAGTTTGTAACGTCGACGATATTCGACTTGCCACCCAAATCTTGAAGGAAGAACGCGGCTTTAATGTCTCTTTCGTCGCCGGAAGCCGCAACTGTTGAACCAGCCGCACCGCCTTGACCTTCGCGAGCTTTGTAATCGGCTTTCGTGAACAATTTATCGCCGCCGGCATCTTCACCGCGACCAGGCGTCTTGAAGTCAAAGTGGAGAATCAAAAATCTGAACACGAAGAAATAAATTGCCGTGAAACACAAGCCGATTAAAATTTGCGTGATGTAAGTGCCGGAATGATTCGACCAAAGCGGAATCCAGTTTTGGAAGAGCGCGGAATCCAAAAGACCGCCGCCAAAGTAGCCTGTTACTCCGAACGTGTACATTATCGCCGCCAATGTCGCCGCCAAAAATGCATGGACTGCAAAAAGCGCGGGAGCGATAAACAGGAATGTGAATTCAAGAGGCTCGGTGATACCGCACAGGACTGCAACTGCCGCCGCTGGAAAGACTAATGCGCCGATTTTCTTGCGACGTTCAGGTTTTGCCGTAGCGTAAATCGCCATTGCGATACCTGGGCATCCGAACAATTTACTGTTGCCATGAAGTGAGAAACCGCCTTGCGGGAAAAGCTCAATCAAAGGTCTGGACGACTCTGCAAATTCTTTGAGATGTTCGAGCCAATAAGGAAGTATTCCATTATCGACAATCGCAGGTCCGAAAATAAATGGCAGATAAATGAAATGGTGCAAACCCGTCGGAATAAGAAATCTTTCAAGGAAAGTATAAAGCCAGACGCCGAATACTCCTGCACTTGTCAAGAAAACCTGCAAGGACGCAATCGCGGCTTGAATTTGCGGCCAAACGACGCAGAAGATATAGGCAACGGGAATCATCAAGCCGAAACCTGCAACCACGACGAGTGACGAGCCTTTGAAAATTCCCATGTAATCGGGAACGTTCACGTCGAACAATTTGTTGTGCAACCAGACTGCAATCGAGGAAACGATAATCGCGCCGACGATACCGGTGTCAAGCGTTTTGATATTCGCGATCATCGCAAGACCAGTGCCAGCTCCAGCCGCCTTTGAGAAATCCACGCCGAAACTTGGTCCCCAAAGCGTCATCATCGCTTGAATGAAGTAGTTAAAAATCATAAAAATCAAAAACGATTCCATTGCGGCGCGAGCATTTTCTTTTTTGGCAAGCCCGATTGGTAAACCGATACAAAACAGCAACGCCATCTGATTAAATACCGTCCACGAACCTTGTTCGACGATATACCAGAAATTGTGCCACATTGTCCCCTCTTCAGCGATTGAGCCGAGAATCATCGGATTGTTGCACAGAATTGAGATGCCGACGAAAATGCCGAATACGCCGAACATAATGACGGGCGTGAACATTGCGCCGCCAAAACGCTGAACCTTCTGCATAATGACATCTTTACTGAAAGCCATCCCCATTACCTCCAAACTTTATTGAAATTCTA
>JAFQZB010000114.1 GCA_017406175.1 Selenomonadaceae bacterium | reverse complement strand
CTTCTGGGGGCCAATGGCAGTTGCAATCGCGGGCGGGTTGCTCGTCGCCACGGTCTTAACTCTGCTAATCTTGCCCGTCATGTATGCAAGCGTTTACTTCTCTGATATAGAAGTTTGACAGCGAAAAATTTTTTGCTAAAGTTTGTAACGAAATCGGAAACCAAACGTATAAGGGACAGAAAGGCCAACAGCCAATCAAAAAACAAATTAAAGGAGATTGATAAAAATGGCAAAGGAAATCTTGAAGGACGAAATCTTGAAGGACGAGGAACTGGAGCAGGTCGCAGGCGGCAATCGCGACGAACTGGCACTCGACACGCAGCTGTTCAACGCACTGGGCGATCGTTTCAAGGCTTACAAGCTCGAAGACATCACCAGCTCGAACGTCAACGGCATCGCCGGCAAAATCACCGCGTTGTGGAATAAAGCCGGCATCCAAGTTAAGTACAACGACTTCGGAGCAAATAGCTATTCCATTAACGGACAGCCCATCAGCCGTAACGAGGCAGTCGACAAGTTGGCGTATAATCTTGGTTATCATGATATCGACACCACCCCGTTCAAGATTTAAACGAAGCATTCGGTAACCACCATTCAGCAAACAAAAGCCCTTCGGCGGCGCGTCGAGGGGCTTTTCGTTTGACAAATCAAATTTTTTTGCTAAAGTTTGTAACGAATTCGGACTTGAAACGTATAATCTACAGAAACACAAAGGAGATTGATAACAATGGCAAAGGAAATCTTAAAGGACGAAATCTAGAGCGACGCGGAACTCGACAACGTGGCAGGCGGTTCGTGGGTGGAGTTTACAGCCGATATGCTCGACGCACAAAAACGCGGCATTCCAGGCTTTGAAAATCTCAATCTCACTGACCCCAATAGCGACCTCATCAAGATGATTACCGACGACGAATTGCGTCATCAATACGTTGATAAGGTGGGCGCAGTCTTCGCCTCGCACGGAATCACCATGGAATACAACGGAAAATTCTTGGAAGCCAACGTTTACACCTACAAAGGCAAACAAATCAGCCGCGAACAAGCTTGGAACATCGTTGACGGCAAATAATTAACAATCGCGGAACTAAGAACCCTTCGGCGGGTAGTCGGAGGGTTTTTTCGTTTGAAAACTTTGCAAAGAATAAATATAATTTCAAGCAGGAGGTCGAGCAATGAAAATCATTTGGAATATGCGCTTCAAAATGTTTCTGGCGGCACTCGTTATAAATGTTCTCGGAATAATCTTTGCGATGCTCCTGTTCTATTATTACGCCACCGAACATTTTTATTCGGAGTACGCCGCCTCGCTTTACGAACGAATTTACATTGGGGCAAAGAACGCTGATTTAGGTTTTCAAAAAGTTTATCGCATGACGCTGGACATTTCCTTTGACGCACAAATCGCCGAGCTGATAGAGCAAAATGACTTTTCCAAACTTGCAATACGGCTCAAAGAATACCGCGAGAGAAATTTTTTATCGGACGACATCTATTGCTACATACCGGCGAAGAAAACTTTGGTGCGTTCAGAAGAATATAATTCCGTCCAGAAATTAGACGATAAAACCGCAACCGCTTGGCAGGAAATCATAGAAAGCCAAGAGGGATTGCGCCCGCTTTTTATCGAAAATATCTTAAGCCCTGCTCCCAAAAACGTTTTCCTCTACAAGGCAAAGGTCGACGGCGCACAAGCCTTTATCACGACGCAAATCAGCGAACGTGGGCTTTATTACACTTACCTTGACGACATCGGCACGGCGGATTCAAGTTTGATTGTCATGTTCGATAGCAAGGGCAATGTCGTTTCGCAGAGCCGTGCCCTTGATGAGAAAAATCTTTCTACACTCCTAGATAAAGTTCGTCAGAAAAATTCGGAGCTATCGTTGAGCTTAGGTGGCGAAGAATTTTTCGGTACGTTCGTGGAAATGCCGTCGTCACGTTGCACCGTCCTGCTTTTGGTCAACAAGAAAAAAATTTACGGCAAGATAATCTTTATGCAAATCCTCAGCGTGCTGGGTGTCATCTTTATTTTGCTCCTGTCGACGTTTTTTATCTATGTCCTGTCCGCCAAACTCAATGAGCCAGTTGAAAATCTCGCAAAGGCTATGCAAGACGTTGGACGAGGAAACCTCTCATTGCGTGTAAAAGTCGAGGGCAATGACGAAATCGGGTACCTTGCCGACCGCTTTAATCACATGCTCGAACATATGGAATCGCTCGTCGACAATCTCGCTAATGAGAGACTTTTAAAGCGTCAAGCGGAACTCAACGCCTTGCAATATCAAATCAGACCGCATTTCATTTACAATACCCTGAATTCAATCCGATTCGCCGCGATGATTCAAGGCGCAAAGAATATCGGCGAACTGCTTGCAAACTTTATTGAACTCCTACAGGTCAGCACCAATCGCGAAGGGGAATTCGGGACTTTAGCGGAGGAAGTCGGCACGCTAAAGAAATATATTGCCCTTCAAGAGTTCCGGCTTATGAATTCGTTCGCAGTCGACTTTGAACTTGCGGAGGAAAGTTTATCGTGCCGAGTGCCGCGTTTGATTCTGCAACCGTTCGTCGAAAACAGTATCCTGCACGCGCCCAGCCCAGAGAAAACTTTTTGCCGAATCGTCATCCGCTCTGAATTGCAAGGCAACGAGTTGATTATCTCCGTTCAAGACGACGGCAAAGGCATGACGCCCGAAGTACTTGAGAATTTATCTTCCAAACCGACCGATAAGAAAACTCACGGCGGCTTTTCTGGAATCGGCGTTGCCAACGTCAAGGAACGGCTTCGGCTTTATTACGGCGACGCGAGCAAAGTCATCTGTGAGAGCAACGGCAAGAGCTACACAAAAATTTCAATCGTTTTGCCCGCCGAGGTGATGTCATGACAAAGTTTATCGCGTTGTTTTATACGATGCTTGCAATGCTGTTAATCGCGGTCGTGTCTTACTCCATACAAAAATCCGGCGAGACTCTTTCTCCGCCCAAATACACAATCGGAGTCGTGCTAAAGGCAATGGACAGCGAGCATTGGTTATCGGTGCGTTCGGGCATGATTGAGGCGGCGGAAAGAAATAACATGCGCCTTATCGTCATCACCGCCGAAAATGAAACTGCCTTCGCCGAACAGAACAAAATCATAAGCGACCTTTTGGACAACGACATTGACGCCTTGATTGTCTCCCCGACGAATATCAATCACACGCAAGACTTTGTCGACGCGGCACGGGTTAAAAATATCCCGGTCTTCTCGATTGACGAGGAGATTGACGGCATTGTTTATATCGGCTCGAATAATTACGCGGTCGGCTCTATGGCGGCGGCGTTCATGAGTCAGAATTTACCCGACGGCTCTGAAGTCAGCGTTATCTCCGGCAGTGCTAACCAAACGGCACACACTCAGCGGACGGCGGGGTTCGTCGACTACGTGGCAAAAAATTCGTCACTGCAAATCGGAGCAACTATGGCGGCGGAAACTCAATATCGTCAGGCAATGACGCAAGCTGAACAACTTTTGCGTTCGCGACCAAACACACGCGGAATCTTCGTAACAAGCGCGATTATGACTTTGGGCGTTATCGAGGCGACGGAAGATTTTCCCGTGATGATTGTCGGCGTCGATACTCAAAATGATGCGGTTATGGCGGTCAAGAACGGCAACATTGACGCTTTGATTTCTCAAGACGGGCACGAGTCAGGACGCTTGGCTATTGAGGTCGTCGCGGCTCATTTGAACAATCAGCCCGTCAACGAAAAGAATTTTATTAACAACGAACTCATTACCGCCGCCAATGCCGAACAATTTCTTTTGCAGGAGGACTTTTGAACGATGAAACGGGTTTTAATTGTTGATGATGATTTTCTCGTCCGCACTTACCTTAAGCAAATGATTGCCTGGGAAGAGCACGGCTTTTATATCGTCGGCGACGCAAAGAACGGGCAGGAGGCTTTGGAACTTTTGCAACGCGACGGCGCGGACATTCTGATTGCCGATATGTCAATGCCAATCATGGACGGAATTGAGCTGACGCGGCGAGTTAGGAGAATGTCGCCGCGCACGCACATTTTGATTTTGAGTTGCCACGATGATTTTGTTTACGTCAAGGAGGCAATGAAGCTCGGCATTGATGATTACCTGCTGAAAAATAATTTGACGGAAGAGACCCTGCTTGAGGCGTTGAATAAGATTTCGTTCGAGGCGGAAGAAAGTTCTGATATGGAGCGGCTTGCACTTATCGGACGGAAAAAACTACGCGAAGATTTCTTTCAAGCATTCGACACGGGCAACGACTTCGATAAGCTTGACGACCTTGCCAGCGACTCCGACTTGAACGTTACTTTTCAAACTGCAACGGCGTTGATGATTATCCCGAAGAATTGGATTGAACGCGAACAACTTTTATCGGGCATGGAACGCGAAAATTTTCTGTCCGCCTTCGCCGAGATGTCTTTGAATGCTTGCAAGAATACCTTTGGCGATAAAGTTAATCCGATGATTTTTGTTTCGCGCAAGGAAGGATTTTTTCACTGGTGCTTGATAGTCGACGCTACTACTGCTTGTGGGCTTGCCGAACGTCTTCAAGCCTTCGCGAAGATGTATTTCAACTTGGAGCTGAAAATTTTCTTGTCGCCGCCAAAAAAAAATCTCGCCGAGCTGTCGGAGGCGTGGCATAAGCTTTACGAGGCTCGCACGGAGTCTTTTTACTCTGACGCGAAAATTTTTTCTGCAGAAGACTTGCCGCCGTTGGAAATAAAAATCCCCGACGAGTTGAAAACTTCTGGGCGTGGAGTCGTTGAGGCGTTGAGTTATATCGACGAGGATTTTTCCGTTGCTTTGCAGTCCTTCCGCGAACGACTATTAGCCGCGAGACTTCACCCCGAAATTTTATCCGCGCTTGTCGCTGAGCTTTTCTCCGAGGAACGAAATCTTTTGCCAAGCCCCTTGCAAGCCGAAAACTTTTCCGTTTGGTTCGGGCAACTAGAAAACTTCTTAAACTCGTTGCGCTCTCGTCAGGGGAAAGATTATTTGCCTCCGGCGATTCGATTGGCTCTGCGGTATATCGAGGCACATTATCACGAAGACATTTCTCAATCGGACGTGGCGGACGCCGTGCATCTCAACTCGTCATACTTCTCGACGCTGTTTAAAAAATCTGTAGGCAAAGGCTTCAGCGATTATCTGACGGATTTGCGGATTGAACATGTCAAAGAACGCCTTGCCACGACCTCGGAGAAGATTAAGGACATCTCGACGGCGGCGGGCTTCACCGACTATCAATACTTCTGCAAGCTCTTCAAGCGGCTCACGAACTTGACGCCGAGCCAGTATCGCCAAAAATTTTTGCACTGAACTAGAAATTTTCCACGTCAGCGGGAAAAATCGCGGGCGTGTATTTTTTTTTGGCGAAACTGTCAATCAAAGGCAACGTCATCAAAAAAATCTGTGGCTGTGACAATCCCGCGCAATCGGCTATCATTACAACAATAGTAAATGTTTTCTTTGAGTCTAGGGGAGGTTTTAAAATGAAAATCGGAGTTATCGGAGCAGGACGTATCGGGAAGGTGCACATCAGAAATATTTCGCTGTTCGTGCCGGAGCTGGAGATTAAGACTGTGGCTGACCCGTTCGCCAACGAGCAGACCGAAGCTTACGCGGCGCAGTTCGGAATCAAGAACGTAACCAAGAACGCCGACGACATCTTTAACGACCCGGAGATTGAGGCGGTCGCGATTTGCTCTTCGACTGACACGCACTCCAAGTACATCATCGAGGCGGCTAAGGCTGGCAAGAATTGCTTCTGCGAAAAGCCGATTGATTACGACCTTGCGAAGGTTCACGAGGCAATTGACGCGGCGAAGAAGGCTGGCATTAAGTTGCAGATTGGTTTCTGCCGCCGCTTTGACCACAATCATCGCGCCGTTTATGACATGGTTCGCGCTGGCAAGATTGGCAAGCCGCACATCATCAAAATTTCTTCGCGTGACCCCGAACCCCCGCCGATTGCTTACGTCAAAGTTTCTGGCGGCATCTTCTACGATATGATGATTCATGATTTCGATATGGCGCGTTTCCTTGCCGGTGATGAGGTCGAGGAAGTCTACGCGGCGGGCGCAGTGCTCGTTGACCAGCAATCGGCGAGGCTGGCGACGTTGATACCGCAGTTGTTACCTTGAAGTTCAAGGGCGGCACTATCGCGACGATTGATAACAGCCGTCGTGCGGTTTACGGCTACGACCAGCGCGTCGAGGTCTTCGGCGATAAGGGCGTAGCGATGAACGGCAACGACATTCCCAACACCGCGACTTTCGCGGACGCTAACGGCACGGTTGGCGGTACCGCTTTCCAAGTCATGTGGGATAGATACGAGCAAGCTTTTGTCTCCGAGATGAAAGCTTTCGCAAATGCTATCGTCAACAACGAAGAAACGCCCGTGACTGGCGAAGACGGACTTTATCCGGTACTCATGGCGGCGGCGGCTACTAAGTCTTGCAAGGAAGGACGCCCCGTGAAAATTTCTGAAGTCGACGTGTAAGGGGGCGTTGGGCATGTTAAAACGTTGCGCATGTATTGACACGCTTTACACTGAAAAAGATTTCTACGAGAGATTTGCGGCGGCTAAGGCTGACGGCTTCGAGGCGGTTGAGTTCTGGGATTGGAGAATCCGCGACTTGGATAAAGTTCGTGACGCGGCTAAGGCGGCGGGCATTAATATCAGCGGTTTTAACGGCGACAATGATTTTTCGCTCGTCGACCCCACGCACAAAGAACGCTATCTTGAAAATCTCAAAGCCTCTCTCGACGCGGCAAAGAAGGTCGGCGCGGCAACTGTCACGATTCATTCAAACGCACTCGGCGACGGCGGCATTGTCGTCAATCACTACGACGAATTGTCCGACACCGTTAAGCTTTGCTCCATGTACGACACCTTGCTTGCCTCGGTTAAACTCGCCGAAGAATATCAAATCCGCATGAACTTGGAAGGCTTGAACATAAAGGTTGATCACGTCGGCAACTTCCTGCAGACAACGCAAATGGCAGCGGAAGTTACGCGCCTCATCAATTCGCCTTACTTGATGATTCTGTTCGATGCTTACCATATGCAATACAATGAAGGCGCACTCTGCTACAACATTGAAAAATACTTTGACCAAATCGGACACATTCACATTGCCGATTGCCCAGGGCGTCACGAACCCGGCACCGGCGAAATCAACTATCACGCCGTCTACGAAACTTTAAAGCGTCTTGGCTATCAATATCGCGTCGGTTATGAACTCTTTCCACTAACAGACACGGCGACGGCGGTTAAAGCCATTTTCCAAGACTAAAACCCCTTCACATTTTTAAGTTCGGGCGGGTTGCGTTTCGTTCGCGGCTCGCCTTTGAACATATCTTGAAGAAAAATTTCTAGGGAGGGAACAACATGAGCACTGCTACACAAAATATTTCGCCCGCCGTCGACGAGAAACTTTCTTGGTTTACTCGAATCTGCTACGGCTTCGGCGATACTGCCTGCAACGTCGTTGCGGGCGCAATGACAATCCTGACGTTCTTTTATACGGACTATGCCGGCGTGGAACCTACCACGGTTGGTCTTGTAATGCTCTTATCTCGTTGCTTTGACGGCATCTCCGATGTCATCATGGGTTTCATAGTCGAACGCACCAATTCCAAATGGGGCAAGTCTCGTCCTTGGGTCTTGTGGTCTAGCATTCCTTTCTGCGTGTCAATCGTTCTAATTTATTGCGTGCCGCAGGGCGTCTCGGACTTTACTCAGTTCGTCTATATCTTCATAACCTACAACTTCTGCAACACAGTCTGCTACACCGCACTGAATCTGCCGTATGGTTCACTGTCGGCGATGATGACTCGTTCTTCACACGAACGCGACATGCTCTCCGTCACTCGTATGGCACTTTCACCCGTCGGCAAGATTATTTCTATCTCGGCTACGCTCCCGCTTATTAAAGTCTTCGGCGATAATCAAATGGCGTGGATAATCGTCATGAGCATTTGGGCAGTCCTCGCGCTGTTCCTGTTGCTCCTTTGCTTTAAGCAGTGCGAAGAGAAAGTTGTTATTGAAGCTCGCAAGAAGGAAGATAAACTGCCCGTCGGCAAGGCTATCAAATGCTTGCTCATGAATAAGTATTTCTTGATGGCGGCGTTTATCTGGATGATGCAATGTATAATTCAGATGGTCACGGGCACTGTCCTGCCATACTACTGCAAATACATTTTCTTTGACGACTCGCTTTTCAGCATGCTCTTGCTTTTGGAAGTCGTCACGACGATTGCTGTTACGGTTCTCTTTTGCCCGACGCTCCTTAAGAAGTTCGGCAAGCGCAATATGTCGATGATTGGTTGCACGGTTGCTTTAATCGGTCATTTGATTTACTGCACGCACCCGACTGACTTTAACTGGGTCATCTTCAGTTGCTTTATCCGTGGCGTAGGATTTGCTCCTTTGAACTCGGTTATCTTCGGCTTTTTGGGTGATTGCGTCGAGTACGGGCAATACAAGTTCCACATTCGCACAGAGGGTTTGATATTCTCTGGCGGCTCCATTGGTTACAAACTCGGAACTGGCATTACCGGCGCGTTCATTACGTGGCTTATGTCCATGAGCGGCTACGTTGCTTCCACGACTGCCGACGCCGTTCAACCTCAAAGCGCGATTGATATGATCGTCAACATTTATATTTTCGGCATGATAATTATCTGGGTCTCGTTGCTTTTGGTTCTTTCAATGTACAAGCTCGATAAAGAATATCCCGCGATTATGGACGAACTTGCAAAACGTGAGGCACGCGGCGAAATGTAAGAGGTAGCATAATTCATACCATCAGCGGCAAGAAATTAAAAAGCGGTTTGCTCCACTTTAGGAGTAACCGCTTTTTTCTCATGCTTTCGGCAAAGGTCGTAAGGTTTTTGATTTGACGGACAAAAATTTTTTGCTACAATTAACATATCGTACGGTTGTGCAAGGAGATGATTTTATTGGAGAATTTCAGCGTGGCGATAAGTTTTAAAGGCAATCTGGGATGGGTCGAATACGACGAGACGGAGCGCAAAGTCAAAGTCACATTGGACGACGAAGAGGGCAAAACACTTGCCGAAAAATTTTTGACGACGCCGCACAAGATAAAGATTCCGCATGAAACGCTATTGGACTTCACGGAAGAGGACATCGACCCGAACGCAAGCGCGCAGGCTTTGAAATGGGTTTTGACGCGGCTTTGGGAGGCAACGGGCGTTCATGTGGATTGGAGCCGCCCCGTTGATTATGTCAAAGCTCACAGGCATTATTGAGGAGGATTAATCATGGAGACTTACAATAGTTGCCCGAAATGCGGACGCAAGGATTTTGTCGAGATTCTGGAATGCAAGCGGTGCAGCCTTATCTTCTGCCAGAAATGCAAAGGCAAGCGCACTCTGCCCGACGGCACCGAATACAACTGCTGCCCCCGTTGCGGCGCGGAGATTGATGAGGACGAAGATACCGTGCGCGTTATCGCCAAACAAAAACGTTAAGGAGGAATTCGCATGGCAAATAACAAGATTTATGCTTTCCTAGGGCCGCACACGTCTGGCAAGTCCACGATGGTTTCTCAGCTGTTGTCTATGGGCATTCACTATATCCCGACCGTCACGACTCGCGTCTTTGATGACCGCTACGCCTACAAGCGCAAGATTTATCAGACTGTCAAAAGCGACGCCTATAATCGGGAAAAGTTCATCGTCAACAACAGCTATCAGGCTCATTCCTACGGCTTGCGCAAGTCCGAAGTACTCGACGCCTACCAAAAGCACAAAGTCAGCGTAACGATTATGCATGACGTGGCGGGCATTAAGCAGTTGCAGAAGTTTATCAATCAAGACCTCGTGACGATTTTCTTGATGATTGATGATGAAGTCTTCGTCGATAGAATGCTCCGTGCTGGCTGCTCGAACGACGAGATAAGATACTACGTGGAGACCGCTGACGAGACTGGCGAATTTGAACACTGGCGCGACGTGGATTTTGTCGTTAAGAACACTTCGACGGCTCGCGTTGCCCTTGAACAGATTCTGGCGATAATGGGGCTGGTCACTCTCGTTCCGCAAGCCGACTTCGACAATCTGGTTAAATGATTTTGTCTTGGTTGAAGGATAAAAAATGTTGGCGGCGAAAATTCGTTGAGTTAGTAAATAAATGGAGGCGGATTTAATGGCGAATGATAAAGCACGCCGGGGAGTAGCTAAGCTCGGCGACGACAAGGGGATTTTGCTTGAGAGCGGCACGAATGAATTTGAGATAGTGGAGTTTAATATTGGCGGCGTAAACTACGGGATAAACGTCGCTAAGGTTCGCGAGGTCATTCAGCGCATACCCGTTACGGCAATGCCTCAGGCGCACCCCTATATTGACGGGCTGTTCACATTGCGCGGCAAGGCAATCCCGCTGGTAAATCTGCCGCGTTGCTTGAACGTAACCAACGGCGACGAGGCAAAAAATATTATCGTCACGGAGATTAACAACTACGACATCGGCTTTTTGGTGGAGAACGTCTCGCGAATTCATCGCATATCGTGGAAGGACATGGAGCCTTCGCCCGAAGTAGGCGACCAAAGCCGCGTCGTCGGGATAATCAAAATGCCTGACCGAATCGTTCTGCTGTTGGACTTTGAAACTATCATTGCCGAGATTAATCCCGAAATCAACGCTAAGCTCACCACGGTGGCGGAGGCTGATTCTGACGTTCGGGCGGGGCGTGCCCTTGCTCATGTCGTGGTTGCGGAAGATTCTCCTATGCTACGTGATTTGTTGGTCTCGACGCTTCATGATTCGGGCTATCGTTTCGTTCGAGACTTCGGCAACGGGCAGGACGCTTGGGAATATCTGCAGGGGCTTGCTAAGAAGGACGGCGACATTTCCGAGCACCTCAGCATTATCGTTTCCGATGTCGAAATGCCCATGATGGACGGGCACAGGCTCTTAAAGCTCGTGCGCAATTCGGAGCGGCTCCGCGAAGTGCCATTCGTGCTGTTCTCTTCCCTAATCAATGAGGAAATGCGGCTTAAGGGCGAGGAGCTCGGCGCGAGTGCACAAATTTCTAAGCCGGAGATAGGGCAACTCATAGACTTGCTTGATAAATTCATTTTCGGCAAGCAAAGGAATTGAAACTTTTCAGCCCGTGCAAGTCGGCGGGCTTTTTTGTTGTAAGGAGGAAACATTATGGCAAGCATACACATAGCGGCGAAAGTCGGCGAAGTTGCCGAACGCGTTTTGTTGCCCGGCGACCCCGTCCGCGCCAAAATCATCGCCGAGAACTTTTTAAGCGACGTTCATCAATACACGGCGATTAGGAATATCTTCGGCTTCACGGGCAAGTATAAGGGCGTTCCCGTGTCGGTTCAGGCAACGGGCATGGGCATTCCGTCAATCTCGATTTATCTGCACGAGCTGATTGAGGTTTTCGGCGCAAAGAAATTAATTCGCGTGGGCACCTGCGGCGGCATGAACGAGGATATTAGATTGCGCGACGTGCTGATTGCTCAAGGTTCGTCGACGGATTCATCAATCGTCAATCAAGTGTTCGGCGGCGCGGTGAACTTCTCATTGCTTGCGGACTTTGAATTGCTAAGCCGAGCCGTAAGCGTCGCGAAGAATTTAAATCTGCCCGTTAAGGTCGGAAACGTCATCTGCGCCGATTTATTTTACAACGACTACGACGACCCGCACGGCACCTTCGGCGACGGGAAAAATACTTTCAACGATAAACTTCGCCGCTATGGCGTCTTGGCTGTGGAAATGGAGAGTGCCGCGCTTTATCTTCACGCGGCGGCGGCGAAGGTTCAAGCCTTGGCGATTTTCACAGTCAGCGACGACCTTTGGCGCGGTGAACGTTGCACGCCAGAGGAGCGGCAGTCTTCCTTTAACGACATGATTAAAATCGCCCTAGAAACGATTATTGATTGAGGAACGACGAATGCAGATTATCGGAATCAGAATCAAGAAGGCAGGCAAGCTGTTGTTCTTCGAGCCGAACGAGGAAGAGATTGTTAAAGGCGATTGGGTTCTCGTGGAAACGTCGCGGGGTTTAGAGTGCGGCAAAGTCGTCATGGCACCGCGTGAACTCTCCGCTGAGGAGAACGTTGAATCAGAACCAGGCATACCGCTTAGGAAAATTTACAGGAAGGCAACAGCGGACGACTTAAAACAGCTAGAACAAAATCACGCGGAGGAGAAGTACGCCTTTGACCTCTGTCGGAAAAAAATAATCGAACACGGCTTGCCGATGAAGCTAATCAATGTGGAATGCACCTTCGACATAAACAAGATAATATTTTTCTTCACGGCGGACGGGCGAGTTGATTTCCGCGACTTAGTGAGGGATTTGGCGTCGATATTCCGCACGCGCATTGAGCTTAGGCAAGTGGGCGTTCGCGACGAGGCAAAACTTTTGGGCGGTTTAGGCGGCTGTGGTCGTCCGTTGTGCTGTGCGACGTTTTTGGGCGACTTTATCCCCGTGTCAATTCGCATGGCTAAAGAGCAAAATTTATCGCTCAACCCGACGAAGATAAGCGGCGTGTGCGGGCGGCTGATGTGTTGCCTCAAGTACGAGAACGATTTATATTGCGGGGAATGTCCGAAGCAAAATATCACGCTCAAGCCCAAAGTCGGTAGTCGAGTTGTCGTGGCGGACGGCGAGGGCAAAGTTGTAGCGGTGAGCTTTTCGCGCAGGAACGCAACCATTCTCCTTGACACTAATAAAACTGTTGTCGCGGGCTGGGAAGATATTCTACCAGTCAACGCAGAGGACTTTGAAGCCGTCGACGACGCCGCGCAAGTCGAGGAAGTTAAGCCCGTGGAAGTGCCGCCGCCTAAACCAGAGCGAAAGCCACGTTCCGAACGACCACGCAAGGCGGAGGCTTATAATCGTCATTACAAACGCAATGAGACTTCTGAACGCAACAATCGCCCCGAACGCCAAAAGAGGCAACGAGGCGACAAGACGCGCCGTCAACCGCGACGAGACTACAAGAAATGAACATCACTTTGCAAGAGGGAGAACGGCTCGATGACTTAATGCGGTCGGGACGCGTAATCATTCAGAACGAAAACGAATTCTGCTTCTCGATGGATTCGGTGCTTATTGCTCACTTCCCACGACTAAAAAAAAATGCCCGCGTCATAGACTTGGGCACGGGCACGGGAGTGATTCCGCTGTTAATCGCTGACACAGTTCAGACAATCTGCGCGGTAGAATTGAATTCGCGAATGGCAGAGCTTGCGCGGCGCAACGTGGAACTCAACGGCTTAGCGGAAAAAGTTTCCGTGGTGGAGGGCGATTATCGCAAACACCGAGAACTATTTAAGGCGGAGAGCTTCGACGCGGCGATAGCGAACCCGCCCTACACGCCGATAACCAAAGGCGAGGCTAACAAGCTCTCCGGCGTGGCACGGGCGCGGCACGAGTTCACGGCGACGCTTGAAGACGTGGTGACGGCGGCGCGTTACGTGCTTAAGTTCCACGGCGCGTTTTATATGATTCACTTGGCTTCAAGGCTGTGCGAGATAATCGACGCTCTGCACCGACATCAAATGGAAATGAAACGCCTTAGAATGATTCAACCCAAGGCGGGGCGCGAGGCGAACTTGATACTGCTTGAGGCAATCGTCGGAGCGAATCTGGGCAACTTAAAAATTCTGCCACCGCTAATCGTGCACAATGACGACGGCTCTTACACCGACGAGATTTACAGAATCTACAACGCCACATAAATTAGGAGCCGCCAAGGACGGCGGCTCAGCCGCGTTTGAATCATGGATGATTCATAGCGGCACGCCCCTGCGAGGCTCCCTTTTCTTTGCTACTTTCTTTTGGGTGAGCAAAAGAAAGTAGAACACAGAAAAAAAGCGACCCGTTCCTGAAGGAGCGAGCCGTTTTTATTTTATGCCGCTAAGTTTATCTCTTCATGTTTACGAGAGTCTCAAGCATTTCGTCGGAAACGGTTGTAACCTTCGAGTTAGCCTGGAAACCGCGTTGCGTGATAATCATATCGGAGAATTCTGTTGCCAAATCGACGTTAGACATCTCAAGGGCAGAGGAGATGACATTCAAGCCGAAGTCGGAGATTGTCTTAATATTCGCCGCGCCGGAGTTGTTCGACTCTGCATAAATCGTCGTGCCAGCTTTAGTCAAACCAGCGGCGTTATTGAATTGCGCGACGGCGATTTGAGCTTCGGAGCGGAGCAAGCCGTTGGTGTAAGTGCCAGTGATAACGCCGCTACCGTCAATCGCGAGGCTTTGGAGGATACCCGCCGCATTGCCGTTGGTTATCGGGAAGGAAGTCGTTGAGTTGGCGTATTGGGTCAGCCCCGTGAAGTCAACGACAGCGATATTTTCCGAGGCACCGTTACCGTCGCCATAAGTAAAAGTAATTTGCGCATCTTGGTCTCTGCCGTTGGTAACAAATTGTCCCCTGTCGTTGAAGTAAATATAAGAAACCGATGAGCCGTCGTTCATCGTGGCATACATCGAGGTGCCGTCGCTTTCAGGATTGCCAGTGTCTTCACTCTTGGTAAGGGTGTTCGTGTAGTTATCGGACGCGGGACCCACTTGCCCAGCCTCAGGAGCCAAATACACTCTCCAGCGGTTGTTATAAGTTATCGTCAAGTTCGCATCGTCAGCCGCAATGCCATTGTGTACGGTGCCAGCAGAATCCGTGTAGGTGTATGTGCTATTGGCTCCCGTGGTTTCTCTTGTTGCCGTATATTTGGCGCCAGTGGTAGCATCCGTATAAACAGCAGTCTGCGTTTCGAGTGCCGCTTCATTGGCTGCCACGCCGTTGACCACGTCTTCCGAATCTAAGTCTTTATCGATAAGCACTGTGACTTCATGTCTGCCGCCGAGCGAATCATAAACCGTGGCGAGCGTCGTAATCGGGACGGTGTGTCCGACTTCGTAATAGCCGCTTGTGACATGCATTGTCGAGCCGTCCTTCATGGTCAGGGTAGCCGCAATGACGTTTGTGCCGTCGACGTTGATACTTTCTACATTGCCGTCTGCGTCCAGCGTGCCGACGTTGTGTTCGCCGCCCGCCGTCATTACGTCAGTAGCAGTAATGCCCGTGGCAGTGACGTAGCTTATACTGCTAATTAGAAGCGACTCTTTGTTAAGGTTGCCAGTGTAATCAATCGTGGACGTAGCAGTTGCTTCCATTGTCTTGCCGACGGGAACGATAATATCAGTTGCCGTGCCGTTTGTATTTATAACACCGTCATCAGAGGCATTCCAACCTTGCACACGAAGACCATTACCCGGCATGACGTAATAGCCGCTCTCGTCGAACATGAACGCGCCGTTACGAGTGTAATAAGATTGGTTGCCGTCGCGCAGGACGAACAGTCCGTTGCCACTTAACGCAAGGTCTGTGTTCTTACCAGTCTGTTGCGGCGAAGAATCAGTAAAGACCAGGTCGATACTCTCAACGTCGACGCCGAGACCGATTTGCCTTGGGTTAGTGCCGCCGCGTCCGTCCGTGGGAGCAGATGCACTGCGTTGGACTTGCGAGAGCATATCTGAAAACGTCGTGCGACTAGACTTAAAGCCGATTGTGTTGACGTTTGCGATGTTGTTGCCGATAACGTCCATTCTCGTTTGATGAACTTTCAAGCCGGAAACTCCGGAGAACAGGGAACGCATCATTTTAATCACTTCTCCTTTTGCTTTGAAGGTCAGATGTATTTGACTGTTCCTTGTCTTCGAGATTTCCTAACCGTCTGACCTGATATTTTCAATGTGCCTGTTAAGCCTTTGCTTAACTTCGCTAACTATATCGGCAGTTGACGGCGGCGACTTAAATAATTTTTTAGAAGAGACTGGAGCGGCGGCGTTGGGCGGCGAGCCGACGAGCGGCGGCAATCTGTCCGTGCGACTTGTCCATTTTGTAGACGTAAGCCATAACCTCAGCAATCGCCTTGTAAAGTTCGGGCGGAATCTCTCTATCAATCTCCAGAGCCATGAGCATATTGACAAGCGTTTTGTCCTGATAGACGGGCACGGCGTTTTTTTGCGCGGTCTCTAAGATATGTTCGGCGACATGCCCGCGCCCCTTTGCAATGACCTTCGGGGCAAGGTCTCGTTCTGCCTCGTACTTGAGGGCTACTGCTTTCTTCTGCGGCGCGACACTCGTCGGAGCGGTTCTCTCGTCCATGATTCATCATCCTTGTTTAGTGAACTTTATCAGATTATATTTGCCGTCAAAGAACCCGTCAAGCGTGCGGGCGGCGCGGCTTTTCTTTGTGGGGCACGTGTGATAGAATACGCCCGAAGGGAGGATGCTTCCAATGGACAACACGATAACACCCGAACTGTTAGCAAGGATAAACGAGTTGGCACGCAAGAAACGCACAATCGGCTTGACGGAAGAAGAGCTTGCCGAGCAGAAGAGGCTTTACAAAGTTTATCTGGCGGCGATACGCGGGCAAGTTACGAGCTTACTCGACAGGATAGAATTCGTTGATGTGGAGGTTAAACGATGAATAAAATTGGCTTTATCGGCGGCGGTGCGCTTGCTGAATCAATCGTTCGCGGCATATGCGGCAAGGTCTTTGCTCCGAACGATATTTTTATTGCGGAGATTCGTCCAGAGCGTTGCGAGGAGCTTAAAAGCTATGGCGTCAACGTCTCGACGCAAGCGGACTTCCTTGACGCGATTGACATGCTGATTGTTGCAGTCAAGCCCAAGGACGCCGAGAAAACTTTTGCCGCCTTGCAAGGTAAAATTCCCGCCTCGACGATTATCACGTACACGGTTGCGGGTCTGAAGCTTGCGTGCGTCGAAGAATTTTTCCCCGGCAATAAAATCGTGCGTATCATGCCGAACGTAGCCGTTTCGGTAGCAGAGAGCATGACGGCTTACACCCTTAACGAACGAGCCGCGGCGGACGGTGCGACGATAAAAAAATTCTGGTCGACGTTGGGGCGGGCGGTCGAGGTCGAGGAACGATTAATGGACGCTGTCACGGGCTTGAGCGGTTCGGGTCCGGCTTATGCGTTCTTGACGATTGACGCCCTTAGCGATGGCGGAGTAGCGGCGGGCTTGCCACGTGCACAGGCGATTGAGCTTGCGGCACAAACTCTTTTGGGCGCGGCGAAGATGGTTTTGCAATCCGGCGAACACCCCGACGCCTTGCGCGACAAAGTAACCAGTCCAGCGGGCACGACGATTGAAGGCGTTAGGGTTTTGGAACGCGGCGGCTTTAGGAGTTCGCTGATTGAAGCTGTGCTCGCGGCTACAGAGAAATCTAAGACGCTTTAGGAGGGAACGTTAATGACGATACTAAGCGAAATCTACACGACGGAAGGCAGATTGAATCGGCTACGCTACCTGAAGTACATGTTGCTCTTGGCGATAGTCGCGGGGCTGTCTACGTTTGTTATGTCTTCTATGGCGACGTTTTTGACGGGCAACCCGACGGGCTTTTTGGTCAACGCGATAACAGCGGGTTGGGGCTTGGCGGCGGGCGTGGGCAATGTCATGCTGATGATTCGTCGTCTGCACGACCTAGGCAAGAGCGGCTGGTTTGCGTTGATTGCAATTATCCCGGCTATCGGCTTTATCTTCTCGATTTATCTGTTCTTCGCGCCCGGTCAAGTCGGTTGGAATCAATTTGGCAAAGACCCTTTGACGGATTAAGCGGGAGGAATGATTATGGAGCTGTTAAACGAAATCTACACAACGGAAGGACGCCTTAACCGCCTGCGCTATCTGAAGTATCAAGTAATGTGGACGATAATTTCTACGGTGATTGGCTTTATCCTAGGCTTAACGGGCGGCTTTTTATCGGGCGACCCTGACAGCGCGTTGATTGTGGTGCCAACGGGCATTTGGTCGTTTATCGCGGGCGTCGGCGGTGTCATGCTCGGTATTCGTCGCCTGCACGACTTGAACAAAAGCGGCTGGTTTATGCTCCTCGGCTTAATCCCGCTCATCAACGTAATCTTTGCGCTTTATATATGGCTCATGCCGGGCACGGTCGGTCACAATCGATACGGCGCAGACCCGCTACAAAATTAAACTTGCTTGCAAAAAGGTTTTAGCTTAAAATAGGCGCAGTTTCAAACTAGGAGGTTGATAAAATGATTCCGGTTTTAATTGGATTGGGTGTTGCCTATCTAGTCTATTCAAATTGGCAAGAGATTGAAGGCTGGTTGAATGAATTCCTGCCGAAAGTCAAGGACGCACTTAAAGAGGCGGGCATTTACGATTATGCGGCGAAACTTTTCTCCAGCATTGAAGGCAACGTCATGCGCCTCGTTCACCGCCTTTATTACAAGGAGAACGGCAAATGGGTAGAAAAGACCACTATCCGCGAGATTGACGAATCCGAAGTGCCTGCTTGGGCTAAGGAAGGCTTGTCTGCCAAAGAAAGCGATGTTACCGACCGCTACGAAGAGAAACTTGAGCTTAGCGTTTGAGCGAGGTAATTTGACATGCCGATAAAAAAAACAGACGTCGTCATAAATTTGGCTGAGTCTATTAAAAATTTTTTTGTCGACCTGTCTCGCCCGAACATGACGATTGAAAAAATTTCCGATATTATTTCGCCACGGCTTGACGAGCTTATCAGAAAGTATGAAGAACACGACTTGAAATATGGCGCGGGCAAGTTCAGCATCAAGTACGCTGACAAAAATCATTTCCAACTTGAATTCGAGATGTACTTCCAAGACAGGGAGGGCAAATGGCACAAGTGCGCCGACACGAGCGATAAACGCGCCGCGACTCTTCTGGAAGAAAACACGTGGCGAACAATCAAATCGTTGAAGTCTATTACCTTCCCGATTGAAGAGCCGCAAGACACCAAAGAACCTCAAGAAGAAGTTCCGCCAGTTCAGACAAAGAAATCCTTCGCGCCGGACAAGGAAACGCCTTCGTTCAAAGAGTTGGTTGCCTTTCTCGACAGTGCAAGGACGTGGCAGGAATTTGAAACTTGCCTTAAGGAATTTCTAAACGACTTGCCGCAAGCCATGAAAAAGGCGGGCGTCTATGATTATGCGGCGAAGATTTATTCCCGCGTTGTCGACGAGACTTTGCACTTTGCTTACATTATGTACTACAAAGAGGACGGCAAATGGACTGAGCAAAGAATCGCCCGCGACTTTGACGAGTTGCAAGCTCCGACTTGGGCAACGAAGGGTTTATCTGCAGTAGAAGAAGACGTTACCGCTCGTTACGAAAAAAATCTTCAGGTCAAAATTTGAGCGAGGTGAATTCATATGGCATTGGAAAATAAAATTGAGATGGTCTCCGATTTAATCGAGGCGGCTAAGGATTTCTTCGTTGAACTGTTCCGCCCGAACATGACTCTTGAGAAAATCTCGGAGGTTGTCTCGCCGCGGCTCGACGACATGATTAAAAAGTACGAGGAACGCGGGCTTACCTATAGCGCGGGCAAATTTCATATCAAGTACGCTGACGAAAAACATTTCCAGCTTGAATTCGAGATGTATTTCCAAGACGCTGAGGGCAAATGGCATAAGTGCGCCAATGAAAGCGACCTGCGCGACTACACGCTTTTGGAGGCTGGCGCGTGGAAGACAATTCAGGCTTTGAAAACTATCACGTTCCCGATTGAAAAGCCGCAGACCAGAGGCGATGAAGTCCTCCAGAAGGACAAGAACCTTGAGGAGTATCGCGAAGCACAAGCCCTGCCCGCCACCGAACCTGCGCCTAAGGACGAACCTGACTTTACACTCGACATCGACGAGAAGAAATGATAGACCGCTAAAAATTTTTTAAGCCCCCAATCCCTGTGCGGGGCTTATTTTTTTTACGCGGCTGATTTAGAATTCGGCGCATGAAGAAATATTTTTTATCACGGCTCGTGCAGCTCGTGCCGATACTCTTCGGGATAACGTTCCTGACTTTCGGCATGATGCAATTCACAGCAGACGACGCCGTAGACATAATATATGAGCAGTCGGGGACGGTGGCAGAGGAAATCAAAGCTGCCAAACGCGCTGAACTCGGATTAGACCAACCGTTCCTCGTGCAATACGGTCGGTGGCTCGGCGGAGTGCTGACGGGCGACATGGGGCGTTCATTTATCAGCGGCAAGGAGGTCTTTGAAACGTTCGCTGACAAGCTCCCCGCGACGATTGAACTTATGCTCGTCTCAATCCTGCTGACAATCTTCATTGCGACGCCGCTTGGAATCCTCGCCGCCGTCAATCAAAATCGCCCGCTCGATTACCTGATACGCACGCTTAGCTTTATTGGAAACTCCATGCCGAACTTTTTCTGCGGACTGCTACTGATTTACTTCCTCGCGCTGAAGTTGCACCTCCTGCCGATACTCGGGCAAAGCGTCATCATGCCCGCGCTTACCTTAACGATTGCAATGGGCGCGAAGTACACAAGACAAATCCGCGCCGTCGTCCTCGAAGAACTCGACAAACCCTACGTTATGGGCGCAAGGAGTCGCGGCGTCGATGAAGTCACAATCCTAATCAAAAGCGTGCTCCGCTCAACGCTCATCATGATTATTACGTTGCTTGCTTTGAGTATGGGTTCGCTACTCGGAGGCACGGCGATTGTCGAAACTATCTTCATGTGGGACGGCGTCGGAAAAATGGCAGTCGACGCGATACTAACCCGCGACTATCCGCTGATTCAAGCTTACGTCGTGTGGATGGCGATAATTTATGTGCTGGTGAATCTCGCGGCGGATTTGCTCTATCATTGGCTCGACCCGCGTGTCCGTTATGGTGAAACGTCATGAAAAAATTAGCCCCTTACCTCACTGCGGCAGGAGCTTTGATTTTTATTGCGGTCTTCGCGGAGCACTTGACGCCCTATGACCCTTATGCGCAAAATTTGGAAGGAGCCTTGACGCCGCCGAACTCGATTAACTGGCTGGGCACTGACCGCTACGGGCGCGACGTGTTATCGCGGGTTATCGTCGGCTCGCAAACGACAATTTGCGCGGCACTGCTTCTTTTGGCTACGATTGCGACTGTCGGCAGTTTAATCGGTGCATTGTGCGGTTATCGTGGCGGTCGGCTCGACGTGTTCTTAATGCGGCTATCTGATGTCTTCCTTGCCTTCCCGCAAATGGTCTTCGCAATCGCGGCGGCGGGTGCCCTCGGCGGAGGACTCCTCAACGCGGCGGCGGCTTTAGCTGTAATCGGTTGGACAAAGTACGCACGCATTGCCCGCGGGCTAGTCTTGTCGATTAAGTCAATGCCCTTCTTCGACGCGGCGAAAATGGCAGGCTCTGGCTCGGCGAAGATTTTGTTTGTACACGTCTTGCCGAATATCGCAGGGACAATCCTCGTAACTGCCGCACTCGACATCGGGACAATCATCATGGAGCTTGCGGGGCTGTCGTTCTTAGGCTTAGGAGCAATGCCGCCGACCGCCGAATGGGGCGCGATGATGAATAACGGCAGGTCAATGTTGCAGACTGCGCCTTGGGTAATCCTCGCGCCAGGCACAGCGATTTTTATCACAGTCGCAACGTTCAATCTTTTGGGCGACAAACTCCGCGACTATCTAAGCAGACAATCAACATAACGCTTGACTAGGGACGCAACCCGGCCGCCATGGACGGCGGCCGCCGGCAATAGAAACATGGATGTTTCTTTTGCCGGTCTACGCCCCTGCGAGGCGAATTTCTTTGCTACTTTCTTTCTTCGCTGAAAGAAAGTAGAGCATAGCTCAACAGTTCCCTGCATAGACGAAATTTAAATGACGTCTTGCCACGTCGACCAGCTCATAAATCGTTTTAACGGGCGTGGGCGGTCGGTCAAGGACTTTATAACGCGGAAAGAATCGGCTGATATGCAACGGCAGGTCTTTGGAGATACTCGCAAGCCACGCCGCCTCGGAGTCCATGTCTTCAGGCGAATCATTCATCATCGGCACAATCAACGACGTAACCTCAACATGACAGGTCTTTGCGGCAAGTTCAATCGTCCGCCTGACCGTCTCGAAGTCGCCGCCGAGTTTGGAGTAAATTTCTTGGCTGAAGCCTTTAAGGTCAATGTTCATTGCGTCAATCAGCGGCAGAATTTTCTTCAACGCGGCGGGGGCAACCGTCCCATTGGTAACGAGGACGCTCTTTAAGCCCGAAGCCTTGAGCAAAGCCGACGTGTCGCGGACGAATTCATAACTGATAAACGGCTCGTTGTATGTGAACGCGACGCCGATATTTTTTTTTGGCACGAGTTCAGCCGCAAGCCCCGCGAGTTGTTCGGGAGTGATTTTACGCGTTGGGAAAGTCGAATCCGCCATCGAGATTTCAAAGTTCTGGCAGAAAGGACAGTTCAAATTGCAACCATAGCTACCGACTGACAGAATCCGACTGCCGGGGAAAAATCTATAAAGCGGCTTCTTCTCTATCGGGTCAAGGGCAAGCGAAGTTATCGCGCCGTAATTCAGAGCGGTAATCTTCTCTCCGTCGTTGATTCGTGCACGACACCTGCCTACCTCGCCGACCGATAAACGGCAATGGTGCGGGCATATCTCGCAAATCTTTTTCTCCATGATAATCACCAGTTTTCAAAGCGACGACCCTTATCCAAGCCGCGCATAAGTTCCATATCCTCCGCCGTCAAGCTGAAGTCGAATACGTCAAAGTTCTCCGCG
>JAFQZB010000113.1 GCA_017406175.1 Selenomonadaceae bacterium | reverse complement strand
TTGTTCCCAAAAGACGTGGGAACATGTTCCCAAAATCCCGAAAAATGTTCCCACTGCGGTGGCGTCAGGACGCCATGTTCCCGCTGTTCCCACTGTTCCCACGAAAAAATAGAACTTTACAAGAGAGAAAAAAAAAAAAACGATACAGCGAGAGAGAGAGAGAAAAAAAAAACGCTCTAAGGGCTATATATAAAAAAAAAGTGAGAACATTGGGAACACACTTTGTTTTCTCTCTATAAAGCCCTTTATTACGCCATTTTCTCTCCTGTTTCGTGTTCCCACTCACTGGGAACACACTGGGAACACACTGGGAACACACTGGCGTAATTATGCGATGTTCCCATGTTCCCACAGTAGAGTTCCCCTCCCGCCTCTCCTCCGCTGTATCAATTTCATTTAAACGACGAGTGGGAACACCGACATATTAGGAGTTAAAAACTCCAAGTTCCTCGTAATAGTTAATTTCTGCTGAATCCGTATCGGTGGCAAGAATCCCTGCTCTGAAATGGATTACGTTGTAGGTTTTCTTACCGATTCGTATTTTGTGCGTCGTGCGTCCTTTATCGGTGATGAGAATGTTGCCTTGTTCTTTCCATTCGGCTATAAGTTTTTCCGCACTTGCAAAGTGCAATTCGTCTTCAAGTATTCTTTTCAGTTCGGTTGGGAACACAGCCACTGCCCCTGTATCGAAAATCTTTCCGGAACAGACGGTGCCCCATGCGCCAATTTCAACGGGCTTGTTGGTATCGGTGTCCTTTTCGTCACGGGTGAAAGATTTTTCGTGGCTGGCAACGTAACTCCCCAAAGCCTCGACCGCCCTTGCTGTATCGTCGAGCTGGGCGTTGGTTGGCAACAGGGCGATAATTTCTTTGATGTCGGTAGCGGCGGCTTTGCTGTCAAAGGCAGATTGTGCCCCGATACAGATTAGGAAGTATTGCAAAGCAACGACAGCTCCTGTTATGCCTTTGAGTTGTGTTGGCTCGATGTTTTGCGAGTGAGTGGCGAAAATTTTGCCGAAGCCTGCAAAGGTCTGGACGATTTCTTTTTGATGTTCGGTACCGTATTCAGTCCAGGGTTTACCAAAATGCCCGAAATTATTTTCCGCGATGAAATGAAGGTCAGCGGCGAATTGGTCGTCAAAAAGTTTAGGGCAACGAATTTGCACGAGGCGTTTGTAAGCTCCGCGCAAGTCGTTATCTTTGAGGATAGGACGCTCAGCGGTCATGAGGCGCGCACCATAGAATCTAAAAGCTTGTCTGGCTGTGCCATCGCGTTTTTGGGCTTGATTGCCTTTGCCTTCGGCGTAGGAGTAAATCATCTGAGACAGTTGCTCTTCAGCATGTTTGCCGTTCATAGTTTCCATTTCGTCAAAGAAAGTGGGCAAGTCGTTATAAGCAGCGGCTATGGCTTGGCGATTTTTTTCAGTAGCTCCGAAAGTACGGATGAGTTCGCGGGGATTGCCGAAAATAGCAGCAGTCATTTTAGCCAGAGCAGTCTTTCCGCCACCGCTTTTGGAGTTCAGCTGAATTTGAGTGTTGAGGATATTTAAGGGTTGAATGAGAGTGGAAAGAAGACCTGTTCCCAGAAACACACGGGCAACGACACCGCCTTTGTCGAGAGCCTCAAGGAGGTAAGTTTTAAAAGTTTCCGGATTGCCGCGAGTGGCAAATTCTTCCTCGTAGTTGAAGCCAGGACGACGAACGACATAGTCTTTGCCGCCAGTCGGATAAATGAATTTGCCGTCATGCCAGCCTGGTTGGTCATAGGCTTTAATTTCGTTCAAGTCGGGATTCAAGCTGATGATGTCGTTAAGAAACCGGCAAAGTATTTTGGGCTCAAGAATCAAAGCTCCGCTATCAGCAAGAGTGATAATGGCGCGTGGGTCGGCTAAAGTTCTACCGGTAATTTCTGTAGTACGCCACACGCCGCGAATCAACGTCGCTATCTCGTATGTAAAAGTGTTGTGTTTGGGTTCGCGAAAAATCTTAGTGGGAACAATCGCTGTTCTCGTCACGCAGATATATTTCGGGGCGTCATTTTCCTTTTTGGGTGGTACAACAAAAGTGATGCCAGTGTTCTCCCAAATAAAGTTTTTTGGCAGGACAATATTAACGGGGCAATTGCGGATTCTGTCACGAGTACAGACTTTCTCATCACTATTTGTACGTGTGGGAACGCTGGGAACATGACTCGGCTCTTGATAGCCGTAACGTTTTGCGATGTCATGGATAGTTGCAATAGTTAAGCCGGTGCCAGTGAAGCCTTGCCAGAGTTTTTTGCACTCACCGTCTTTGAAACGTTCATCAGCGCGGCTCCATTGTTCCCAATCTAAAACGCTGTTCCCATTGTTTTTGAGTGCCATTCCGACATGCAACCATTCATCGCGACTAAGGTCGGCGACCGGAACGACAGCGAGCATATTCAAAGCACGGTCGCGCTCGTCAACAGATTGACACACAGGAGGAACGGAACGCTGCTTTTTCTGTTTCGATTTTTCTTTGGACGTTGTCAGCGCATTTAATTTTTCGTCCAACTCGTCTGGAGTAAAGCGAACGTTTGACACATCAACCAAACGACACAGCGGAGCATTATCCGCGCCGAGTTTGTAGTTGTATGTGCCAGGTACTCTCAAGACGCGTGGCAAGTCTCCTACACCGTCTACAGCCTTATTGAACTTGCCAGCGCGGGAACGAATCGCGCTGATAAATTTTTTATTGCGCTCAGTCACTACTTTGCGGTTAGCGTCAGTTATCGCTATAGGCTCGTCATAAATGCAATATCCGTGACCGCCGTAGCCGCTATCTACTATTAGCGACACAGGAAAGGGGAGAAAATTTTTCGCCGTGTCGAAGTCAGCTGGATATTTTTCAGGGTCAGTATGCTCTCCACCGAGAATATCAATGTCGGTGACGGTTGCCGTTTGCATCGTCACATTCTCAGCTTTTACGCGGGCATTACGAGCCGGAGCTTCGTCCATGAGATTAACGCCGAAATAAACGTCCTTGCCCTCATCAGAGAGTTCTATAGCCTTCCTAGCCATAGCTATGCGTTCGTCGGGAGATGAAACAGCGAAAGGATAGGTTACTTTGTCTTGTTTCGTCCACAGATATCCGAACTTACGCTCGTGGACGTTGCCGAACATCAAATTGAAAAATTTTTCTGCCATGTCGATTCGGCTCTGCTTATCAACGGCGAGTACGCGTACGGTGTGCGTCAAATTGTCTTCGTATTCGGTTTGGGTGTGCGTACTGTGTGCGTCATTGTTCAAATAGACAGACGCCAGTTGAAGTATTCTCTCTTTGCTGTAGTAGTAAGCTTTGCCGCGCCCTCTTTTGTCGTGACCGATAACGTCGGGAAGAAACACACCTTTTCTGCGCCATTTTTCAACTAAGCTCTTGGACACTTTCAAAAAAGCGGCGGTTTCTTCGGTGTTCATGTAGTCATCATGCATAAAAATAACCTCCTTCAAGATTGACCTCAATCCCGAAAAAGGCTATACTTCAACAAAAATAACGATGACGAAGCCCTTTACGGGGTTGATACGTTTGATTCGTACGGTACGCGATGTGTACGAATCAAAAATTTCATACAGCAATTATAAAAATGGAACCGCTCCTTGTCAACGAGGGGCGGTTCTGCTTTGTCTATCGTGTTATTGGTTTCAAAAACTTAAAGTCGAGTTCCCAAAAATTACGTCGAAGTTCACTTATCACTTATCCTGCGGATAAGTGTAAAAATCCCGCGTCGCGCCGTGATAAATCAGCGAAGAAAATTTGTAAAGTGTCGGATTTACTCAGAAAGACTTAATTTGGTATAATGAATCGCCAGAAGGAGGAATAGAGCCATGATAAACGTGCAAATTGACATACCAGAAGCTCTCTTGCCTTTTGTTAATCCGAAAGATGAGCGGGAACAACTTCTAAGGAATGCGATGATAATTTTCCCCTTTATCCAAGACGAAACGATTTCTTACGGGCGAGCCGCTGAAATTCTTAACCTCAAAAAAATCGATTTAATACAGCTTTACGACAGTCTCGGTTTTCCATATTTCAACCAAACTAAGGAAGAACTGGAAGAAGACTTGCAAAATATCAAATCCGTTATGAGGCAGTCACTATGATAGTAATAGCCGACACTACCCCAATCATTACCCTAATGAAATTGCAACGCTTAGACTTGCTGGAAAAGCTCTTCGAAACTGTGATTGTGCCACATGCCGTTTACGAGGAATTAGTTTCTAACTCGAATTATCTGATTGAAGCGCAAATGGTCTTTGAGTGTCCATTTCTGAAACGCCTTGAAGTATCCGACCGCCAGTCAATTAAAATTTTGCGTGAAGTAGTCGGACTGGATGCTGGAGAAAGCGAAGCTATTGCTCTTGCTGAAGAAAATCACGCCGATTTGCTCATCATTGATGAACGCAAAGGAAGACGAGTTGCCAAACAAATGGATCTCAAAATTATTGGTACAATCGGGATTTTGCTCCAAGCTTTTGATTGCGCGATACTTTCAAAAACCGAAATCCTTTCTTATGCAGAGCAACTAAAGAACAGCAAGATAAGAATTTCCGAGACCCTATTTGAACTGGTTCTTGCCCACGTGAAAACACAAATGCCAGACTAAATCTTAAATGCTGACTCAGTGCAAAAGCCTCAGCTGAAATTGAGGCTTTTATTTTTTTGCCGATAAAGTCGACACAGCGGGAGAGGAAGCAAATATCTTTTCAAATTTCAATGAAGATAAATTCGCTAAAAAAACAGTGTTCCCATGTTCCCGCCGGAATGTTCCCACTCAAGTGTTCCCATGTTCCCGCCGGAATGTTCCCACTCAAGTGTTCCCATGTTCCCGCAAAAAACAGTGGGAACATTTTTTTTGCGTGTTCCCACTAAAAAACAGTGGGAACATTTTGTAAGTGGCGTTAGAACGCGATGTTCCCATGTTCCCACCTATCTTTTCCGATATTTTGTTCCCAAAAGACGTGGGAACATGTTCCCAAAATCCCGAAAAATGTTCCCACTGCGGTGGCGTCAGGACGCCATGTTCCCGCTGTTCCCACTGTTCCCACGAAAAAATAGAACTTTACAAGAGAGAAAAAAAAAAAAAC
>JAFQZB010000112.1 GCA_017406175.1 Selenomonadaceae bacterium | reverse complement strand
TCCATGCGAGCCGGGTTGCGTCCCTAGTCGAGTGTCTTGTTGTGATTGCAAAAAAAATCTCCTGCCAAATGAGCGGGAGCCGCTGAGTCCTCAGCAAGATGTATGAGCAATGCCTCCCTGTTAAGGGGAAACTTTTCGCCAAAAGAAAAACGCCCTTGATTGCGGGCGCAGGAAATAAAAATAAAGCTCAAATCCCCTTCCTGTCGCTCGCAGGTCAAACGGTGATTGTTAATCGAGCAGTTCTCCCGACTTCGGATCAAAGCTTGTCTGCGCCTTCCCAGTTTCCCAGTGACATTTTGCAGAGTCGCTCCCCGCTACGGTGGCGTGACCGTTCCGGCTTTTGACCGGATTCCCTATTGAGGCTTGCGCCACTCGACCCAATCCTTATGAAATTTTCAACGCGCCTATATTCCTACAAATTGCCGCGTTTGTCAACTTGACAGTGATAAATTTTTTGTGTTAGACTTTGCGCGCTTAAAAGGCGTTCCTCTGCGTGCGGGCAAGAACGTCGGACAAAGATAGGAGGACTCAAAATTGAATATCATTGAACTTTTGGAGAAAGAACAACTGCGTGACAACATTCCGCAATTCGCGCCGGGAGATACGGTTCGCGTCCATGCAAAAATCGTTGAAGGCAACCGCGAGCGTATCCAAGTTTTTGAAGGCGTCGTCATTGGTCGTCAAGGGTCGGGCGTGCGTGAGATGTTCACCGTCCGCAGAATTTCTTATGGCGTTGGCGTTGAGCGTATGTTCCCTGTGCACTCGCCCCGCGTCGATAAGATTGAAGTCGTGCGCCGCGGTGCTGTTCGCCGTGCTAAGCTGTATTATCTTCGCAAGCTCACGGGCAAGGCGGCTCGCATTAAGGAAAAGAAAGTCAACAAATAAATTCGGTCGGTGCTTTGGAGGCTCGCTTCGGCGGGGCTCTTTTTAATTTTGCCAATAACGCCCGCTAAGCAAATCCACTGCCGATAATGGACCGTCCTCTTTGGCTCCCGTGTCTAGCATTACGATATTTCTTCGCGGGACTTTCACGGGCATTGTTAGGGCAGGATTTCCAAAGATTTTCTTCGGGCTTTTGTGTCCGACGACGATAACCGCCTCGCCCGAATAATTTCTGTAAAAGCTCTTAAGTCGCGGATGGTCAATCAGATAACTTTTCGTCTGTGCCTCAAGCGGCTTGTCGATATTTATTCCCGCGTGGCAGAAGAAGTATTGCCGCCCGCCCACCGCGACTTGATAGGACAGCGGCAGATTGTTCAGGAAGGAGTAAATTTCCTGCGGGAAATACGGCTCCTTGATAGCGGCGGTCTTTATGCCCTTTGCAACTCGGCTGTTGAATCCTCGAAACATTTTCCCTTGCTCGTCAAAGAGGCAATGCAGATAGGTATCGTCCACGTTGCCCCGCAGGAAGATGATATTCTTTTGCTTAGCGTGTTCAAGGAGCCAATGCAACGTCGCAACATTTTTATCGCCGTCGCCCATGCCGTAGAGATAATCTCCGAGGAACAAAACTAAATCGCTTTCCTCCACGGAAAGTTTTTGCCACAAGGATTGGAGCTTATCAAAAGCCGCGTGAACGTCGCCGATAGCAATCAGCCGCTTGTAGGGCGAGTCGTTGACCTTCGGGATAATATCCGCCGCGTCGTTGATAAAAGTTTCCTCCGCGCCGAAGGTCTTTAACAGCTCCACACAGCCGCGATAAATTTCCGCATAGGCTTTGGAATAGTTGTGCGTGTTAAATGGATTGGCAACGCTAAGGGGTTTTCCGTCCGCGTCGGTGAGGAGCCGAATCTTTTTATCAGGGTCGCCGCCGACCTTGCGTTTAATCTTCGCGATGATGCCGCCGTCCATAGCGATAATACAATCCGCTTGCTGATAACTTTGCGCCGTGAAGACTTTGGAGCGGTGATTATCGAACGGGATATTATTCTTAGCCAATTCCCTGCGAATACCCGCGTTCATAGGTTCGCCGCTAGACTTGCAACCCGCCGAGTCAACGCGAACTTTATCAGCAAGTCCGGCAGTTTTTAGCAAGTGCCGCATGATGTATTCAGCCATAGCCGAGCGACAAGTATTGCCGTAGCAGACGAAAATTATTCTGTGCATGATGTCTCCTCCATAAGCTCATTCAAGAGAGCCGCGCAACCTTTAAAGATTTCCTCGTAGGCTTTGTGATAGTCGCCCGTTATCCAAGGGTCTTCGACTTCAAGCAGGCGGATTTTGTTATCGGGGTCGCCTTTGGAAATTTCTTTGGCGCATTTAAAAACATTACTATCCAGAGCAATGACGCGCTTAAAGTTTTCGTATTCGCGCTTTGTGAAGGGCTTGGATACGTGCGCTTGAAATGGAATATTGTTGTTTACCAGTTCGTCGAAGGTGCCAATGCTCATATACGATCCGCCGTTGCTATTACAGCCCGCCGAGTCGACCGAAAATTCCTGCGCGGGGCGTTCCTTCTTTAGCAAGTGCCGCATGATATATTTAGCCATGGGCGAACGGCACGTATTGCCACTGCAGACGAAGATAATATCGCCTGGCACGTCCAGATTGCTCTGCCAGTACTGCCCGCTTAACAAGTCCACCGCCGAAAGCCGCCCGTTGTGAGTGTAAGCCCCCGTATCAACCATGATGATATTTTTGCCGGGGATTTTAAGTGGGCGCGGATTGTTAGCGTCATAGTCGAAGTAATACCTAACTGGCGAATGTCCGCTGATGATTACGTCTTCGCCGTCGTAGGTGTTGAAGAATTCACTGCGCGACCAAAGTAAAAACATTTCCTCCTGCTTATCGAGCGGTTTAGCCGAATCAACGCCCGCATGACAGAAGAAATAATTTCGCCCGCCGACCTTTATAGAATAAGCATGCGGCAAGTTACTAACCATGGTCACGACGTCATTAAACGGGATAATCTTCTTGGAGTTCAGCTCGCGCAGAGCAAATATCGTAGCCTTGCCGCCGTTGATTATCCAAGTGATTCTGTCCGAGCCGTTAGTTTTCACAGCGTCAAGCATCATCTGTTCGTGATTGCCGCGAAGGAAGATGTAGTTGCTCTTGTCCTTGTTGTCATTTACCCATTTGAGGACGTCCGCCACGCCGTCGCCGCGGTCTATGTAGTCGCCCAGCGCAATGACCAAATCATCATCAGTGATAGAAACTTTCTTCAGCAGAGAACGAAGCTTAGCAAACTTCCCATGCACGTCGCCGATAGCCAGGATTCGTTTATAGGGCGAGTCGTTTACCTTCGGGATAATGTCCGCCGCGCCGTCGAGGAAAAATTTTTCGTCGCTCATGTTCAACACCTCCAAAAAGAATTGCCGAGCGTCCACACTTACAATAACACTCGGCAATTATATCACAGGTTGGAAAATTTAATCAGGGCTCGCGTTTATTCCAATAGGCTAACTCTTTTTCGCAGAACTCCAAGCAAGTCTTCATGGCGTCGAGGTCTCCTGCAAAAGCTTTCTCGTACACGCTGAAGAAACTTAGACGATTGGATTGTTTTATCTCTTTGTCGTCCGCGTCAGAAGTTTCCCCCGCGATTTTCTTCCGCCAATAAGCCGCTTGCTCTTCGTAAGACTCCTGCAAGTCATACACCGGCGAAGGCGCATTCCGCTCTGCCGCACGCAACCACATCGCCTCGGCAATCAGCGGATTACTTTGCAATCCAGACAGATAATCCGACGCTTCAGGGTCGCCGAATTCCTCTGCCGCCGCAAAAAACTTTTCCGCCAACGCTAAGTCTTCGGGGCTTACCTTGTTACCTTCTTTGCCATAAAACATTTTGCCGCCGCTATTAAAGTAGTGAGCAATCTCGACAATCGCCCGAATATTCCCCGCGAGGATTTCTTTGTCGCTCAAGAGGAATTCGCCAAGAACCGTCAACGCCTTCTTAATCTCGTCGTCAGTGCCGTTTATGGTCAATTCTCTGTCGTCGCCTATCGTCAAGGTAAATTTGTTCGCCATACTTAGTCTTCCTCCTTATCACGTTCGCGCAGTTCCTTCCAATGCTCCTCCGCCTTAGCCGAATCCTTATCGACGAGTTCGCCGAGCTCATAAATCCAACCGAGCTTCGTCCGAGCCTCGAAGAAATATTCATGGCTAGGATATTTGCCCGCCTCGTCATAGAGTGCAAGAGCCTTAGTCACGTCTTGGGGCACGCCGTCGCCATAGAAGTAAGCGTCCGCCATCTTGAGTTTCATTGCCTGATTGTTGTAGTCCTCCGACGCCAAAGCGTACCAACGATAAGCCTGCTCCATGTCGCCGCGCCGAGCGCAGATATGCCCCATGTACTCGCGGGCGACGCCGTTTATCCGATTGACGAACGGGAAGTTTTCTCGGTGATTGGTGGCGTAGTCGAAGTACTTTTCCGCCTCGTCGAGTTCTCCGCGGTCGTAAAGCAATCTGCCGCAGTGAATCATCGCTTTGATATATCTCTTGCGCGCCGCCATCTTGTAATACTTTAACGCCAAATCGTCGCTTTGAGTGCCCGTCTCGCCAGTATAGTAGATATTGCCCGCCTCAACGAGTGCTTCCGACAAAATGTCTTGATTGTAGCCTTCGGGGTCGCCATTGCCAGCTTTGATATAAAGTTCCAAGGCTTCGGGGAACTTTTGCTCTTCCGCGTAGACGTCTGCTTTGTACTTCAGGGCAAGCGCGTCGCCGAATTCAATCAGCCTATCGAGCCACATGATTTTATCGTCGCCGCTACTTTGGGCAAGTTCGTGAAGCGTGCGCCGATACTCTTCGTCACTTAGCTTAGCGAGCCACTTATCAGCCTCCGCCAAGTTTTTCTCCGTGCCCGTCCCCTTTGCGTAGTACTTAGCGACTTCGGCTATAGAAGTTTTTTCGCCAAGCTCGGCCGCCTTGAGATACCAACGGAAGCTTTCCGGCTCGTTTTTCTCGACGCACAATCCGCCGTACATGTAAGCCGTAATCCTCATCGCGGGCACGTAGCCTGCCTGCGCGGACTTGAGATACCACTCGAAAGACTTCTTGCCGCGTGAAGACCATTCCTCGTCCTTGCAACAGCCTATCGCGTCATAGATTCGATAGCCCACCTCGTACATGCATTCGGGGTCGCCGAGCTCAGCTCCCTTCATGAACCATTCAAAAGCTTTTTCCTTGCAAGGCTCGTTCTCTTCCCGCTCCATGTTCGCGAAGAATTCACTAATGCTGACACTCTCTCCGACCTTCGGTTCATCAGTCCAGCGTCCAGACGCTTTGTCGTAGCGTCTTGCCAAAGCTTTAATCGCTTTAATGTCGCCCGTTTCGGCTCTTTTGAGTAAAGCTTTTTCGTTCCTAATCATCGTCTATCAAGCCTCCTTAGCTTTGAGCTTAAAAATCTTATTCCTAATCCTGCGCCGTTCGACTGCCTCGCCATATTGCGGCGTATACTCTTCCAATCTCATGCTACCAAAGGCAAACACTCGCCCACCAGCCATGGTATAAATGTTGTCGTAGCGTTTATTAAGGTTCTCAAGCACGAAGTCCAAAAGCTCATTGTCGTTAGGGAACAAATCAATCAGCGCGTTCATTGCCTTAACGTCGCCGAGCTCCACTGCCTTTTTGTAGAAGGTAACAGCTTCGGGCAAGTTATCTTCGTCGTGAAGGATTCGTGCCAGATTGATTGCCGCGGGTCGATAATTCTTCTCTGCCGCCTGCGCCAGGAGTTTCTTTGCCTCGTTTAGCCTGTCTTCCTTAATGCAAAGTTCCGCCAGCTTAATTATTGCGTTCGGGTCGCCAGCCGCCGCCCATTGTTTAATTAACTCTCTCATTAGTGTCGTCCTCCTTATGTCGTAGCTGTCGGGGACGCTACGTGACGCCCCCCGCTACCTTGTGCGTTTTAGGGATTTCCCTATTGCCAAAGTCTATTAAAGACCTTGCCTTGCATTTTTGAGCTTAGAGCCGCTCCGCTTGAGTTACTACCGCCGCTACCCTATAAGCATTCCCCCTTTGCCGCTGGGCTGATTTGACAGCACGGGCTTTTCGTGTATAATGCGTGATGATTTTCAGTTTTCAAAGAACAGGAAGGAGGTTAAGGAATTATGAATTTTAACCAAACGTAGTGTAGCACATTTCAGCGGCAGGATTTGTAAGTTTTCTGTGGTACATGTCAGATTTGAAGGTAGTAATAGCTCTTTGGTAAACGAATAGGAGGACATTATGGCGGACAATTTCATTAAACATATCCTTATGGTTGAATCCTTAAGGCAAAGCTCTCAAGAAGCCCCAAAGACCGCAAGGCAAATTCAAGGGGAAGTGGAGCGCGAGTGGAAAAAAATTTTCCCGAACGAGCCAGCCGATAAACCAATGAGCTTGCTGACGATACACCGGCAAGTTAAAGCCATAAGGGCAAGCGGTCTCTATCAGATAATGAATCACGAAGACAACAAGAGAGGCTATTACAACGCAGAACATCTCCTATCGACGGCAGAAGCGGCTATCCTAGGTGCGGCGGTCTATCAAATGGCAAGCCTGACTATCGAGGAGAAGAACAGAATCCTAAGTCGATTGAAATCCGCGACTGACACGGACGGCGGCTCGATTATCTACAGCTTTGAACGGCAGATACGGCTTGAAGATAAACCAAATAGAAGACAGCAACCGAGCTTGCCGAAGATTAAAAGCATTTGCCGAGCCATCGTCGAAGGTAAAACGATAAACTTTTACCTGAGGCAAGACAGCGCGATTGATGACGGGCAGAACGTCACAGCGTTGCCGGAATTCATTATCCGCAAAGGCGATGAGCTTTATCTAGTGGCAAGGGTCGACGGTTTGCAGAAAGATTTTAAGATAGCGTTGATGAGCAACATTGAAATTCGCGATGAAGAATTTCAAACGGAAAAGAATTTTTCCCTTAGACGACACCTTAGCGGCTCCGCTGAGGATACGCCGCCGATTGATTTAAAACTCAGCTTTCCAGAGAGTTTTATAGAAAATGTCGTCGAGAGGTTCGGACTCAATAGAATTAAAAGCCTTGCGCCGAACGGACGCGTTGAGGGCGGAGAAAATCAATTCCGCGTGACGGTTCGTATCGGCGAGAGCGAAGGACTTTATCGCTGGCTCCGCCAAAACTGCAACAAAGTTAAAGTCAACTATCCCGACGGCGTCAGAGATAACTTGAAAGAACAACTTTCAAGGGCACTGGGCAGATTGTAAGCTAGTATCAGATTGAACATAAAGAAAAGCTCCTTCCAGATTGGAGGGAGCTTTTTTGATTGCTAAGTTAGAAATTATTCCTCGGTGTAGAATTGAATCACGTTGCCGAAGCGCAGACGCGGCGGACGCACACCTTTGACAGCGACTTGACCGGGCATGGTTGCTTCGCCGTTTACAACTATAGTGCAGTGCCCTTCCTCGCGCAGGTTCTGATTGACCGCGTTACCGACGAAGACAACATCAAACTCGCTCTTGCCGACCTTGAGTTTATCGCCGACCGCAATATCAGCCGCAAGCTCGCCGACCGTGTGTTCAACGACCATATCCGTGAGCGTCGGGCGAATCTTCTCGTTCATCAGGATAAACGCGCTGTTGCTTGTAAGATAAGCTGGTGCGTCCTTACCAATGCTAGTCATCTTTACTTCGTACTTAACCATTTCTATCGACCTCCCGCTGGAATAATACCACGGCGCATTCAAACATTCAAGTTGCGATAAATTTTTTTATGGCTTATAATCGATACGAGGTGATGAAACTTTGAACTTTAGGAAGAAGGTCGCTTGGCTGGTGATTGTAGCGGCGATTCAGATGCCGTGCGTGAGTTTCGCGGCGGAAGAGGATAAAGAGCTTTCGTTGATAGCGGCGGAACAAGAACGCTCCGAAGATGACGAACGACTTGACGAAATAAATCCCGCCTTGACTGAAACAATCACGACCGAACGCACGCAGGAGACCGATAAAGATAAACGCGAGCGCAAAAAGAAACTCAAGCAGGCGCGCAAGGAAAAAGAAAAGGCTAACGAACAGAAGCTAAAGGACAGCACTAATAAAAAGACTAATAAGCGCAGGGACGATTCGCCGATTGAGATTGCGCCGACTGAACCGACACCGCAACCAGTCGTCGAGACAAAACCAGAGCCGCAACCAGTCGTCGAGACCAAACCGGAACCGCAACCCGTCGTCGAGACCAAACCGGAGCCGCGACCTGTCGTCGAGACCAAACCAGAGCCGCGCCCCGTCGTCGAGACTAAACCAATACCGCAACCCGTTGTTGAACGTCAATCCTCACCGCCGCCCGCGCCCAAGTCGCCATTAACGCCGCCTTCGTCGCCAGCAGAAACAGTACCCTTTGCTAATCAGAAGATGATTTACGCGAACTTTGCTGAAGTCGCACGCGCCGTGCATTTTATCCCGCTGTATATGCCGCGCAAATCGGGCTACGAGATAACCGCACTTTATGCGGGACAAGGAATCGTAGAAATTCGTTACAGTAGACGCTGGGAGCCGACGGTTTCTTTGACGGTTAGGACTTATAAGCGCACAGACGGCGAGGAGCCTCAAGATATAAGCGGCGTGACGGGCGTCAAGTGGCGTGTGGATACTACGACTGGCACGACGATTTACGTCGCGAAGATTTCGGAAACGGAACAAGTCGCAGCGTGGGCTGTCGGGCATTATACCTTCTCGGCGCGGGCGGAGAACTTATCCTACGCGGGATTTTATTCGCTAGTTGCCGATGAGCTTGTTGAACTTTCGACGCATTACTATCTTGATATATGAATCTACTTTCTTTCAGCGAAGAAAGAAAGTAGCAAAGAAATTCGCCTCGCAGGGGCGTAGACCGGCAAAAGAAACATCCATGTTTCT
>JAFQZB010000111.1 GCA_017406175.1 Selenomonadaceae bacterium | reverse complement strand
TGTAACTGAAGGATAGGCGAAATCTTTAAAGTCGTCAGATGTCCACCCTGTTTGTTTGTACACCGCTACTTGCGGAAGGTCGGGATTGCAAGCGCGCAAGGCGTCAAAGAATTTCTTCAAGCGTCCGACCTCGTTTATGATCGCACCATAATTACCAAGCTCAGCTAGAAGTCGCGCTTCGGTCAAAGTTCTGCCATCAACTTCAGTACGAATCCATTTTCCACGTAAGAGCATGGCAATTTCATATTCAGTGCGGTGTTTGATTGGCTCGCAAAATTCTCTAGTGATGATGATAGGAGTAGCGGTAACCGGAAAATAGTCAAAATCACGATCTTTCTTTTTTGAAGGAACGAGCTGAGTAATGCCTTTCCGTGTCCAGATGAAATTTTCAGGCAGAATTAAATTAACGGGACAGTCAGCAATGCGGTCGCGTGTCCTAACCACGTTATCCCTTTTTGTTTCGTCAGAGTGGCTAGGCGTGCTTGGCTCTTGATAGCCGTAACGTTTGGCGATGTCGTGAATAGTGGCGATAGTTAAACCGGTGCCAGTGAAGCCTTGCCAGAGTTTTTCGCACTCGCCCTCTTTGAAGCGGTCATCAGCACGACTCCATTGTACCCAGTCTGAAACAGTGTTACCGTTGTTTTTGAGTGCCATGCCGACATGCAACCATTCATCGCGACTAAGGTCGGCGACCGGAACGACAGCGAGCATATTCAAAGCGCGGTCGCGTTCGTCAACTGATTGATACACAAGCGGAACGGAACGCTGCTTTTTCTGTTTCGATTTTTCTTTTGGCGTCGTTAGGACGTTTAATTTTTCATCTAGCTCGGTTGGATTGAAGCGGGCATCAGAAATTTCAATCAGTCGACACAACGGAGCATTTTCTCTGCCACCTTTGTAGTTGTAGGTACCAGGCATACGCAACACGCGCGGTAAATCGTATACGCTGTCCACTGCCTTTGCATATTTGCCTGCACGCGAACGGATTATGTCGATAAACTTCTTGTTGCGTTTGGTGACCTCTGAGCGATTTTCATCAGTGATAGTTATCGGCTTAGCGTAAAGGCAATACGGGTGTAGACCATAGCCGCTGTCGACTAGCATCGACACAGGGAAGGGCAGAAATTCTTTTGCCATTTCAACGTTGGCAGGATACTTATTGGAATCAGTGTGTTCTCCGCCGAGAATATCAATATCAGCGACCGTAGCCGTCTGTAAAGTCACAAATTCGGCTTTTACGCGGGCATTGCGAGCCGGTGGCTCATTCATCAGATTAACGCCGAAATAAACGTCCTTGCCCTCATCAGAGAGTTCTATCGCTTTCTTCGCCATAGCTATGCGCTCGTCGGGAGATGAAACAGCAAAGGGATAAGTTGCCTTGTCCTGTTTCGTCCACAGATACCCGAAGAGGCGTTCCACCACTGCGCTAAAAAGCAGATTGAGAAACTTCAATGCCATTTTAATACGACTTTGCTTATCGATAGTGTTTGTGCTCATGATATTATCCTTTCTGCCCCTTATCGGGCGTACAACGAAAAAAACGAAAAAACGACACTCGTACTGGTGAGTGCCGTCTTGTGATTTTCTATCAGAAGTCTTGCAGGAAAAATTTCCTTAACTTATAATCTGCTTTGACTGGCGTGGGTGCTAACGACACTCACAAAGGTTGATTCAAGCGATTAAGTCTCTTCTGAGTGGGTATAAGGGCACTCACTGCGGTTTTTCGACTCTCTGGTAGGATGACGGTCTAAATCATCACCAGCAGGCTCTGTAGCGCGTTAGGAACGCTACAGGGCTTTTCGCATTTATGGAGCTGTTCTATAACTTGTCCTCCGTATTATAAAGCTTTGGCAAAGCAATTCGACGCCCTAAAGTAAAGTTCTTTTGAAAAAAGATTTGGAGCCTATAAGAGAACTCTACAACGACGAATAAAAAAGTTAGGCAATGTTCACTTATCACTTATCCTGTGGATAAGTGCCAAAATCCCACGTCATGACGCGCTTAATACCCGAAAAAAATTTGCAAGCCGCTTACACGAATTGAACACGTAATTTCTTGCCAAATGCTCTAGCCACTTTTTTTAAAGTAGAAATCGAAGGATTAGCCTTACCATTTTCCAGTTTACTAATGTCGGGTTGCGTGATGCCAGTTTTCACACTCAACTGACTTTGCGACATTCCCGTTTCTCCCCTCAACCTCAACATTTCATCCATAATTGCGTATTCGACTTCCAATTCCTCGTACGCCTTTTTGAATTCAGGATTCTCTAATTTCTTCTGCTTGTAATCTTCCCATTTCATTTCTTTCACCTCGTTGGATGTAATCAGTCTTGTATGCAAAAGCTAGCTCGATGTATTTACGCGGCGTTTTTTGCGTCTTCTTAATAAATCCGTTAGTTAGAATTATTTTCTTGCCCACAAAGAAAAAGTAAAACACACGAGCAATATTATTCCCAGACTGTGTTCTCAGCTCAAATATTCCGTTTTCCACTGACTTAACTAACGGCTCTCGCAAATTAAGATTATGCTCTGAAAGAACGTCGATATTTCTTGTGACCTTCGCCCACATTTTCGGCTCCAGTTCGTCAAGGAATTCTGCTACAGGACAACTGCCATCTTCTTTCTCATACATTTCTATCTCGTATTTTTCCATCCTTGTCACCTACACCATATGTTATATCAAATAATATACGATAAAGAATAATCCGTCAAGACCAACTGAAAATATGTCTCTCTTTGAACTGCACCTAACTCAGCGAACACCTATAAGCAACAAATTTTAGCCGACTTAGCATTTCACTGCGTGAAATGCGGAAGTGAACATTACCAACAAAATCGATACAGCGAGAAGAGCGTTTCCTAGCACGCCTAACCACTCTAGCACGCCTAACCACTCTAGCACGCCTAACCACTCCTAACACGCCTAACCACTCAACATGCCAAATCACTAAAGTTGGCGTCCTGCCTAGTTCTAACTACTCTAACCACTCCTAACATGCCTAACCACTCTAACCACTCCTAACCACTTTGCCTAACATTTTTAGCCGTCGCCTAACCATTGCCTAACCACTAAAGTTGGCGTCCTGCCTAGTTCTAACCACTCTAACCACTCTAACCACTGAAATTTTTAAACTGTAAAAGTGTGAAAAAAAAAATGACACACAGAGTGAGAAAAAAAAAAAAAAAAAAGCTATGTGACTATTATTATTATTGGTTAGAGTGGTTAGAATATATATATATAGGCTAAAACCCGCGTTAGCAAGCGGTTATTGCCTAACCACATGCCTAACCACTAACGGTTAGACTTAAAACTTTACTGGTTAGTGGTTAGGCTGAAAGTGGCGT
>JAFQZB010000110.1 GCA_017406175.1 Selenomonadaceae bacterium | reverse complement strand
CAAGCTTCGCGACTGGGAGCCGCCGCCAATGCCAAGCCGGAAACGATTAACGCTTTGGAGCCGGCGATATAATTTTCGCTGACGTCTTCGGGGGCAATCTGCAGGTCGGCAACTTTATCGCGGTACATGAGGATTGAGCTTTCAGTTTCGCTTTTAATCTCGGTGAAGGTCAAGCCCATGCGTTCGCCGTGTTTAGCGCGAGTCATTTGCGTCGTATCAATGCCGCGGTCTTTAAAGAAATTTATGATGAAGTCGCCGAACTGGTCATTTGATACGCAACCGATAAAGCCGACCTTCTTGCCGAGCTGATTCAAACCGACGGCGATATTGCCCGGCGAGCCGCCCAGATACATTGAGAACGTTTTAACCTTGTCTAGTGTGCGATGAATTTCGTTGGGGTTGAAGTCGAGAGTTGCGCGCCCGATTATCACAACGTCGCGTTCCCTTTTCTGGTCAAAATCGATGAGAGCCATGAAAAAATCTCTCCTTTATCGGAAACAAGGGAAAGGGTAACAAGCTCCCCTTTCCCCGTAACCTAATCAGACAATCATATACTTGCGGACGAGTTCGACGAGACCTGCATAGCTGCCGAGGAACTGATTAATCGTGCGCAGGAACGCGCCATAGTGTTGGAACTCTTCGGGCTTCATGCCGTCGGGTTCATAAGCGCGGCGGAATTCGTCAATCGTCATCAGCTCATCAAGCCACTTCTGCGGAACGGGTTCGCTCATGTGCTCTTTGATTTCAATCTTGGTGCCGTTGTATTTCTTCTGGAAGTCGCTGGTAATCGTCAAGACAACGTCGCCGCCGATGAATTGTTCAAAATGGTGCAGGTTACGATAAGCCGCAAACAACAACTTAGTACGATAGCCGCGTTCCTTATAAATCTTGTACGCGTTCTTGAAGACAGCGACGCCAGCCCACTCCAAAGCTTCGGGGTGCACAATGTAATCTTTGCCCTTGAGATACGCTTTGAGATAATCATCGGTGCGACCGCCCATAATCGTGCAGACCGGGTGCATCCACGAAGTATCTTTGCCTTCAGCCTCACGACGCTTTAAGCCGCGTTCGACAGCCTCAGCCACTGCCAAAGCCTGCGGAACCGTGAAGGAGACCGTCGCATTGATTGAAACTCCGCGATAGGTCATTTCCTCGAATGCCTCGATACCGGCTTTGCTTGCGGGGGCTTTGATTTGAATGTTCGGGGCAAGGCTTGCGAGTTGGCAGGCGTGCTCGACGAGCTTTTCAGGATTCTGGTAGAATTTCGCGTTCGCCTGGAAAGAAATCTTGCCGCGCTGTCCGTGATTCTTTTCGTGCATGGGCTCAAGCAACTTAGCAGCCTTCAAGCCGAGAGCCTCGATAGTTTTCCAAGCAACGTCGTCTTCGGTGTAGGTCGGGTTGTCCGCGATGATTTTCTTAATGGTGTCTTCCCAGTCGGGTAATTCCTTTTTGAGGACGTTGAAGACGATAGCGGGGTTAGTCGTCGCGCCGGACGCCTCGCAATTCTCCAAAGCGTAGGTCAGCTCTTTGCACGAGCAGGAATCGTTCCATACTTCCATTTGCGGGAAAGCCTTTACTGCCTCTTGTAACGTTGTCATTATGTTATCTCCTTCCAAAGTTAAAAAGTTTTATGTGCTTTGCGACGTTCTCACGAGTGCCACGGACTATGGAATCGCTGAAGTCAAAGAACTTTGCGTTGGGATTAGCCGAACAAACTTCGCGAATTTTCCTTGCCGAGTTGTCGTAGCTTGCGGTCGCTATGTTGATTTTCTTAATGCCGTTGGCTATGCAGTTCTTGAAGTCGTCGTCCGTCAAGCCGGTGCCGCCGTGCAGGACAAGCGGAGTTTCGATAGCCTCGAAGATTTCTTTCAGCCGGTCGATACGTAGCTTAGGTTGAACGGTGTAATTGCCGTGCGCCGTGCCGATTGCCACCGCCAAAGCGTCAACGCCCGTTTCCTTTGCAAAGCGTTCAGCCTCCTCGACACTCGTAACCAAAACATCAACAGATTTGTAATCGCCCTCCGCGCCGCCGACTCGACCAATCTCCGCCTCGACTGCCGCGCCTTTAGCATGAGCCAGTTCGACAACTTCGCGGGTTCGTCTGATATTTTCTTCTAGCGGATATTTCGATCCGTCGAACATCACGGACGTAAAGCCCAGACTCAACGCAAGCTTTATCGTCTCAAGCGTCCCGCCGTGGTCAAGGTGCACTGCCGTCGGTTGATTGCATTTCTTTGCGGCGGCGAGCATTACTTCTCCTAGCAAGTCGAGCGGCGAATACCTCAGGCGTCCTTCAGCGATTTGCAATATCAGCGGCGTTTTGAGTTCTTCGGCGGCTTGAATTGCGCCCCATGCCATTTCCATATTCGAGACGTTGAACGCCCCGACTGCAAACGACGTATCATCATGCGCCGCAAATAGCTCTGTCATTTTTACTAGCACGGTATCACCTCTCGAACTCGTTGACGAATCGAACTAGATTTTTTCTAATCGGGATATGTTGCGGGCAAACTCTTTCGCAACGCCCGCACTTAATGCAACTCGACGCAGGATTTTTATCGCGAGCACGAGCCAGCCAACCTTCCCGACGACTTGCAAAAGTTTTGTTCTCAAACAGCGTCAGATGATTCAACATTGCGAAGAAGCCGCTTATCGGGAGCTTTTGCGGGCAGACCGTCGCGCAGTAGTCGCAAGCCGTGCATGGTATCAGCGGAATTTTTGCTAGTTCGTTGCGTGCCTCGTCGATAACTTTTTCTTGCTTAGGCGTGAGCTTGACGAAGTCTTTTAGCGTCGAGACGTTATCGCGCATTTGCTCTAAGGAGTTCATGCCAGATAAGACGACTGCCACGCCGTCGAGGTGCGCCGCGAATCTCAATGCCCATGACGCGCAAGAGGATTCGGGTTCGGCGTCGCGCAAGATTTTTTCTATCTGCGGAGGCGGGGCGGCTAGCATTCCGCCTTTGACCGGTTCCATCACCACGACTTTTTTGCCGTGACGCCTTGCCACTTCATAGCAGGCACGAGACTTTATCGCGGGTGCGTCCCAATCTGCCCAGTTGATTTGCAGTTGGACGAATTCAACTTCGGGGTGCGCCGTCAAAATCTGTTCGAGTTCTTGGGGCGTCGAGTGGAAGGAAAAGCCCACGTGTTTAATCAAGCCCGCTGATTTTTTCTCCTGCACGAACGACCAAACGTTGAATTCATCAAAATACTTTGTGCGGTAATCGCCCATGTTGTGTAGAAGGTAGAAGTCAAAGAACTTTGCGCCCGTCCGTTCCAAAGAGTCATCGAATTGTTTAAACGCCTCGTCTTGAGTTTTGGCACGCCACGCCGCAAGCTTAGTCGCCAGCTGAAATTTTTCCCGCGGATAACGCTCAACCAAAGCCTCCTTAATTGCCTCTTCCGAACCAGGATAAGCCCATGCCGTGTCAAAGTACGTGAAACCCGCCGCTAAAAATTCGTCGACTAATTGCTTAACAAGTTCAACGTCAATCGAATCGTCCGCGAGCTTTGGCAACCTCATCAAGCCGAAGCCGAATTTCTTAATGCCTTTAAACATAAAAACGCAGTCCCTTAAAAGAGTTTCTTATAAATCTCAATGATTTGCTCTTTGGTGGGAATGCGCATTGTGTTTTGCGGGCTACCGCTCTCCAAAGCGTCGGATGCCATTTTGTCAAGGTAAGACATGAACTCTTCTTGGGTGTGGTTGCCCTTCTTGAGCAAGTCGATAATCGGAGGAATGCCGACTTCCTTGCAGAAACGCTCGACTTCCTTAACCATAGCAACTGCCGCGTCGTGGTCGGGCGTATTTTCGTCAGCGACGCCCATAATGCGTCCGATATGTGCAAAGCGGGCGGTGTTCTCTTCGATAGCAAACTCAAGGCACGCGGGCAGGAGGACTGCATTGGAGACGCCGTGGGCAATGTGGAAAAGTGCGCCAATCGGGCGGCTCATGCCGTGAACAATCGTAACCGACGCATTGTTGAACGCGATACCTGCTTCCAAAGCCGCTATCGACATTGCAAGGCGAGCTTGTTCGTTCTTGCCGTCACGGTAGCAAATGGGCAGGTTCTTATGAATCTTCTGGATGGCGGAAATTGCAAAGGTATCTGTAAGCGGCTGCGCCTTGCGGGAGGTGTAAGCCTCAATCGCATGGCAGAGGGCATCGATACCAGTCGCCGCCGTGACTCCAGGAGGCGCAGTCATCGTGAAGGTCGGGTCGACGACAGCCAATGCTGGAATAATCGACGGACCGCCCAGGAGCATTTTAACGTTGTTTTCAGTGTCGGAAATGATTGTGTTCTTGGTGACTTCGGAGCCAGTGCCAGCCGTCGTCGGAATTGCCACGAGATACGGAACGGGCATATCAATAATTTCGTGCATGTAGGAATTAATCTTTCTGTCGCCCGCCGTCGTCATAAATCCGATTGCCTTTGCCGTGTCCATTGGACTGCCGCCGCCAAGAGCAATAATGAAGTCGCAATTCTCTTCTTTGTAGACCTTCAAGCCAGCCTCAACGATTTTGTCAGTCGGCTCGGTGTTCGCGCCGTCGAAGATAACGTAAGGAATGTTGACCTTCTTAAGGGCGTCTTCAACTTTAGCCGCGTTGCCGAACTTAACCATAAATTGGTCGGTCACGATAAGAGCCTTTGAACCCTTGCCCGCGATGTGGTCGCCCAGTTCCGCGATAACATTGACGCCAGAAATTATCTTCGCCGGCACCATGAATGTGTAACCCATAATAGCTTCACTCTCCTTGCAAAATTCAATTCTTGATTAAATCTTGGTTATATCGTGATTTGATTTTAAAACTTATCAATCGCTATGTCAATCTATTTTCGGAAAATTTTTTCTGCCCTTGAACTGAATAACATTTTTTTACGCGGGCGGCAAAATCTGATATAATGGCGAAAAAATTTATGGGAGGGGCTTGACGCTTGAAGTTCCTAAAAAGATTTTTCGACGGCGTGCAACGCGACGCAAGACTATTCTTATTCGTGCTGATTCTGCTTGAAGTATATCGCGGGCTGTTTATCGTGTTTATGTCCGCTTACATGAGCGAGGACTCCGGCGCGGCGCAAATCTTTTCCGCAATGTTCACGGGCTTACGGCTTAGTTTGAAGACGGCGGGCGCAGTAACTTTAATCTCGTTCGTCTTCGTGACGCTCGGCGGCTTGAAGTCACGGTTGCGGCTGTTCATTGGTATTATCGCCTCGCTTATGTTCTCGTTGCTGTTCATGCTTAGATTCCCTTATTATCGGGCGTTTCAATCGACGTTCGGAATGGAAGTAGTGCAGGGCTTCAACGATGACATTTGGTCAATAGTCGTTACGATGTTTCAGGAATACGGAATCGCTTGGCGGGCTATCGTCGCGGTGATTCTTACGTTGATTTGCGTCTCTGTGCTCAGTCGTCTGCTTTTGATAAAAACTTTCCCGCTACCTGAACTCGAAAGCAAATTTAAACGCGTCGGCTTCGGTGTGGGCTTAGGCGTCGTGGTGATTCTGTTTGGATTGTTCGTGCGTTTTGGCGGAAGCTTCACTTACGGTAGCGGAATTAATTGGGAGAACGCGGGCGTGACGACTGACGGCTTTTTAAACGAGTGTATCCTAGACGACGCGCAAGCACTCTATCGGGCGCGGGCTATGGCTAAGCGCATGGAGGCGGGCGAGATTTCCGGCGTCGACGCAGATAAAATCTTGGAGTCAGCGCAATTTGTAGCCGTCAACAAAACTTTGACTGAACAGAACCTCGCGCCTTACCTAGAACGCAAAGCACCCGGCGAACACATTCCAAAGCCCAAACACATTTTTATAATCCTCGGCGAAACGTTCATGCAGTGGCCCATGCTCGGCAAGTACGATGAACTTTTGGTTGCCGAAGGAATCAAATCGCTTATCGCGGAGGAGAATTGCTATTACAGCCGCAACTTTATGCCAAACGGCGACTTCACCTCCACGGCGATAACAGGACTGGTGACGGGCTTGCCGGACGTTAATATCAAGGTCAACTATCAGGCGCGCACTTATGACAAGCTTTATATCACGGCGATGGCTCCTGCTTTCCGCGAACTTGGCTACAAGGTTGACTTTTGGTATGGCGGTATGCCTTCGTGGGATTCAATCGCTAAGATGAGTTTGGCGCAGGGCTTCGACAATTTTTACGGCTATCCAGACTTCAACGCGCCGAAGCAGACGACTTGGGGCACGAAGGACGAGAACTTATTCAACGCCCTGCTTGCGCACCTTGCCGACGAGCCTCCGACGGTTCATTTAATCATGACGACGACCAATCACCCGCCATATAATCTCGACCTTGAGATTGAGGGCTACGACGTTCAAGCCGTCACCGAGGCTTTAAAGAAAATGCCCTATGTCGACGACGTGAATCAGCTGGCGATTGAGCTTGGGCATTATTGGTATATGGACGAAGTTATCACGAACTTTATCCGCGCCACGAGTGAACGCTATCCAGAAAGCGTTTTCGTCATCACGGGCGACCATGCTATCCGTTGCGACCCTTCCACGCACCCGACGATTTTTGAACATCAAAGCGTGCCGTTCGTCCTGTACGGCGCGGGCATTACCAAAGAAATTCTTCCGCCCGATGCCGTCGGCGACCATATCTCGATTGTCCCGACGCTTATCGAACTGATTGCTCCAAAAGATTTTGCTTACTACTCGATTGCGCCGAGCCTCTTTAACAGTGACGGCGTTGGCTTTAATACAGATGCATTCCTTACAGCTAAGGTTGCCGGGGAAATTGATTCGGACGTCATGGAGCTTTTGCCGCACGTTGCCTCTAACGAACTCAACGACGTGAATCTTGCCGACGAGAGATCGCACGCCCTTGAAATTATCTCTGCCATGCGGACCGTCGCTTGGTGGATGATTACCAAAGGTCTTTTCCTCGGCAACGAAAGCGACAACTAATCACGCGCAAAAAAAATCCCCACTGCACATGCGGCGGGGATTTTTTTATTAACGACCAACGATTTGGCGTCCAGTTAACTTTTCTATCTCGTCGAAGATTTTATTTTCTCTATCGTCAATGAAGGCGTCGAAGTTATCAGCGCGGCATAATACAGGGTCGATAAAATGACGTTCCAAAATTTCGTCGACCTCTGCGCTTGAAAGCCTCGTCTTACGTTCAATCTTAGTTAGATAAATGCTCGGCGGGTCGCTACCGATTGTCTGATTAGTTTTCTTAAGAATAAGCGTCTTGTTGGCAATGTTGTCACATCGGGCTTTGGGCAAGCCTTGAGCCTCGCAATATTTTTTCGGGAAGATATGATGCACATCGATATTTTCAGCAAAGTTCGCGCTCGTGCCCATATTCCTGCCCGCAAGAAAATCCCTCGCGCCGTTCTTGATTATCAGCGAAATCATTCCTTTATAAGGTGCCGAACGAGTGCTGTTGACGCTCATTAACCGCCCTGCCACTATTTGAGCCTTACGAATTATTTCGGGTTCCTCACGTTTATCAATCCACTTCATGACTTGCACAACGTCTTTGGCGAAGCGTGATAAATGTCCTTCGCGATAAGCTTCACTAAAGACGCCACACCAATACCAACATTCAATCTTTTTACGACTTGCCTCATTGTCTTTGCTCGATAATTTCAGCTCGGCGAAGATAACAGCCATAGGAATAAGTTGCGATTTGTAGGGGAGATATTTTATCGTCGAAATGCCTTCCTCTTCCAAAAATTTTCCCGCCTCAACAAAGCCTTCGATAATATCCTCGCGATATTGAAGGTATTCATTGTAGGTAAGCTTCAAAATGTCTTCGCCCTTGCAACTGACAGGAGTTTTTTTGTCGCGGCAAAATTTTTTATAGCTGACCAAAAGCGTCAACGCCGTAATGAAATCCGAGCAATCTACCTCATTAAGAGTATCCAAGCCTTTTTCGGCGAAGCCACCTTTAATTTTTTCCCAATCACGGCGCAATTCTATGGGATTGCCGTTTTCGTCTTTTTGCTTAGCGAAAATCGCCGTCAACAAATCGAACGTGCTCAACTTTGCGCCACCGATATTGACGTTCTCGAAAATGTTGCAGACCGCCTCAAGCGGAATATTTTTTTCCAGCATGATGCACGCGATTTTGTAAGAGGAAATTTTTTTGACGACTTCGTCATAGAATTTATTAACAAGAGCCTGCTTATAATCGTTATTCTCGTAATAGCTCTGATGCTTCAAAATCCAATCTAATATCCCATCTAATATCCCATTAAAAATTTTATTCAGTGGGAACATTCCCTCGGCGTATTCTTTTTCGGGTGTCGAAAAGTCAAAATTCTTGCCCTTAGCTTTTAACTTTCTATTTTCGTCGACGGAAATAATCATGTCTTCGACGCTCTCTGAATTCTGGACAGAGGTAATCGCCTTTGCCATATCGACATAGTAAAAATACTTTTTCACTTTACCCTTGCTGTCTGTGATTTTTACAGGCTCATTGAAATAAAGTGCGCCGAAAAGTGAAGTCAATCTCTGTTGCCCGTCGAGGATTAAATGTTGCGGCTTTGATTCGACGCTTTCAAGCAATTCAATCTTTCGGAAGGAAAATTTCACGCTGTCCGCGTCGCAAACCAAAAGCATGATTGAATTTATCGGGAAGCCACGAATCACACTTTCAAGCAGAGATTTAATCTGTCCGTCGCTCCAAATCCAACTGCGCTGAAAGTCTGGTAGTTGAATCTCACCACGTTTGATTTCATCAAGCAATTTCGTAAGCTCAATATTTTTTGCGTCCACGTTTATCGTCCATCCTTTTGAGAGTTTTATTAAATTAAAAGCGGGCGAAAATTTCCCGTCAAACAAAAACGAGACAAGCCCTAAAGCCTGTCCCGTTTGTTTGCTTATCGAAAAGATTATTTGCGGAGATTGAGTTTCGAGAGAATGTCGCGATAACGATTGATGTCCTTCTTGCTAAGGTAGCTCAAAAGGCGGCGGCGTTGCCCGACCATCTTTAACAGCCCGCGGCGCGAATGATGATCCTTCTTGTGCTCCTTGAGGTGTTCAGTAAGGTAAGAGATGCGAGCCGTCAAGAGTGCGATTTGGACTTCCGGCGAGCCGGTGTCTCCTTCGTGTGCCGCGTACTTTTTTACAATCTCCTGCTTTGCTTGTTTGTCTAACATGTCGTTTCCTCCTGCGTAAAGTTTTTTCCGTCAGCTCAGTCCGCGTCGGAGTCTCGTCAAACCGCGCTGAGGTTAAGATTGCCGCAGTTTAACATAAGAACTTTTTACCGTCAATATCACTAAACCAGCGATAGAAACTTTTTGCGCTTAAGCTCAACCAAAGCTGGGTCTTTAACTCCGTTCAATGCAAACGCCTGCGCCCTGTCAATACACGTAGCACAATGCCCGCAAGGAACGTCCCCGCGTTCATAGCAACTCCACGTCAGATGATACGGTGTGCCCAATTCCAAGCCGACTTTGACGACATCGGATTTTTTTTGGCAGAGGAACGGCGCGACGATATGAATCTTTTCGTAGGTGCCGATACGGATTGCTGCACTCATCGCCGCCACAAAGTCTGCACGGCAGTCAGCGTAGGCATGACCCGTCGCGTTGTCGTCAGCGTGCACGCCGATATAAAGCTCAACAAAGGCATCGTCGTAAAAACCGTCTGCAAAGCTCGCCGCCATCGACAACATCAAGCCGTTGCGGAAGGGAACGTAAGTTGCCACCTTCGGCGAATGATTCTTTGCAATCTGTTCGGCGTAGGAAGATTGCTCAAGTGGTTCGTTAGAAGTTTCAAGCAGTGCCGAGTTTGAATGGCGGAAAATTTCTGCGGCGTCCAATTCGTAGTGCTTGACCTTGTAGAAGTCTACGACGTTGCGGGCGGCTTCTAGTTCCTTGGCGTGCCGTTGACCGTAGAAGACAGTTAAAGCCGTGACGTTATCCGCACCCGACTTATCAACCGCCATAGCCAGGCACGTCGTCGAATCAAGCCCGCCGCTTAAGAGAACAACCGCCTTATTCATGATGCCGCCTCAAAAACTTTCTTGACGTTGGCAAGGCATTGCTCGTAAGTCTCGCCGGGTTGAGCCTCGTAAATCTTCTTGTCGTCAACGTACATGCTCGGCACGTAATAATGATCGTAGAATCTCTCGGCAAGCTTGGGTTGCCTTTTTTCGTCGATAACCTCAAGTTCCACTGGCGGATAATCTTTCTTGACCTCGTCAATCGCCCGATACGCCGCCGCACAATACGGACAACCCTCAATCTTAATCATCGTAATCTTTTTCATGACATGACCTCCTTAACTGGCTAAAACTTCTGCGCCCGTTTCCGTTATCAAAATAGTTTTCTCCCATTGCGCCGATAAGCTCCCGTCTTTCGTGCGAACAGTCCAATGGTCGTCCGCATCGACTACGACTTGATACTTACCGGCGTTAATCATCGGCTCGACCGTCAAGACGACGCCTGGAACCATAAGCATTCCCGTTTCCGCTTTGCAATCGTGGCTGACAAACGGTTCAAGGTGAAACTTCTTGCCGACGCCGTGCCCGCCTAAATCCGTGACGACTGAATAACCGTTATCATGAGCCATCTTGCCGCAAGCCGCCCCAATGTCGCCGACGAAGTGCCACGCCTTAGCCGCCGCTATTCCCGCCTCCATGATGTCGTGCGTCACATCGATTAATCTTTGAGCTTCCGGAGAGATTTCGCCGACCGTGTACATGCGCGAGGCGTCCGCGAAGTAGCCGTTAAGGTCTGTGGTAATGTCAATGTTGAGAATGTCGCCCGCCTTTAGGATTTCCTTGCGCGAGGGTATGCCATGACAGACGACGTTGTTGACGCTAATGCAAATGCTCTTCGGGTAACCTTCAAAGCCAAGGCAGCTGGGATGTCCGCCGTGACTTGTGATGAACTCGTGCGCCGCGTCGTTAAGCGTCAAGGTATCGACTCCTTCCTTAACAAGCTCGTTCATCAGGTCAAGCGCGCCCGTATTGATGACTGCCGCCCGCTTGATGCCTTCAATGTCCGCCGCGTTGTTAATCAGTCTCTTCGGCGGACGGACTTGGCTTTTGGCTTTGATGAATTTTATCTCGTCGAGCCGTGCGTCAAAGTCTGCGTGACACTTCTTATATTTCTTGCCGCTTCCGCACCAACACGGGTCGTTTCTCTTCATACGTCGCAACATCTCCTTGAAAAACTTTAACATGATTACTTCCTCGCGGGGCAATCGAACTTATCACACGTCGCGCAATCTTTCTTGGCTTGAAGATTGTCAGCCGTCCGCTTTAGCCCGATAATCGCTGTGATTGACTTGCGAGGCTCCAACATCATCGCCGAGGTTAAACTCATGCCGATTTGTTCCGCGCCGCTGATTGTAAAAAGTTTCTCCTGCGCTGTCAAATCCCAGTCGCCGTAGCCCGGACTGAATCGCCAACGCAACTT
>JAFQZB010000002.1 GCA_017406175.1 Selenomonadaceae bacterium | reverse complement strand
GGCAGTGGATAAGGTAAGGACGTTGCCTGAAACTTGCATGACTTTGGCGAACTTATACGCGCCTAGATTCTGAGCTAAAGCTGAAGAGGTCTTCGCGCCAGCGATATGCAATAGGACCTCGGTGCCGGCAGTGAAATTGGTAGCGTCGTCCAAAGTGACGGAATCGGAGCCGGTCGCGGTGACGGACGCGAAGTGATTAATAGTCGCGGGATTGGTAGCGTCGCCGTCTTCGGCGGAGCCGTAGCCACGCGCCGCGATAATGTCATAAGCCATAAAATCATCTCCTTAAAGGAAAAATACCAGCTTGACGGTAAATCGCTTAGCTGATATTCTTCACGTGCTCTATATTCAAGACGCCTTGGGCGTCGGATTTTCGTAGGGATTGTAGACGTTAATCGATTGAGTGTCAAGGGAGGAAGACAGATGAAGATTGAAGAAATAAAGCTCGCTTACAAAGCGTTGATGAAGTTTTATCCGCTAACTTTAGTCGATTTGCCAAGTGAGGAATGGCTACCAATACCCGGTTATGACAAATACGAAGTTTCCAATTTTGGGCGCGTGAAGTCTGTTAGTCGAGGTAAGCCAAAGATTTTAACGCCGCACTCCAATCGTGGTTATTTGCAAGTTTTTCTTTGCAAAGACGGTGCGCAGAAAAGTTTTCGCATTCATCGGTTGGTCGCGTCAGCTTTTATCCCTAACCTTGAAAAAAAACCGCAAATCAATCACAAAGACGGACACCCACTAAATAACCATGTGAGCAATTTGGAATGGGTGACTGCCAGAGAAAATACTCAGCACGCTTGTGATACGGGCTTATTAACTCCCCTGCGTGGTGAAAAAAGAGTTGACGCTAAACTAACAAACGAGCAAGTTCGATACGTCCGAGACAATCCCGAAAAGTTAAGTGGGGGCGAGTTAGCTAAAAAATTCAACGTCACTCCGTCGGCAATAACTCTTATTCAACTTGGCAAAACTTATAAAAATGTAGGCGGTACTGTTCGCAAGAAGATAAAACTTCAAGGAGAAGAGTGCCCCCAAGCAAAATTGACAAACGAGCAAGTTCTCTATATCCGCTTAAATCCACTCGATTTAACATTGGTGCAATTAGCGGAAAAATTCAACGTAAGCGACACGGCGATTGGTGGAATTCAATTGGGCAAGACGTATCAAAAAGCGGGCGGTGTCGTTCGTGAGCTTAAAAGAATACCACGTGTATCTGACGACATAAGGGCGGCTATCCGTGCCGAATATCGACCAGGTGTGCGAGGTTACGGCTGCCATGCCTTAGCCAAGAAATATGATATATCTCATCGGACAATTCTTAATATCGTCAGAGAATGACAAAATGCCCTGTGGTATCAAAACCACCAGAACCTATCAAATCGAAATTGGCGGCATTGGCTTGGGTAGTCTTGAGCGTCAAAGTCTGGGTCGAGGAGGCGGCTACGCCACTGAACACGTCATCGGGAGCAAAGACCGATTCGCGTTGGGCAGAAGAACCGCTAGCAAGTCCCTCCTCGATTAAAGCCGTCGAACGGTAAAGATAGGTCTTGTTTAGGTTGAAGGTGTAATTAATGGGCTCGTCGAAGGCGATATTAAAGTTGCCGTCATTGGAGGCGAGCGCACTAGCGCGGACGTAGCGAGTCCGCACGCCGTCGGAGATAGTGTAGTAAGTGCCGACAACGACGCCTTCCAAAGTCTCAAGGTAAAGGTCGCTAGTGCCGCTAACCGTATTCAGAACTTTAATCTTCAAGGTATCGACGCTTTGCAAATCCTTAAAGTCCTCGAAAATCAAAAGGTTAGCGTCTGGGGCGTCGAGTTGCATGAAGAGATTGGCGACGTTGTTTTCAACCTGCGCGACGTCGGTTTCAACCTTAGTCACGCGGCTATCAAGCTGATTAATGGGCTCGTCGTAATCGGTAATCGGGAAGTTAGGATGGGGATTATCGGAATTGACGTGGGCTAGGAGCTCGGCTTGATTAACGAAAACAACGGAGGCGTCGATAGTGGCGGTGATATTCTGTGCGTTCTGAACGACGGTAACGAGGTTGACTTTGCGATTGACGATGACCGCGCCTTGATTGCCGGGGGTGTAGTAGCTAAGGAGCCCGGTATTTTTGTAGGAATAAAGGACCTCTTGGTTAGTGTCGGGGTCCTGAGCGAACAGTCCCATTTCTCTGCACCAGAAGCCGCTTTGAAAGTTAGCGTTGTTAATGTAAGCTTGCACGACCACGACGCCGCCGCCGGTATTTTGGCAGCCGACAATCGGGATGTCTTGCAAGGGGTTGATAAGGTCGGTAAAGTCCAAAATCTGTTCGTCGGTGGGTTCGACAAGCTCATCATTTTGCATAGAGTCGCCGATAGCCACGCGGGTAAAGTGAATCAACTTGCCAGCGATGCCCTTAGCCAAGATATTCAAACCCGCCTTAGTCATGATGGAGCCGTCCTCGGCGCGGGAGACGTCCTCGGTTAGACCGCGCAATTTGTTTGCGCTGAAGGTGGCGAGGTTGCGTTTGACCTGATTAACCTGCGCGCGCGTGAGGCTCGCTCCGGCGATTAGTTCTTGAATAGTCATTTCGTCAACTCCTCGGATAAATGGTGATGGCTTCGGTGAAGATAATCGGACAGCCTACAAAAAGGACGTCGTTCGAGTCTGGGATTTGCCTAAGGCCCACGGTCTCGAAGGTGTCATCGATAAGGGCGTTGCCTATGTAGAGGTTAGCGGGCGGTGGGCTAAGGTCCAAATCGATACCGACGAGCCAACTTCTAACGGGCTTGACGTCCATTAACATGCGGCAGAAAGTCTCGAAAGCCTCGGGCGTAGCAGTGTAGCCGTCCGAATTGATTTTAAAAAGAAAACCCTCAAGCTCTTCAACTTGAGAGTTCTGGAAGAATTGGTTAACGATATATTCCACGCTCCAGACGCTCCCCTTGCGCCTATGCAGAGCGATAGAATTGCGGATAAGGTTTCGTTTCTGGTCGTCGTCTAGGGTTAGGCTGTCATAAAAATCACAGTGGAATTGCTCTGCCAAAACGTCAAGGATAGTTCCTTCTAACTCGTCTAGCCGCGGCAGGTGAATGACGTTTCGAGTATCACGGGCGAGCTTTTGCAAGATAGGGTCGAGAGCCTTAGCGATAGCCGTGAACTGGGAATCAATCTTTAGGGACTCTGGCAATATTTCCTCTAGTGATGCTTGATATATCGTTTTCATTTTTTCTCCTTGAAAAGCGGTTGAGTTCCGGCTACAATGGCGGTGAGATAATGCCACAAGAGCGGGAACTCGCGCGTATTTTAGCAACCCTTGCCGCTTAAAGCAAGGAGCGATTATTGACGCTGGAGTATCTCAAGCGACAATCCTTAGAATCGTTCATGAATCTTTGTAAGCGAAATTGATTTGCTTAGAGGAGCACAGGGCAAGGCTGATTTTATCGACGACGGTAAAGGACGGCTCGTGAACTACGACGTGATTGACGCCGGCGGCCATAAGCAACTGCACGAGTTTAGCAGGCGTAATGTCCTTACCAAGGCGACTTTGCCAGCTGATGAAGTCGTCAACAGCAGTTTCAGCCTTGGAAATGATTTGGGCGGCGTTGGCGGCGTCGTCGTTAGCGATATAGCAGGTGGCGTCTATCGAGTAAGTCACTTGATTAGGGGCGTGGACGGTCACAATGTCATTGAGCGGGCGGACGGTTTTTGCGCTAAGGTGTTCCTGAACCATATTGATAATCTGGTCTGAAGGGGGTTGCCCGTCGGTCATTGAAAGATAAATATCGACGTAGCCTGGGGCGGAGCTATCAACTGCCACGTCGGCAATCAGCGAAGAAACTTCCTTAGTTCGGGCGACGTAAGCACCAACAGGCCCCGCGCAGGCAAATGATTCGGGGGCTTGATGGATGCGTTCGCGCAGAGATTCGTCGTCTTCAGTATCGGCTCCGCCGTCCGAGGTTGTGATATTGACGATTGATTGCAGGAAGGGTTGCGGGTCGACGATTTGGCTAAGTTCACCCGCCGCGAAGCCGTTGCCGACCTCCCCTAAGCTAAGGCAAGTAGCGGTTGATTCCTTTTGAGTTTCGCCGGGCAAGAAGACAACTTCCTCGTCTAAGCTGAAAAAAGTTTGATTATCGGCGGTGATTCTGGTGCCCTGCGCGATAGTCGTAGAGGTTAGCCGCTCGGCGGAAAGATTTATTTGAACGGCAGTTTGGGCGGCGGTAGCAGGAATTCTTTCCACGCCGCAAAGCTGACCGATAGCATCAAGATAGGTGCCCGACGCAAAGGCTAAAAGGTTCTGTCGGGCACTGAGGTCTATGAGTTTTAGGAGGGTTAAGATGATTGCTAAAAGGCTTTTGAACAGTAACCAAACGGGATTAGCGGCGGTTATGGTGTAGCCCAGTTCGTCCTCGATGATTTGTTTGGCGTCGGCTTCTATCTGGTCAACGTCAATGTTCACGAAAGATAAATCAGGTTTAGTCATTGTGATTCCACCTTATGGAGTTTGATACGGGATTGGGAGCCTGAATCAGAAACGGAATGGCTTGATTCGTCGACAATCCACTTATCTGAAAAAAATCCGAAGTCCAAATCGACTGTGACGCCCGCAAGGAGCCTAAGGTTAAGCGGCAAGGTCAAGGAAACCTCGAATTCCTTTTTGTTAGCCTCGCGGAGTTTGTGACGGGCAAGGCGGTCGGCTTCGGCTTGAGAGTTCACGCGCTTGTTAATGCGAAGCGTCCTGCCAGTTGATTTAGTGTCGTCGGTGGCGACTGCCGAAAAGTTCTTGTCCTTTTGCCCGTGCCGGTAATTGACTTCGCACTTTTGGTAGACTTCGTTCAAGGTGGCGGTTGCGTCGAAGCGGGTAACGTCCGACCAGGTCAAAGTGGCGACGGGTTCTTGAGCCTCCAAAGATGATTCTTCGCAGACGATTAACTTGTTATCGGAGACCTTGAGGCACAAGCCGTTATCGACGCACAGGTTTTGGAGGAAGGAAAGGCGGGATTGTTCGCCCTGCTCGGCGCGAGTGATAGTCGGGTCGTAGTCAGCTTGATAAAAGAGTTCCACGTTCGAGGCGTCGGCGATATCGCGGGCGATTTTGCTTAGCAGGACGTTTTCCCAACTTTTGGATAGGTCTTCTTGCCTAAGGGCACTGGTTTGGGAAATGGAATTGGCTTTAACGCGCATGACCGACGGCGGGGCGGAATAGGTTATCTCATCTAGTTCGAAGGAACCAAAGTTGAAGTCGTTGACGGTGACATTGACAGCCGAACCCCGCGGCGGCAAGTTCTCAATCAGCGCGTGATTGGCGTCCTGCAAAGTAAGCTCGACAACGTCCGATTCGCCGCTTAGGGCGTCCTTGTAAGTCATGCCGATTAAAAAGGGTTCGAGGTCTTTAGTAATATCGTTGTTGTTCCACATGATTTTTACAGATGTTTTTAGCATAATGACACCTCGGAAGGGGCGATTTGTTTGACGAATAAATACGGCGTTGGTTCTTCAACCATCTTTAGAATCATTCGCGAAGGCTAAGATTTCCACGGCAAAACCGACTGCTTAGGCGTTTCAATCTCTGGGATTGTAAGTTCGACGCCTGCCGAGAAGATAAAAGTTTGGACGTAATCGGGATTGGCGGCGATGAGTTCCGGAACGTACTTCTCTGAACCCAAAACCTTAAAAGCTATGGCGTCGAAAGAATCACCGGCGACTGTGGAATAAGTCATGCGAAAGACCTCCTTTTGCGTTCGTGGCGGAAGTCGGCAAGTTGTTCGGCGAAGTCGTCAAGGTTGGGTTTTAAAGCCTCAGTCCAAACGCGCTGGGCGGTATCTTTATCGGCATTGCCCGCCACGTTCACAGTTAGCGAGATATTAATCGGTGCGCCGCCCTGATTGAAACCTAAAAGGTCGCCGGTCTGTTGCCAAAGGTTATAAGAATTTTGGGAACGAGTAAGCGGGATAGCAGCCTCAGCTGAATCCTCGGCGAAGGTGGTAAGGAACGCGCCTTGACGATAGATACCGCCTTTAGCGTTATGAGCGACGGGCACGGACATCGGGACGTAAGAAATCTGCGGAACTTGAATGTTGATAGAACTGATACGAGCGGCGGCACTTTCCAAAGCGGCGGCGGCAGAGGAGGCGGCAGAGCCGAGGGCGTCAAGCCCGCTGATGGGCGCGGGTAACGCGGCAGATAATTGAGTGGAAGCATTGGTTGCTCCGTCGATAGCGGGCGGGAGTGGCGTTAAGGATTGCCCGGTAGCCTGCGCGGGGAGATTGACTTGATTTAAAGAGTCGGCGGTCTGCGTCGAGGCGTCGGCAATGGGCTGAGTGATAGCCGTCGTATCAACCTGCGCGATTTGAGATTGGATAGCACCCACGCCTCCGCCGGAAATTTGCGGTTGAGTCCAGAGCTGTTGAACGGCGGCATCGGTTCCTTGCAAACCACTTTTAACGGCGGCGGCGGCATCGAGCCACGCATTTTTAAAAGAATCAGCGGAAGTCGTCGCGGCGTTCTTCAAAGAATCCAATGCGCCGGAAAGGTCGCCGTCCTTAATCTTGGCGAAGGCGTCGACAATGCCGGTACCGAATTCGATAAGCGATTGCAAAAGCCCGGTCATTAGCACAGCCAAACCGCTGATAAGGGAGCCGGCAGTGCCGAGCGCGCCGACTAGGACGCTGACAATCACGCCGCCCAAAGTTTCAAAGACGCCCGCCAGTGGACTAAGCGAAGTCATCAAGTTGCCTATGGACGTTCCTAAGTTAGAAAAGGCAGGACCTAACGAACTTGATAAGGCATTTCCGAGCGTCGAGAAGGCGGCGGACACTTTATCCCAATTCTTGTAGGCAAAGTAAGCGGCAAGTGCGATGGCGGTTAAAGCGGCACCAAGCGGCGTGAACATGAACATCAAACCGGCGCGAGCGGCTGACAAGGTCGCGGCACCGAACGCCTTCATGCCGGCGACTGCGCTGGAAAATGTCATGCCAGATAAGGCGGCTCCTAAAGTTGAAATCCTAGCGACGAGCCCCGCCCCAAATCCAGACAGGGCAACCCTAGCGGCGGCAATCTTCGTACCTAGGAAAGCAAAGAGTTCGCCGGCAGTTTGAAGCCCCGCGCCCGCGAATCTTATCCCAGCCATAGCCAACGAGAAACCTGCCAGCCCGACAATCGCCGCGGACGCCGCAGTCGCAATCGCCGCCAAGCCTTTAACGACAGCCGGATTTTGTTTAGTGAATTCAGCAAGGGAGGTGATTAACGGGGTGACACTTTCAGCCACGCCCCGGATACTCGGCAATAACGCATCGCCGCCAGCCTTCTGCAGGGCGTCCAATGCACTCGTCAAGTAGTCAATGGAAGTGCGGGTGTTGTCGCGCATAATCTTAGCAGTATCAGCCGACCAGCCCGCCGCGAATCCCGAATCAATTTCCTTGGCGTAACGCTTAGCCTCGTCGAGCTTGCCACTTTCAAACAGGCTCATCACGCCCGATAATGCCGTCTGTCCACTTAAGCCTTTAAGCCAACCGGTCATGTCGCGTCCAGCGGCTTTGCCTTCCTGATAGAACTTCTGCAGGGCTTCAATCTTGGTGAACAGGTCGCTATCCATAGTCGCGCCCGCTTCTTGCATAGCCAGCTGAGTTTCAGCGACTTGGGCGGCGGCGTCGTTAGCTGCGAATCCTAATTCTTCCAGAGATTTTGCGGCGGCTTTGGGCGGGGCGGATAACCTAACCCAGAATTGCCTTAGCGAAGTTCCCGACATACTGCCTTTGATACCAGCGTTAGCAAGTACCATATTCTGCGCGATTGATTCGCCTAAGGACAGGTTCATAGCGCGGGCGACGGGCGCATTGTACTTCCAAGCCTCGTGGAAAGTGGCAAGGTCGAAATTAGCTTGAGTCACTGCATAAGCCACGGAATCTGAAAAATATCTTGCGCCGTCTACGACTTTGCCGCCCGCTAATTGGTAACTTGCGCCCGCCTTCACGCCAAAAGCCGTCATGTCATCGGAGACCATATCGGCAACTCTATCGATAGGAACCTGCGCGATGGACGCCAAATCAACCGTGGAGGGCAGGACGGAATTAATCTGTTCGGGTTTCCAACCGCTTATGGCGTAGAAGTTGGCGGCTCCGGCGATTTGATTAGCGGTGTATTCCGTGGTCATGCCGAGCCGTTCAATAGTCGCGGTCATTGATTCCATTTCGCGCTGAACATTGGCAGTATCGCCCGAACGAATCGCCCGCATTTGCGTTAGCGACTTCAACCGACTAATCGACTTTTCAAAAGTCATAGCGTTATCGGCGGCGTCCTTGAACGGATTCATAATCGTTTGGGCGGTGTCGAGTGAGGATTGGAAGTTTGAATAAGCGGTGGAAAGTTCCTGTTGACGTTGGCTGAAGTTGGCGTGGATTTGGTTACGACGTTCAAGGGCGGCGATTTCCTGATTAATGGCTTGAGTGGTTTGATTAATCTGTGCACGGAGGGCGGCTTCGGCGGCGGCGATATTGGCAGTGGGGACGCGCGACCTTAGCTGAGTTAGCTCGGCTTGTTGAGAGGCTAATTGTTCGCGGAGCTTCTGGGCGGTTTTGGGCAGGGAATCAAGCGCGCGGTCGATACTTTGGATGTTGCGTTGCTGATTCTTAATCTCTTGCCCGGCATTGCGGATTTGCTCCTTCATAGCAGTAGCGGCCTGCGTGCCCATCGACAGCCAATTAGCCTTGTAAACGTCCTTGAGGCGGGCGTAAGCTTTTTTCATGTCGTCTAGTTGGGCGACTGCTTCTTGCCTTTGCTTAAGGAGTTTAGGTTGGTCGGCGCGGTTTTGAATCTGCGCGGCGGTCGTGGCTTGAATTGCCTTTTGCAGTTTGTTGTAAGCCTCGATATTGCGGAGGACGCCTTGAGCCGCCTGCAGAGATTTATTCTGGCGGGCAAGGGTCGTGCTAGTTAGCCCTTTAAGGTTCTTCTGAGCATTGGCTAGGACGCGGCTCAGTTGGTCGTTGCCAATGATTTGAAATTCGATTGTTCTTGACTTAGCCATAAAATCACCCGAAAGGAGGATAAAGATGAATCAGAAAGAGTACGATTGCCACCGTAAGAAAAAATCCAAGTCAGCCTACGATGCGTTGATGAAGTTTTATCCGCTGACGGTTGAGGATTTACCTGATGAACAGTGGCTCCCCGTGCCTGATTACGATGCCTATCAAGTCTCGACCTTCGGGCGGATTAAAAGTTTTTACAACGACAATGTGCGAATTCTTAAGCCGTGGGGCTCTGTGTTTGGATATTTGCAAGTAGACCTTTTTAAAAACAGCAAGCCAAAACATTTTCCTATTCATCGGTTGGTTGCAAAGCTTTTTATTCCGAACCCTGAAGGCAAGCCTGAAGTGAATCACCGCGACGGTTGTAAGCTGAATAACTACGTCGGCAATCTGGAATGGGTGACGCGTGAACAAAACATTCAACACGCTTTCAACATAGGAATTGCTCCGCAAGGGCAAGACCGTCCAGAAGCCAAATTAACTAATGAGCAAGTGCTCTATGTTCGCAACAATCCACAACACTTGAATACAATGGAGTTAGCTAAGATGTTTGGGGTAGACAACATAACGATAAGCCGCATTCAGCGTGGCAAAACCTACAAGACGGCGGGCGGCTCTGTTCGTCAAGGCAAGGCGCAAAAACACACGCCGCGAATCCCTGACGAGGTGCGCGCCCAAATCCGCGCCGAATACGTCTACGGTTCGCGGAGATTTGGCACGGAAGCCCTAGCTAAGAAATACGGCTACACCTCAAAGACTATCTGGAATATCGTCAACGAAAGGAGGAGCAAAGATGAGTAGTTATTATTATTGGCTAGCGTTCAACGACTTAAGCGATGCTTTTTGGGCTTGCTGGTATGGGATAACGACGCACCCGCTTTACGGGCTTTGCGCAATATGTCCGAGCTTTTCGCGGTGTACTTCGCCGCTAAAGGAGGCAAACCTTTTGCGGGCGACGCTGGACGAGCCGATAAAGGTAACGATAACGATTAAGGAGGAAGATGATGAGTAAAAAGAAGTTGACGGCGGAACAGGTGCTGTATTGCAGGGAACACTACGTGCCGGGGTCCGCGGAGTATGGACTGGGACCGTTGGCGGAAAAAATGGGCGTGAAAGTAGACGTCATCAAAGACTTGGTGCACGGTGAGACGTACAAAGACGTAGGCGGACCGATACGCTCGACGATAGAGCGAGTGCCCGCCGAGGTCAAAGCGATATTAGCCGCCGCGCCCGCCAAGCTCAAGGAACTAAGCGAACGCTACGGCATCACGGAGGAACGGTTAGCGCAATTCCTGCCCAAAGTGCGGCGGGCGAAGATAACCGATGAAGTCAAAGCGGCAATCCTTCGGGAATACGAGCCCTACAGCAAAGAGTTCGGGCGGGAGGCATTGGCGGCAAAGTATGGCTTATCGGCGTCGGCGGTGGGAGTCATTTTGAAGGGCTTGCCGCGCAAAGAACGCGTGGAAGTAGCGGACTACTTAAAGGAGGCGATAATCGAGGCGGCGGACGACGGTTTATCGGTTAAGGCATTGGCGGAGCGGTTTAGCCTGTCGCGACCCGTGATAAAGTCGGTGCTCGCCGAGGCGGGGATAGAAGTAAAGCGGCGGCGCGTGGACGAGGAAACTAAAGCCGAAATCATCGAGGAGTACAAGTCGGGCAAGTCGCTTCGGGAATTGGAAGGGCTTTACGGGGTCAATCGGGCGACGATGGCGGATTGGGTGCGCGGGCTCAAGCCCCCTAAGCCCAAAAAGGAATTAACGCAGGAATTGCGCGAGCAAATTTATCGTTATCATTCGCAGGGCTATGGCATCACGATTATTGCCAAGACGCTCGGCATCGGTCAGGGCATAGTCCGCAAAGTCATCGACGGAGAGATGTAAACATGACAAAGAATACTAACGCCAAACTTACTTACAAAGCGTTGATGAAGTGTTATCCGTTCGCATTGGACGACTTGCCGGGTGAAGAATGGAAACCAATTCCCGATTACGATGGCTATCACGTCTCCAATTACGGGCGCGTCAAGTCCTTCAAAACCAAGCCGCGAATTATCAAGCCCGCATTTGACAAAGGGGGTTATTTGCAAGCTGTGCTTAGTGAAGATGACAAGGCAAAATTTTTTCGCGTCAATCGGCTCGTGGCTCTGTGCTTTATTCCCAACCCTGAAAACAAACCACACGTCAACCACATTGACGGAAACAAATTCAATAACCACGTTTCCAATCTTGAATGGGCAACGCCAAAAGAAAATCAAAGACACGCCGCTAAGCTCGGTTTAATCAAATCGGGTGCGGACAACTACCAGGCGGCTTTTACAAACGAACAAGTTCTTTATGTTCGCACTAATCCGCTCGGCTTGAACACCTATCAACTCGCTAAAATGTTCGGAGTCAGTGTATCCGTAATCTGCGCGATTCAAAGGGGCAAAACATATAAAGCGGCTGGTGGTCCCATTCGGCAGGTTAAACCGAAACCGCGTGTGCCCGATAATATCCGCGCTCAGATTCGCGCCGAATACGTTTACGGCTCAAAAGAATTTGGCTCAACGGCTTTGGCGAAGAAATACGGCGTCGGCATGACGACTGTCCGGCGCATCGTCAACGCTTCCGAGTGATTTTTTCTTGGGCTTTCTTTATAAGCTCAATCCATTTAGGCAAGGAGCTAATCGGTTGCTTGAGCCAGAAATTAACGGAACCCCAATTAGCATGGGCTAGGAGGAGTGCCGTTAATTTTATGTCGTCGACTCGTCCGGTGCGTTTAAAAAAGCGAAGGTCCGCACGCACACTTGATTGAAAGTCCTAAGGGGCAGTTCCAAAAGGTCATGAGGATTGACGCCCAAAGCCTTTGCCGCCACTCGTGCCTGAAAGCCCTTCGACGTGGACAGCTCCAAAGCCGTATTGCCGGCTAGCCTCTCTTCCTTCTCCAACGTTATCATGTCGTAGCCGCGCAGGCTGTTCAAACCCTCTTCCAATTTCTCCACGTTAATCATATGCCAAGAGCCTCCTTAACGTCGCTTAGATAATCTTCGCCATTGACCGCCGCTTGATAATTGAATTTATCAACCGAGATTACTTCCTTGCCGTCAATCGTTACCTTGATGAAGTCGAGCATAAGTTCAAGCTCAGTCTCTGTCTGCTCGCCGACCTCGAATTTGCCGAGGGAAAGTTTGGTAGTATGGGCGCGAATGTCCACGCGAACCGGAACAACTTTGCGTTCGCCCGTGCCCGCGTCGTAAGCCTCTTGCGCCCCGCGCAGCGAAAGCACGTACCCTTTGCTCTGGTTTAGGAACTTCGCACCGGTCTCGGTTAGCGTCAGCCAATGAAACGTCGTCGCGAAGTTCGAGAAGTTTCCCTTAACCGGCCACGAGACCGTGCCCAAAATGCCCGCGCCTTTAATGTCGGTGGTAGAAATTTCAATTTCTGCTAAATCGCACGACGCCAGCCCAAGCATTCGCTCGCCGTTATCATATACCTCAAAATTTATCGTTGAAAGCGGAATTACCATCGTTATCACCCCTTAAAGGAGAAATTATCATGAAGAATCCTACGCGCGTTGCCGAGCTCCTCGCCGAGCTGAAAGCTCAGTGTGAATTCCCTTTTGAATTTGCCGCCGTCGCCGAACTCGAAAAGGTTTGCCGCGAATTGCCGCAAGCTAAAATCCTCGACGAGGCTCATCAGGAATTTTTAGGCAAGGTTTATCCTAAGCACACAGACGGCTATTATAAGAAGGGCAAACCTTTGCACAGAGCTGTTTGGGAGTTTTATAACGGGGAAGTGCCCAAGGGCTACGAGATTCACCACGTCGATTTTAATCCCGAAAATAATCAGCTCGATAATCTTCAGCTCGTGACTGAAAAAGAGCATCGGCAAATTCACGTTCCAAAAGGAATGCAAATCCCTAAGCCGCTTAAAAAGTTTGTCTGCGATTGGTGCGGCAAGGAATATGAAGCCTTAGACAACGGACACAATCATTTTTGTTCACAGAAGTGTTGCAACGCCGCCAACTACAATAAGAAAGTCGAAAGAGTATGCCCCGTTTGCGGCAAGAAGTTCATTACTCGCAAGCATAATGGAGCAAGAACTTGTTCGCGTTTGTGTGCAGCCAAAATAAAAAAGCCGGCGCAAATCCTCTCGACATGTATTTTTTGCGGCAAGGAGTTTGTAGCGACTAGGAAAGCTAAGTATTGTTCCAAAAAATGTTTTCGCAAAGCTTATTATGAACAAAGCAAGATAAAAAAGGTCTGCGTCGTTTGCGGAAAAGAATTCCTCGCTTCCAAAAACGACGATACCAAATGCTGTTCTGGCGAATGTGCCCATGCTCTGCGCGGCAATGGACCTACTGTCGAGCGCACTTGCCCGATTTGCGGCAAAAGATTTTTCTCATTAAAAGGGTCTCATCGTGGGCGGTTTTGTTCATATTCTTGCCAAGAAAAATATCGCAATGAAACCCACGCCGAAACCCGCCAATGTGTTATCTGTGGCAAGGCTTTTCAATGTAGCTCCCGCCATCCTAAGCTGACTTGCTCAAAAAACTGTTCGATGAAATTGCGTTGGCAACGCGTTCATGAAAACAACGCGGAAAAATAAGCCACGTCGTAAGCGAGAGTAAAGCTGATATTCCTAGCGGGCGTGGGGGACGCGTAATAAACCCTGAACTTCAACTTGCCGTCGGCTAGGTCGGTATTGGGGTTGTCGTCCTCAAGGAAGGCGATTCGCCCGCCGAGGAGCACGCCCTGCGCCGTCAAGCCGCTAAGGTACAGATTAACTTCATCAACGACGCTCTCGACCAGCCGTTTATTAATGGGGGCGTCAATCCTGCTGAAGTAGTTGATAGCCAAGGTCGAGGTAAGGAAATTAACCATGCGGCGAACCGGCAACCACGCGTCTTTTGGGTCGTCGTCCGCGGGGTAGCAACTCATACGACTGCCCCAAAGTCGCCAACTGCCCGCGAAGTTCAAAGCGGTAATCACGCCCCAACCGTTTAAAGTGTTCGCCTTGGGCTTGGAAAGGAAAACCTCCGCGCCACTCTTAACCAAAGTCCTATCAATGCGCAAAGTCTTATTGGAAGGGCTTTCGTAGGGGATTTGCCCGTTGCCAGCGTCGACGACGTTCATCAGGGCGGCGGCGTGGGTCGAGAGCCAATAAGCCTTATCGTTCAGAGCGACGCGTGGCCAGCATACCGCTAGGAATTCGTCGGCGAGGGAGTGACTGCCCTTATAAGCGTAAACGTCGGCGTAATTGGCGTCGGTGGCGGGCTCGTCGGTTAAGATGTTCCCGCGGGCAATGCCCTTACCCTCAACCAACCTATCCGCCGTGGGGTTCTCAAGCGTCAACAGACTGCGCGACATGTCGATATCAGCTAGGGCAACCGCCTTGAAAGTCTCGTTGATAAGGCGTGCCCGTGCCGCCATAGCAAGCGCGACTTCCGGAATCGAGGAGAATTTAGGGGCGATAATCGCACCGGGCACCATGCCCAGTTTCGGGTAGATGTTTTCAAGGACGCTAAGCCCGGTTTCTTTGCCGAGGTTGTTCACGCCGCCGATTACGTCCGCCGCCACTACCGCCGTCCCGTCCGCCTCCGAATACGCAACCGCTATCGTGTCGTTCGTTATGTTCGTCTGCCGCAGGATTGTTATCGTGACTTCTAAGCCGTCCTGCTCCAATGAATAATCAGTGTCTAGGGTTAGGGTTTTTAAGGTCTCGTCCGCGCCCGACGTGATAACTATGCTGCTTAGGATAATCGGTCCCGTGATTGTTAAGGGATTCGCCGTGCCCGATAGGCTCTTAGTCGTCTGCTTTTTATGGCGGCTTAGGTCCAGAACGTTGACGCAGATAATTGGCCGCACGTTATAAAGCTGGAAGAAGGTATAGGCGGCTTCCTCCAGCGTGAATTGCTCGAAGTCGTCTGCGTAGCCAAAGACGCTAACAAAGTCGCTCATGTTCTGAATCAAAGTTGGGGCATTGACCGGTCCTTTATAAGCCGTGCCGACGACCACTACCGGACTTGATACCGTCGTCATCGGCGTTAGGGCTGTGCTCTCTTCAAGCACTGTTATTCCGTGTTCGTATGCCATAGTTTCATCTCCTTTAAAGCTTTTTTCAGTATCGCCTGTTATGCTAAGGGAAAGGAGGGTATTAAGATGGAAAATCCATTTCAAATCTTTTCAAACGAGCAATTCGGGCAAGTGCGCGCCACGTTCTACAATGACCAACTCTGGCTTGTGGGTAGCGATGTCGCTAACGCGCTCGGCTACGTAAAAACCGACGCCGCTATCAAACGCCATGTCGCCGAAGGGGATAAGCGTTCCGCCCTTGTCAGCTTTCATCCTGCGTTTCGTTCCGTGAAGGCTCCGAAGTTGCGGGCGGGAAGAAGGTACATGACAATCATCAACGAAAGCGGGTTGTATGCCCTTACACTTTCCAGCCGTCTGCCCGAAGCTGAGAAATTCCGCGACTGGGTGACTAGCGAAGTGTTGCCCGCTATTCGCAAGACTGGTACCTATTCCCTGTTCCTTAAGCCCGTCGAAGAACTCACGCCGGTCGAAGTCGTCAACGAAGAATCAGAACCCGCCGAGAAAAAATATTGCGTGTACGTGTTGCGCATGACCAACGCCACGACCAAAATCGGCATGACGACTGATATTCTGGAACGGGCGCGAATGGTCGAGCGGCAAAGCGGGGCGCAAGTCGAACGCATTTATAACAGCATTTCCCTTAGCAAAGACGTCGCCGCCGTGCTCGAAAAGTCCTTGCACGAGCAATTCAGCAATCAACGCCTCGAAGGCGAATTCTTTAACACGTCTTTTGAAGAGGCTTGCCGCGCTTTGGTCCTTGCCGTGAGCGAACTGCCAAACCCCGCGCCCGCCCTGCCAGCCCTGCCACTCGTCGATAAACTCATCGCTATCGCTGATAAAATGGACCCTTGCCCAGAGCGTCAGCAAATACTAATCCGCGCCGCCAATCTCCTCGACGCTCACTTCTAGCGGTTGAAAAACATCGTAGGTTAGCTCGGCGGCAAGGTAGAAAAATTCGCGTGGTTGAGTGTCGGGCGTCTGCCAGCGTGCACTTTTCAGCCTGAACCTTTTGGCGATTACCCGCCGCGTCAATACTTCCTGCCGTATCACTTCCGCTAAGTGGAACCCGTCGCGCCATGCGTCGGCTTCTGGGGCATAAGTCCCAACCGTCAGCCCGATTTGAACCGTCGAACCGTCCTTTAAATCGTCCGTCAACTCTAAGAACTCGACGAGCACAAAAGGCAAGTACGCCGTGTTCTCGAATAAATCTTCGGGTAAGTACTGTTCGAACACTTCCACTTCGACCGACTCCCCCGCCTCCAATGGCAACCGTACCTGCGCGCAGGCTTTTTTTATTTGCGCCGCTAGTTCGCTTACCAGTCGCGCCGGCGTCATAAGATTTCCAGAAAGTCTTTGGCGCTAAGGAGGTATTCGCCGTCGATATTCACGACTGCCAACCTCACCAAGTGGCGGGTCTGTTCCTCGTCGGAAAACGTCTGTTGGGCGATGAAAAAATACTTCATGCCGTGAACCAGCTGTTCGCCTGCGCAAAGAATCGGTTCGTACTTGGCGCCCGTGAACTTCTCCCACTCCACGCCGTCCCATGCGCTCTGATACTTTTGCGGCATGCTCTCCAATGCTTTGAATTTCGCTAAAATTACCTGTCCTACCATTTTGAACACTCCTTACATTACTGTTGATAATTGATTTTCTAAGTGGCGGGCGATGGCCTGTTCAACCTGCGCGCCGACGCGACTCCACGCCCCGACGATTGACACTGTGCTAAGGTGCCTTATCGGCAAACGCTTTTTGCCTTCGCGCTCGAAGACGATGCCCGCGCTATTAACGAAGGCATGTGGCAACTGCCCGCCCTGCCCGCGCACGACCTCTACGCTCAATCCGCCCGGCGGACGATGCGGCGGACGCGTCGACGGACTCAACCTAAATCGCTTGATGAGGTTCCTTGAGCCCGAAACCGTCAATCGCCCACGCAAGCCCGACGCCCGACTACTTATCTTGCCGAATCGATTGATATCCGAAATGTATCTTGCCTTTGTGAACTTCTTGCCCGAACTTTTGCCCTCTTTTAATGCCTTGCGGATTGCTTGCGTGATTTGGCTTCTTATCCTCGAACCGTCCAAACTCGCCGCCGCCGACTCGTGCCCGTGTGGAATTACCCTAATCATTGCGCCTATCCCCGAAACGCGGCTTGTTGCTCCGATACGCCGAAAGTATCAAATGCATTAGCCCTAACTCGTCCTCGGAACGCACGACTTCAAAGCGTGCCCCGTTCACAACGACGATATCGCCCCTGTGCGGCAACTTCTGATGCTGATTAAGGTACGGCTCCGTTTGAAAGAACAGTTCCTCGAACTCGCCATGAAGTCCAGCGAATGTCTCGCTGAGCCGATTGCTTTTATCTGCGGTGTAGGTGCTTAGCTGGGCGGGGCATTTTATCCCGTCGATTTCGACTTCCTCGGCGAATTCCGAAACGTCAACGAAGGCGGGCAAGTCGTCCTTTAGCTCC
>JAFQZB010000109.1 GCA_017406175.1 Selenomonadaceae bacterium | reverse complement strand
GCTGAGCATCAATTTATGAGTGGGATCAATGTTGTGAAATTCTTCGTGAAGTCTGCGTACAGGAATTTTGTCACCGCCGGTTAAGGATTTGAATTTGGCGACATCGAGTCGTCCACCTTGCGGAAGTTCCTCAACAATAGCCAAGCGGCATTTTTCCAAAACGTTAAGCTCTGTAGTAGCAGCTCCCGCGTCTTTTAATCTACCGGCTTCGATGACGGCAGTGACGGGAACGCTGGCGGCATAATCGTTGAGGAGAATGATTAAAAGTTTAGTCAAGGTGCCTTTGCCATTGCCGCCAGTACCGTAGATGAAAAGAGCTTTTTCAGCAGAGACATCGCCAGTAATGCAGTAGCCGAGCCAACGAATCAAAGCGGCGCGAGTCTCTTCGTCAGGCAGAATGTCACGCAGAAATTTATCGACAGTCTCATTGCGGTATCCGACGCGATAAAATGCGTTGACTTGCTGAGTCAAAAGTAGAGCAGGATCAACAATCTCGTAGAATTTGCCGTCATAGAGGTCGATGACGCCGTTTTTACAGTTGAGCAGGTTGGGGTGATTGTCCAAGTCGTCGGTGGTGATTCTGATACGATTGACGCCTTTTAAAAGATTGGTAGCCGCGCCAACGCAGATGTTAGTTTGCCAGGAGCGAATGATTTTTTTAGCGTCAGGGAAGTCTATGGGATTGGGTTCGTTTTCCTCCAACATCATGGCGAGTCGACCTGCGAAGGGAAGAATGGCAGAATTTTTACCGGCGTTTCCTTTGACCCAAATGCCTTTGTCTTTGTCGAAAGTCAACCAACGGTCGCAATCAGTTAAAAATCGTATTTCATTGTTAAAGAGATAATCGAGCCGTAGAGCGTTATAAAGGTCGGTATTCTTCATAGCGAAAAGGCGAGTGGCTTGCTCTGGAGAAAGTAAGAGCTTAGGATTTTTGGGCTTGGCTTGTTTTTCTTTCCATCGAGCAAGGTCTTTTTCCTCAGCCTCTTTTTGTTTGACGGCTTTTTGATATTCTTTCTGATCGCGTTTTATGGTGGTGACTACTTCGTCGACGATAGTGGCAATGTCACTGGGGGCGAGATTGGCGAGATTTTTAAGTTCGGGAGTAGTATTTTCAGAGTCCTTGATTTTTTTCTTAGCCGAGTCGCGAGCATCGCGCATGACGTTAAAAAAAGTGGCGGCTAACTGCGGCATATAAAATTTGCAGAGAGCGATTTTGCGACGAATGGAAACGTTGAAAGCGTCATCGGGATTAAAGTTTTCTGCGGTTAAGTTCTCGATGTAGTTTTTGGCGTCTTTGAGTTCAGCGAGAATTTTGGGGTCAACGGGAGCATTTTTGTGGTTGTCGCGCCATTGGTTCAGGAGTTGGTCGAAGAGCTTAGCGTCAGCAATTTCTTTTTCGACGGTGGCAACTTCTACGCGAGTGTCGGTAATTTCTTGCGTAGTCTCTACTTCGCCGCGCCAAGCAGTTCTCCAATTACGACGGTATGTGTCGCGCATTTGTTCGATACGTTCGGCAGCGTAGAGATAAATACCCTCATGCGTCTTGATGTCCTCTTTGAAAATTCCCATCTTGCGCCATTTCTCGACGGCTTTTCTTGTTACGCCGATAATTTGCGCTGATTCTTCGGTTGTATAGTATTTAAGTTTTTTATACACCCTAGGTGCTGGAACGGAGGTGGAACTTGTTTGGTTAGTTGGTGGTGCGTTGGTACCGGTGGGAGTATGCAACGGAGGTGCAACTTCAGTTGCATCTTGAATTTTTGGCGAGCTTTTGTTATCATTTGAATCGTTCATTGAAATCAAAACTCCTTTCGAGGGGTTCACATAAAGGTTAAACACTCGACGCCGTTCCTTGGCGATGTAAATCTTTCCTTGACACTGAAGATTTTATCACTGGGAACGGCGTTTTTCAATAGGATTTGTCGGTCTTGTCACGGTCGCTGAGAGGCAAAGCGGCAAGGTAATGAGCTTTATCAGCAGTGGGAATGATGATACGGCGAGTAGGAAAGTTTTTTCCTTTTTCGAGCCGGATTTTGGGATGACTCCATTTATCGAGATAGCCACAACCAAAGTGGTGATAAGTTTCGAGGGTTAAACTTCTGCGGTCAGAGACAGGCAATTCGTTAAGGTGATTTTGAGCGTCAGCGATGTCGATTTGGATGAGAGGCAATTCGGAGGCAGAAGTTTCGCGCTTTTTTTTCGGGGTGGATTTTTTCTTTTTAGTAGGAGGTGCGGAGGTAGAATCGAGCGGGTAACCGATAAGTTGAGCCCCGATGGCGAGAGCCTTGCACATGTCGTTGAAGTCGTGAAGATTAAGGCGTTCCTCGTCAGCAATGATTTTAAGTAAGTCGCCTTGAAAGCCGCACTCGCGGAAGCAGTGATAGAGCCAGCGGTCGCCTTTGAATTCGACTTCAACGGGGGTAGCGTCGTCGCCCGTGCCGTTGCCGCAAATGGGGCAGATTATTTTGCGTTTGTCAGGGTTGCGACTGTCGCCCGCTTCCTCGAAGAGGAAATGCGGGTCGTAAGCGTTGATTTTGTCTTTTAAGTCGTCGGTGGTCGAACGAGAGAGGCGTTTTACAGCCTCAATGTCCGCTTCTGTTGCATAAGGCAACCATTGAGATTTAAAATACATGTGATATAATCCTCCATAGTGTAAAGGGTATTTTTCTAGCCGTCGAGTGCGGCATTATTTTTTTGCTCAAAAGCAAAAGACGACAAACACCTATCTGGTGAATGTCGCCTGTAATTTCCTTTGAAAGTCTTGCTAGAATTTTCGCTTTGCTTTATAATTGACCTACGATTAGGAACAATATCCCTAATTGGGTAGGACTTATATACAAGTGCTTTGCGCGAAAAAGTCTTTTTCCTGAGTGGGTGTAGGCAACACTCACAACGGTTGAGCTTTAGTGAATATGCGACATTCACTGAAGTTACGGACTCTTTGGAAATGACTGGTAATCATTCACCACTGCCCTGTAGTGTTTCTCAGGCACTGCAGGGTTTTCGCATTTATATGGTCGTTTGTCTATAACTCGTCCTCCATAAATTCAACTTGTTTTCAATACAATTCGACATTCTTATGAAAGTTCCTTTTTTTGCTCTGTATTTTCATTTGACGAGGTTTTAATGGTATTTGAAACAGTTCCGTTTTGTGACATTGTGGTGTACATGCCACCAAGAATCGAAGGGAAAAGTTGCTGACATTTATTTTGGTTATCTAATTGTTGCTTTACGCTTTCAGGCATGTATGGACTTTGAATAGTTTCCCAAGTTATTTTATCTTTATACCCAAGAGATATAGCGATACTTTCTATCAATTTATACATTAACTTTTCTCTTTCCTTCAGTTCTACAGCTGACGGATTACTGATACAATATTTGTCATATAAGTTTTTCCACGCCTGTCTAACATTTTTATCATCAGCAAATACAATGTCTATTATGTTTAATGCTCTTACACTTTCATATGTCCAACCGTAAATATTAACTGTTGTTCGAGCCATCATTAAAGTTTTGAAGATTTCCATTTTATCTTTGCGTTGTTGGGCTCTATTTTCTAACTTCCTTCCTATGAAAACAGCAAAAAAAGGACTAGTAAATATTGCTATTACCTTGATTATTATTTCTATTATGCTAATATCCATTTTTCTCTCCAATTTATTTGAAATATGAATTCATGATACGGTTATAGCTTTTCTGATAGTTCGTTGCACAACGGTAATAATTCGTTCAATCGCTCAATGATTCGTTTTTGTTCGTCGAGTGGCGGTAGAGGCAACAAAGCAAGTTGTCCCGCTTTCGTGCCGAGTCTCGGCATTTTTGTTCCATAAGAACAAGAATTTGCGTAGTTAAGAAAAGTCGGCGACATCAAGACGATTTGTGCGTACCTGCTCAAAATATTTTTCCCGAAGTCAAGCGGCAGAATTTCTGACGAGCAATAGCCGTCGTCGTCGGCAACAATGACTTTGTTCAGATAAACACGGAGTTTTCCAAAAAGCATTTGTCCGCGCCGGAAAATGTTTTTCGAGCTGTTTGCGTTTGTGCCGTCGAAAAATTTTCTGTTGATAAGCTTGCCCGAATCTTTTTCGATGTCCTCTAAGTCAATCAAAAGCTTCCCCTGCTTCATAGCGTCGGGAGAAATGTTTTCGTTCGTACCATAGTTGCAGACTTCACCGAGCCGACACCAGCACCAGTTTTCGGGCAGGTCGAAGGGAATTTCTTCGTCAGAGATAGGCGGTAATGGTTTTTCGACTTTGATTTTCTTTTCAACGGCGAGCTTAACTTTCTCGGCACGAATTTTCTTGAGCAAGTCACGCGCATCACCGTCGGTAGGTAACTGTTGGGTCAGTTTTCCGGTTATCGCCGCTTGTAAGAGAGATTTTCTCAACTTGTCGGCAAACATTCTTGTTCCTCCAAAAGCTTGAAGAACTGTTCGGGCGTGACAGCCGGAATTTCACTGGCGGCGAAGTCTTTAACATTGCGAGTGACGATATAATCTGCGCGGAGGTTCAAAGCGCATTGAGTTTGTAAGCAGTCCTCAAAATCCGAGAAGTCACGATTACTGAGAGCCGCAATTAGTTTGCTAAGGTCTATTGCCTCAACAGTAAAAATTTTGCAGAGTCTCAAAAGAATTTCTCGCAACTCATCTAACGTGAAATTCTTGCGCAGGATGTAAGTCATATTAACGACCGAATGCGCGGCAATGCAACCCTCAACTTTATTTTGTTGACAAAGTTCGAAGATCGTTACAGCGTCAGTGAAAAAAGGTTCACGACGCGCTACAACGTCGATTAAAATATTCGTGTCAATTAGAATTCGCATAACCGAATTTCTCCTCGTAATATTGAGCCAATTCTTTTTCTTCGTCAAGGTCAGGAATAGGTTTGCTGAGTCGGAGCAATTCTTCAAAAGCTGTACGTTTTTCGGCGAGTCGTTGTTCCCGTGAGAGCTGTCTCATTCTTTCCGCCTGCAGGAATTGAATTACGGCGAAAAGATTTTCTTCCGGCACTGTCTCCAAAAGTTGATATGCTTCTTTTCTTAACGGTGTCATACCACATCACCTCCTATATTCTGCAACAAGACAGAAATTTTTTCAAGCCGAGCATTGATTCTGGAAGTCAAAGCGACGTAATGTTCTTGAGTGGTTTTTATCTCCTTAAGCATTTCGGGAAACGATAAGACTTCCTCATTAGCAGAAGGATAGCCGCATAAATCCAAATCGTAACCGCGATTGATAATCTCGTCGACGGTGAATGACTTTGCCTTAAAAGTCTCTGAGTCGGGGTCTTGAATTTCTCGCCGATTATTCCACCATTCGGCACAGTTAGTAAAATGTTCAAGGGTCATCGGGCGAGTTTTGGAAAAAGCTTTGTAAGCTGACGGAGTGTCAACACGATAGAACCAAATTTTTTCTGTTCGCCGCGTCTTGTCGAAGAATAAAATGTTCGTCGAGATAGAAGTATACGGCGAGAAAACTCCTGACGGCAAACGAATAATTGTGTGCAAATTGAATTGATTCAGCAATCGTTTCTTCAATTCAATCTTAGCTCCGTCCGTGCCGAACAAAAATCCGTCCGGAATAATGACTGCTACTATCCCAAAGATTGCTTTGTTTGAATAGAATTCGCGTTGCTCAGCTGAAAGATTTTCTTTCTTCGCCAGATAGTTTAGCGTCGAAGTAAGAAAGCCGCCTGTTCCGCAAGCAAAATCCGCTACGGTCTCTCCAAATGGTCAATCAAAATATTTCTGTCCGCCAGATAAAGCACTCTGCTAACAATATGAGATTTTAGCAACTTCCAGACGATTTGAAACGCTGTAAAAGTTTTGCCGGTACCCGTCGCCATGACGAGCAACAATCTTTTCTGTCCTTGTACAACAACCTGAATAACGCTGTCAATCGCTATGCGTTGATAATAACGCGGAGTCTTTTCTTTAACCGTATCGTAATAGTCTGGCGTAAGAATTATTTTTTCCTGAGTCGGCAGAAATTTTTTGCTCGCGCAGTACCTTTCCCAAAGTTCCTCTTCTGTCGGAAATTCATCCATATGAAATTCCCGCTCAATACCCGTTAAGAAATCGTGTTCGATAAATTTCTTCCCATTCGACGAATACGCAAACGGCAAATGTAAAATTTTTGCATAATCCATCGCTTGCTGTAAACCGCTGTCGGCTGTATATTCAAGTTTTTTTGCCTCCACCACAGCAAGCGGGAATTTACCATCCTTGCGCAAAAGGTAATCCGCTTTTTTCCTTTTAGCGCGCTCAACGATTTTGCCCTTTACTAAAACTTGTCCTTCAGTGAAAAAATATTCCATGCGAATATGTTCCTTCGTCCAGCCAGCTTTTTCCAGCGCAGGCGTTATATATCTAAGCTTAATATCCTCTTCTGAAAGATTTTCTCTATTACTCATTTTTATTTCCTCGAACAAAGAATTCCCTAGAATTTACTGAAACACATTTTCTAACCGCAAAAGACTATAACACAAAGAAAGAAGGTTGTCATGAAATGCCCAAAAAATTGTGCAAAACGAGTGCAGTCGTTTTTTGGTAGATGTGCTATGATAGCCCAAAGTGAATTTATCCGAAAATGTTCACTTACGCATTTCACTTGCAGTGAAACGCTCTTCCCCGTTACAACGCGATAAATCGCCAAAAAACTTGCCAGTCCCTGTGTTCCTTGAACCTACGGTTTGAGAGGTGATTTATCTGCGTGACAGGCATATCTCTTTTTACTTGTCTGCGCCAAGTACGAGTTCTGCGCGGCAAAAAAATAAAAGCCTCAATTTCAGCTGAGGCTTTTTCACTGAGTCAGCATTTAAGATTTAGTCTGGCATTTGTGTTTTCACGTGATTAAGAATCAGTTCAAACAGGGTATTGGAAATTCTTATCCTGCTGTTCTTCAGATTTTCTGCATGAGAAAGGATTTCAGTTTTTGAAAGTATCGCGCAATCAAAAGCTTGGAGCAAAATCCCGATTGTACCAATAATTTTGAGATCCATTTGTTTGGCAACTCGTCTTCCTTTGCGTTCATCAATGATGAGCAAATCAGCGTGATTTTCTTCAGCAAGAGCAATAGCTTCGCTCTCTCCAGCATCCAGTCCGACTACTTCACGCAAAATTTTAATCGACTGACGGTCGGATACTTCAAGTCGTTTTAGAAAAGGACATTCAAAAATCATTTGTTTTTCGTCAGGATAATTTATGTTCGAGATTAACTCTTCATAAACGGCATGTGGCACAATCACTGTGTCGAAGAGCTTTTCCAGCAAGTCTAAGCGTTGCAATTTCATTAGGGTAATGATTGGAGTAGTGTCGGCTATTACTATCATAGTGACTGCCTCATAACGGATTTGATATTTTGCAAGTCTTCTTCCAGTTCTTCCTTAGTCTGGTTGAAATATGGAAAGCCGAGACTGTCGTAAAGCTGTATTAAATCGATTTTTTTGAGGTTAAGAATTTCAGCGGCTCGCCCGTAAGAAATCGTTTCGTCTTGGATAAAGGGGAAAATTATCATCGCATTCCTTAGAAGTTGTTCCCGCTCATCTTGTGGATTAACAAAAGGCAAGAGAGCTTCTGGTATATCAATTTGAACATTTATCATGGCTCTATTCCTCCTTCTGACGATTCATTATAACAAATCAAAAATTCTTCTCCTAACAATAGCAAAACGCCTTCGCTTATGCTACAATGCTCAGTGAAATCAAGGCTGAGTGTCGTAGCCAAGGAAGGCGATTCGCAAGCTTTTTACTATTCAATTATAAATGCTATGGAGGAATTGTAACATGAAGAACGACGACAAGCAAATACTTTTTGACAGCGAGGGAAAAATTTTGCGCCCGCTTCTCAGCACAGGTAACACCGAGGTAACAGTCATTTCCCACCCAGTTGAACCTACAACTGACTTACAACTGCCCCACCCAGTTGAACCTACAACTGACTTACAACTGCCGATGCCGCGTGAATTCAACGGCAAGAAATATTACGGCGTTGCTGACGTGGCAAAAATTATCGGCGTTACTCAACAAGCCGTATCAAAATGGCAAAACGAACTGTGGCACGGTGCAACGCTCTTCACGGCGGACGAACGCGCACACGATGGACGCTATCTTTATGACGTTGAACGCGTTATGCAACTTGCAAGCGTGTATCGCCCGAACTGGATGCGCGGAAGTTACGAGCCAGAACCGCCAACCGAGAACATCGACAAGCAAGCCCGCATTGACATGGCACTGAAATTTCTCAATCTGATGTTCGGCGCGGTTAGTACAGTAGTGGAACGCATATTCGGCTATCTCTGGACGAAACAGGACAAGACAACTTATCCTTTCGCTGTTTCATCTCCCGACGAACGCGAGGCTATGGCTAGGAAGGCTATAGAACTCTCTGACGCCGGCTTTGACGTTTACTTTGGCGTCAATCTGATGAATGAGCCACCGGCTCGCAATGCCCGCGTTAAAGCCGAATTTGTGACCCTACAGACGGCTACGGTCGCTGATATTGATATTCTCGGCGGAACACATACTGACCCAGATAAATATCCTGCCAACATTGAAATGGCAAAAGGATTTCTGCCCTTCCCTGTGTCGATGCTGGTCGACAGCGGTTATGGTCTGCACCCGTATTGCCTTTACGCTAAGCCGATAGCTATCACGGCTGAAAATCGCTCAGAGGTTGCCAAACGCAACAAGAAGTTCATCGACTCGATTAGGAATCGTGCCGGCAAATATGCGAAGGCAGTGGACAGTGTGCACGATTTACCCCGCGTGTTGCGTTTGCCTGGCACCTACAACTACAAATGCGGCAGAGAAAACGCGCCTTTGTGTCAGCTGATTGAAGTTTCTGACGTACACTTTACACCAACTGAGCTGGATGAAAAATTAAACGCCTTGATAACGGCAAAGAAAAAATCTGAACATCAGAAGCAACATTCCGTTCCGCCTGTGTATCAATCTGCTGACGAGCGCGACCGTGCTTTGAATATGCTCGCTGTCATTCCGGTCGCCGACCTTAGTCGCGATGAGTGGTTGCATGTCGGAATGGCACTCAAGAACAATGGCAACAGCGTTTCAGATTGGGAACAATGGAGCCGCGCTGATGAACGCTTCAAAGAGGGCGAGTGCGAAAAACTCTGGCAAGGCTTCACTGGTACCGGATTAACTATCGCCACTATCCATGACATCGCTAAACGTTACGGCTATCAAGAGCCGAGTCATGTTCCCAGCGTTCCCACACGTACAAATAATGATGAGAAAGTCTTTACTCGCGACCGAATCAGCGATTGTCCCGTTAATTTGATTCTGCCAAAAAACTTTATCTGGGGGAACACTGGCATCACTCTTGTTGTACCGCCCAAAAAGGAAAATGACGACCCGAAATATATTTGCGTGACGAGAACAGCGATTGTTCCCACTAAGATTTTTCGCGAACCCAAACACAACACTTTTACATACGAGATAGCGACGTTGATTCGCGGCGTGTGGCGTACTACTGAAATTACCGGTAGAACTTTAGCCGACCCGCGCGCCATTATCACTCTTGCCGATAACGGGGCTTTAATTCTTGAGCCTAAAATACTTTGCCGGTTTCTTAACGACATCATCAGCTTAAATCCCGACTTGAACGAAATTAAAGCCTATGACCAACCCGGCTGGCATGACGGAAAATTCATTTATCCAACTGGCGGCAAAGACTATGTCGTTCGTCGTCCTGGATTTAACTACGCTGAAGAATTTGCTACTCGCGGTAATCCGGAAACTTTTAAAACTTACCTCCTTGAAGCTCTCGACAAAGGCGGAGCAGTTGCCCGCGTATTTCTGGGAACAGGTCTTCTTTCCACTCTCATTCAACCCTTAAACATCCTCAACGCTCAAATTCAGCTGAACTCCAAAAGCGGTGGCGGAAAGACTGCCCTAGCTAAAATGACTGCTGCTATTTTCGGCAATCCCCGCGAACTTATCCGCACTTTCGGAGCTACTGAAAAAAATCGCCAAGCCGTTGCCGCTGCCTATAACGACTTACCCACTTTTTTTGACGAAATGGAAACTATGAGCGGCAAACGTGCTGAAGAGCAACTGTCGCAGATGATTTATTCCTTCGCTGAAGGCAAAGGCAATCAAGCCCAAAAACGCGATGGGACTGCGCGGCAAGCTTTTAGATTCTATGGTACGCGCCTCATGACCGCTGAGCGTCCTATCCTCAAAGATAACGACTTGCGTGGAGCTTACAAACGTCTCGTCCAAATTCGTTGCCCCAAACTTTTTGACGACCAATTCGCCGCTGACCTTCATTTCATCGCGGAAAATAATTTTGGGCATTTTGGCAAATCCTGGACTGAATACAGTACCGAACATCAAAAAGAAATCGTCCAGACCTTTGCAGGCTTCGGCAAAATTTTCGCCACTCACTCGCAAAACATCGAGCCAACTCAACTCAAAGGCATAACAGGGGCTGTCGTCGCTTTGCAATACTTCCTAATCTGTATCGGGGCACAATCTGCCTTTGACAGCAAAGCCGCCGCTACCGACATCAAAGAAATTATCGCCCTGTTGCCAACCAACGCCCAGCTCGACGACACAGCAAGGGCGGTTGAGGCTTTGGGGAGTTACGTTGCCAGCCACGAAAAATCTTTCACCCGTGACGAAAAGGACACCGATACTAACAAGCCCGTTGAAATTGGCGCATGGGGCACCGTCTGTTCCGGCAAGATTTTCGATACAGGGGCAGTGGCTGTGTTCCCAACCGAACTGAAAAGAATACTTGAAGACGAATTACACTTTGCGAGTGCGGACAAACTTATCGCAGAATGGAAAGAACAAGACAACATTCTCATCACCGATAAAGGACGCACGACGCACAAAATACGAATCGGCAAGAAAACCTACAACGTAATCCATTTCAGAGCAGGGATTCTCGCCACCGATACGGATTCAGCAGAAATTAACTATTACGAGGAACTTGGAGTTTTTAACTCCTAATATGTCGGTGTTCCCACTCGTCGTTTAAATGAAATTGATACAGCGGCGGAGAGGCGGGAGGGGAACTCTACTGTGGGAACATGGGAACATCGCGCCATTACGCCAGTGTGTTCCCAGTGTGTTCCCAGTGTGTTCCCAGTGTGTGGGAACACGAAACAGGAGAGAGAATAGCGTAATAATGGGCTTTATAGAGAGAAAACAAAGTGTGTTCCCAATGTTCTCACTTTTTTTTTATATATAGCCCTTAGAGCGTTTTTTTTTCTCTCTCTCTCTCTCTCCGTGTGTCATTTTTTTTTCTCTTTAAAGTTCTATTTTTTCGTGGGAACAGTGGGAACAGTGGGAACATGGCGTTCTGACGCCATCGCAGTGGGAACATTTTTCGGGATTGTGGGAACATGTTCCCACGTCTTTTGGGAACAAAATATCGGAAAAGATAGGTGGGAACATGGGAACATTGCGTTCTGACGCCATTTACAAAATGTTCCCACTGTTTTTTTAGTGGGAACACGCAAAAAAATGTTCCCACTGTTTTTTGCGGGAACATGGGAACACTTGAGTGGGAACATTCCGGCGGGAACATGGGAACACAGTTTTTTTAGCGAATTTATCTTCATTGAAATTTGAAAAAGATATTTGCTTCTTCTCCCGCTGTGTCGACTTTATCGGCAATATTCACTTACCACTTATCCTGCGGATAAGTGGGCAACTTCCAAGTGGGCAACTTCCAAGTGGGCAACTTCCGCATAATGACGCGATGAAATTAGCAAAAAAAAATGCCAGTCGCTGTCGCTCCTTGAACCTGCGGTTGGCTAAAGAAAGGAAAAAAAATCTTCTTGGCAATGTTTCCGTATCAAGTCGGATAAAAAACCCAACGGTACAAAAATTTCTGCTGTCCAGCACGTTGAGTATATCAATCGTGAAGGCAAATTTTCTACGCCAGAGCAATGGCAACAGAAAAATAAATTCGTCGGCGATTTCATTTCGTCCGAGAAATTCCCAAACTCATTTGACGGACAAAATATTCTTCTTTACAAAACCGATGACTATGGCTCAATAAGAAATACTGCGCGGGGAATAGAAGTGACTCAGAACGCTTCTGAAGAAACTATCGCTATTGCTCTTATCCTAGCCGCGCAAACTATGGACAATCAGCCTCTTGTTTTACACGGCTCAGACGGATTCAAGAAAGAAGCGTTGAAGACAGCCGTGCTAAAAGACCTGCCCATTTCTTTTGACGACCTTTCCTTCCAAAGGGATTTTATTCACTACAAATGTGGCGACTATCCTGACCGAAAAAAATTTGCCATCAATACTGCCCAGAAAATTTTACAACACATGGAGAAAACTAACGCCCAGTCTCATCTTGAATATATCAATCGCGAAAGAGCATACGAAAATCGCGGTGCTTGTATTTTCCATTCTCATCCACGTTCACATCATGTTTTCCGAACGGCTCATTGACGACGTAGAAAAAATAAAGGAACGTTCTGCTAAAGCTTTTTTCCTCTATCCGGCGCGCAAAAAAAAGACGGTTCTGAACCGCCATTTGAGGAAAAATGGAAACGTGGGGCTCCCAAAGACCGCAAGTGGTGCAACCATCAATACGTTACCGAACTTCGCGCTGACTTTGCCAACATTCAAAATGCTGTATTGGAGCAAAATGGATTTTCTATCCGAGTGGATCATCGAACACTACAAGCGCAAAAGGAAGAAGCCGAGCGTAATGCCGATTCTTCTCTTGCCAGACTTTTTAGTCGCATTCCAGAAAAATACATCGGTGTCATTTCTTGCCAAAATTACGAAGAACCTCGATTGGAAAGATTGAAAATATTTCGAGGACTGCGTGAACGACATTTCGATCTAATCATGAAACTCGACGCTTCAACGAAGGAAACGGACGAATTGGGAGTTAAAGACGACGTTCATTTTGTTTCTTCCAGAATCAAAGCGTTAATCGAATCGAAAGAATACTCCGAGCAAAAGTTTGTCGACCCAATTCTTGCGGACTTGAAAAATAAAATGCTGACGACAATTGCTCGAGTGAATAAATGGAAACGCGCTATTATTTCTCAGCACGAGGCTGAAGAAAAAGCTAAACTCGAATATATGACAAAATCGGATCGGGAACTTTGGCTTAAATATTTTGAAACTCTCGCACAGAAAAAGCACTTGGAACTTTTTTTGACGACGCTGAAAAAGCCCGAAGAATCTGATAAGGAAGCAACTCGTGCCTTTGAGCAAATTACTTCCAGCGTTAAAAACCAAATTGCCGACCTTGATACCTTCCTCTCTTCCATGAAAAAACCTATTGAAGACATACGCCACCGTCTTGAATTACCTGATTGTAGAAACAACACTCTGCTTGTCACCCATCAAATTTTGCAAGCCAATACTTATGCAAGGCAAATGCTTAAACGCGCAAACATTGATTTAGACAAAGCGGTAGATGAAATCAGAAATGCGCTTTTCGTAAAGACAATAGAAGAACCGCAAACCAGTTTCAAGACCCGCGAAGTTTACGACCTTATTCGCCAGCAGTATCGTGCCTTGAAAAAGGAACATGAAGATTTGTTCGTTGAAAAATTTCATCTCCAACGCCAGATAATTTCTCCAGAGCGGGCTTTGGCTATGGCGAAAAATATTTTTGTGCGTGGAGACTATAAGAAACTTCGTGGAGAAATTCGTCGATACAAAAAAGACGAACAAAAGCTCGCTCCTAAATTGCTTGCCTATGCTAAAGAAGAAAAACAGTTCCAGATGAGGGATTGGTCGGTTTTTCCACGTTCGACTTTCTTGCAACAGCAATACTATCTGACAAAACAGCGGACTTTGCTTGCACTGGAAAGGAGCCGTCTCGACCAAACCAAATTCTCTCTGCAAAAGAAACAATCTGAGTTGGAAACTTTGTGTCGCCAACCTGACGCGAAAAAGAAAATCGACAAAATAGCGACAGGGATTCTTCGCAAAAATTTAAGATTCGTCCGTCAGCTTGAGCAAATCGAAAATCGCGACAAAGAAATAATTCTGCGTTTGAATCACTCCAAAGAACAGATGAAAGCTTTGGAAGAAAGAGTCGCCCGCGATAAAATCAGCACTCGTTATCGCGTCACTTCTTCCGATACATTGACAAATAACCAAACGGCATCACTTATTGCCGACGCAATTTTAAAGGAACCAGAAGCCGCTCAACTCGTTGCTCGTTTTGACGGTGACAACCTCGAAATGGAAAAGAATTGGGAGTTGATGAGCGAACTCGACAAGGATGAATTGCTTGATAAAAAAATTGTCCGAGAGTTATAGACTCTAAAAATTTCAGATACCACTTCTTACTCAAACTTCATTTTTCAATGACAGGAATCTACTCTATTTCGGTAGATTCCCTTATTTTTTGTGACTAAAGCAACGCCATTTGAAGAAAAAATGCCTTCCAAAACCAAAATCATTTTTTTCATCGGAAATTCAAAGTGGCGTCAAATCAAGCTTTATGTAGTTTATGTAGTTTCGCATGTAGTTTCTTATGTAGTTTTATGTAGTTTCTATGTAGGAACTTTAAACCGATAAACCGCGTCAAATCAAGCTTTATGTAGCTTATGTAGGTTATGTAGGTTTGGGGAACTTTTTCTCTCCTAAGAAAAAAATTCTTTTTTTCTCTCTCTATTTCTCAGCTGAAAAAAAAAATCAGGATTTATTTTCTCTCTTAATGTCCTCTAACCTTGTAAAAAGCTACATAAACTACATGAACTACATAAATGTTGAGATAACGCCATTTTTTCTTCAGTAGAAACTACATAGAAACTACATAACGCATGTAGTTTCTACATAAACTCCTACATATATGAGTTTTACCTGAAAAACAGCTTGCTTATATGATTTTATACTGAAAGAAATGAGACGAAAACCAAAACTTTTTCTTTTAGAGATGAGAAGATTTTTTCCTCAGCCGAAAAAAAAAACGGGCGTGGAGCTTTTATGCTCTGCCCGTTTGCAGTCTATGTCGTTTCAAAACGGAGTGTCGTTAGGATCGACAGGTTCGCCCCGAAAGTCGTCAGTCTGATTGTTACCGCTGTTATTCCAACCAATGCCGAAGAATTGGTAGCCATTCATGTCTCGTCGGTAGCTTATGCCGTCAATACGCTTGATAGCGTCGGTCAAAGCACGGTCACTGTTCCTAAATTGCTGGAAGCACTCGTCAGAACATTTTTCTTTCAGTCGCCCTAAAAATTGCTGTCTGGGAATGGAAAAATTTTGCCCGCGTTGGCAGTATTCGCTGATAAAATCTGCGATAAAATCGTTTTCAGCAAGGTAGCTTCTAGTTTGTTCTCGCATTGAGTCAGCAATAATGAGCCCGTCACGATAGAATAACTGCGCGGCGTCGACGAGAAGAGAGAGCATAGCGGACAAGGAATCGGGAGCCAAAAGTTTTTTCTTTAGAAGAGTGTCAGGATTTTTGGTGAAATCTGCGCTGAAAAGCATGTTGAGCAATCTGCGTAAAAGTCCCGGGTCGCGAGTGTCACTCAAAATAGGCATGTGGTTGCCGCTGAGCATCAATTTATGAGTGGGATCAATGTTGTGAAATTCTTCGTGAAGTCTGCGTACAGGAATTTTGTCACCGCCGGTTAAGGATTTGAATTTGGCGACATCGAGTCGTCCACCTTGCGGAAGTTCCTCAACAATAGC
>JAFQZB010000108.1 GCA_017406175.1 Selenomonadaceae bacterium | reverse complement strand
TTATATAAAAATGTATTGAAACTCGAAAGGGTTTTGATAAAATCCAAGCGGACAGGTTTCTTCTTTTCCTCCTTGTGGCACTGTCCACTTTATAAAGAGTGAAGATTCTGACCTGCGGATTTTCAATAATGAGCCGGCTGAAGTTCTGTCTTCTTATCGCTAAACAGGTTTTGAGCCGCAGTAATCGGAGTAATTGTCCGAAAGGGTGTTGTAGATGTATATTGTTGGAATAGATATTGCCAAACGTTTTCACGAAGCCGCTATCATTGATTCAAGCGGCAAAGTCATTGTTAAGCGGATTCGTTTTGCCAATTCTCACACAGGGTTTCTCAAAATCATGGACGCAGTTAGAAAACTTGACGCGCCCGTAGAATTCGGCATGGAAGCGACAGGTAATTGGCACTCTACGCTCACTCAAGCAGAGCAAATTGTTCACGTGATTAATCCCTTGCAATCAGACGCCTTGCGCAATATGTTTATTCGCCAAACCAAGAACGACACCATTGACGCTTTAATTGTTGCCGAGGTTATTCGCTTCGGGCGTTACTGCGAGACTCAAGTTGCGCCGGAAAACATTGTCGCCTTACGCGAACTTTGTCGTCAACGTTTTTTCGTAGTTGACATGGCTTCTGACTTCAAGCGTAAGATTATCGCCCTGCTCGACCAAACTTTTCCCGAATACGAGAAACTTTTTTCCGATACTTTCGGCAAGTCTTCCGTCGAACTTTTAGCAAATTACACAACGCCCGAAGAAATGTTATCGGTCGACGCTCAAATCCTTGCCGACCTTTTGAATAAAGCTTCGCGTGGTCGTTTCGGTCTCGACAAAGCTAACCAGATTCAGCACACTGCTAAAAATTCTTTCGGCATCGTGCTCGCCTCGTCGAGTTTCGCACTCATTATCCGTCAGTACCTGGAGCAGTTGAAGTCACTTGAATCGTCTATCGCCGCTTTCGACGATGAAATTGCCCGAATCATGGCTACTTTCGACACCAAGCTTGAGACAATTACAGGTATCGGAACCACTCTTGCCGCTGTTATTTTCTCCGAGATTGGCGGCGACATTAAAAAATTTTCTTCCGTGCCCAAACTCGTTGCTTATGCCGGGCTTTATCCGAAATCGCCTCAATCGGGTGAGAGTAAAACTGATGGTCACATGTCCAAGCGCGGATCGCCTTACTTGCGACGAGCTGTCTGGCTTGCTGCTGCCGTTGCCGCTTTCAAAGACCCTGCTGTCAGTCTTTTCTATCAAAAGAAACGTGCCGAAGGTAAAGATCATTTGACTGCCATTGGGCATGTCTGTCATAAAATCCTTGCTATTATTTTCGCCGTACTTCGTGATAATAAATCTTATGTTCCGGCTTCAGCTTCTTGACTTTTCATAGCCGGTCTTTACAACGAATTATAATCGAAAAGTTTTATCGGAGCAAATTTTTATTGCAAAATAAATGCGTCCTATGTTGCAGGAAATACCCTTACTGCCGCGAATAGTTTTTGCGATATGACTTATTAAGTTTTTTTCGGAGAGGTGAACTTTTATGGAAATGTTTCTAGGTTTCCTGGTATTGCTGGCATGTTTGATTGTAGGCGTGCGGCACGGCGGCATCGGGCTTGCCGTCATAAGCGGTATCGGTCTCGTAATTTACACATTTATTTTCGGCTATAAGCCCGGTACGCCACCTATTGATGTTATGTTAACGATTTTGGCGGTCGTAACATGCGCGGGATTTCTTCAAACTTCGGGCGGCTTAACCGTTATGCTCAAGTACGCGGAAAAATTCTTGCGCAACAATCCCAAACACGTCACGATTCTTGCGCCGTTGACGACGTGGTTTTTAACAGTTCTTTGCGGCACAGGTCACGTCGTCTACACAATGTT
>JAFQZB010000107.1 GCA_017406175.1 Selenomonadaceae bacterium | reverse complement strand
TTGTAGTCTTGAATAGCGCGAAGAGCGGCAAGCGGAGTAAAGTAGCCGATAGAGTAGGCGATTAGCGCGGCTATGATGTGCCGGTACCGCTTGAGCAAAGCTCTGTCCTTGTCGCAAATCATCTGGCGTCCTCCTTGAACACGAGCAGGAACTTAGAGAAGTTTTTAGGCGGCTTGTCGACGAAGGAAATGAGATGCCAAGCCCAGATACCGACGTTTTCATATCCAGTGTTACCTTCATGAAAATCTCCACCGCCACGATCATTCCCGACAGCCGTCAATAAGGGCAGAGGGTGAATAGTCCAACCGTGTTTATCAACGGAAGCCGCCTTATACTCATTCAAGTTAATATATTCTTTCGTGTCGTGATTGATGAGAAATTTGTCGTCGAGAGAGAAATCGGAAGAAGAAACGCCGATTGGTTTTACTTTATCGCCCCAAATGGCACGGTAGCAGGGAACATAGAAGGCAGAGCATTTGTAGAAGCAGAAATCTTCAGGCTCATTGCCATAGTCTCCGCACCAAATTACGCGGCTCGGCTCATTGTAGAGAAATTCGGAGAAAGCATTGACGAAGGGATTTTTCCACCAACTGTGTTCCATAAGCTTAGCGAGGGTATATTCGCCGTCAACAGAGCGGTCGAACACTTTGCAATTCAAGCCGTATTGGTCACCCAAAATCGGGCGAAAATATTGACCCAAAATAATCATCTCCTGTTCTTGAGAAAATTGAGAAGCTTAGGAAATTGAAGGCAAGCGAAGTGCCAGAGTAATTGAACGTCGTCGTGAGAAAGTCCGACAAGTTTCCCCTCTTCGTCAGCCTTCGCGAAAGCAACGGAGCCGAAGATAATCAGGTTGTCGTCAATGTAGAGATTGGGAGCAGGGTTGTCTTTGAGCAAAGCCTCGTCGTCGCTCCAAACGTCGAAAAGTTTGCCGTTGACTTCAATCTCGGTGCAAGTGACGAGTTCACAGTTGAGAACCTTGTACAGGTCTTGGAGCACGTTGTCGGGCGAAATGTATCTGACGTGCGGCGAAATTGAATTGGTTTTGGCGTCGTATTCGAGGGTAAAAATTCTAAGCAGAGAGTTGGAGTTCATCATAGCTTTCCTCCTTCGTAGCAGTAAGCTTTTGAGCATAGGGGCAGTTTTCACGAGCGGCACAGTAGCCCAAACATTTACGATTACCCCAGCGTTCACGGAAGGAACATACTGGCGGGAGAGTATTGCTGTTGATAGCGTCGCGCAATGCTTTTGCTTTGTGGTGAAAATAGCGTTGGAGCCAGTGGTCGCTGATTTTGTTTATCGGGATTATGTAAATCGATTTAGTGATACCGCGTTCTTGAGCAATGCGAAGCCCCGAATCCCGACAGATTGCTTGAATGACCATACGATTGACTTTGAAGCCAGCTTGTTCAAGTAACATGCGATAGTAATTCAACTGGATTGCCCAGTCGAGCAAATCCCGCACGCCGTCAAAGCGCAGTTCAGTCCTGAACTTTGGCTGACCTTTCTTGAGTCCGGACTTGTAAACTTCGCCAGTGTCAACCTTTTGTTTATAAATGCCCAAAGCTTTCATGAGTTTGAACGAGCTGGTAATTTTTAAATCGCCCAACACGCCGTCATCGGAGTCCAGAATTTTTCCAAAAAGGTCGAACTGACCAGAAGTAATTTCGTCTTTGAGCCGTTCTTCAGAGAGAATGGAGCCTTGAGTGTGTCGCTCGTTGATTGAATGAACAACTTGTCCGTGAAGAGCATAAAGAATGGACGCAGGGTCAACAGCGTAATCCGTCGTCTTCTTGAGGAAAGTTTCGCGAGTACCAGCGATAAGCTCGGTAACAGTCGGTTCAGAAATCTTGCGGTCGAGAGAGTTGGCAACAGCGCGGAGCGTCGGCAGGAACATACATCTTTGCTGATTTGGACATGAACATAGACAATCAGCAATGTCAATGCGTTTCCCGTCGGGACAAATGAATTTTGTTGCGGGCATGGTACACCTCCACAGAAAGTAAAAGCCCCGACCACTTTTGCAATCGGGGCTAAGATAAAGTTTAGAAAGGAGCAGCCAAAGCGTACTCTTCCTCGTCGAAGTCTTCATCTTGCAGATTTTCCTGCTCGATTTGGACAGTAAGATCACCGAAATGTTTCTCGTCTGCCAAGCTTGTGAAGTCGATTTGAGTAAGGGCGGCAGTCAAGTATTTTGCAAGAATGCGCGTCTGGAAAGGATTAAGAGTGAGGTACATATCTGAATCCTTGTCTTTGATTTTCAACGCGAGGAAGATGACGTGATCATCAAGGCGAATTGTAGTATCCACATCATCATACGCCGCGCAGTTGAAGAAAGAACTCATGAGAAATCCTCCTTTCAGGCTGATATTGTTTCATATTCTGGAAGGGTTTGATAAGCGTCAAAAGACGGCGGCGGCAGAATGTTCTGGGGCACAGGCAAAGAGAGAATCTCGCCACCAATGCGCTCAAGGTCTGTTGCCCGCTCATAAGTCTTAGCAATCTTGCTGGCGGCAGTCACAGCATTAACAAGCCCGTAACGCGAATTATCAGCTCCCATAAAAAGTTGCCGAAGAATATCGCCACGTTCATTTTCCGTCAACTGGAATTTATCAGCAAGAAGTTCGACGGATTTAACAGGGTCGTGCTTGAGAGGAATTTGAGTCGCCTCGCGCATTTTATCGACTGTCAGCATAAATCTAGCTTCGTCGACAGCAGAGCGGACAATATCTTGTACCTTGAGGAAAAAGGTCTTATCGTCTTGCGCCAGCGTTTCTTCTGAATACAGTTCATACGCTGAATCATCAGAAGCATTAACTTGCCGTCCGACATGATATTTCTTCTGCGCGAGGTCTTTGCAAATCAAACCATTCTTGCAGACGAGACGGAAAACAAGCGGTTCGACACGCAAACTGCCCAATCCCACTTCGCTGTTTGATACGACGAAACCAGCTTGAACAACGTCACCTACACGAACTTCAGCTTTGAGCCGACGGTTGACGACCTTCAAATAAAGATGAGTGGGAGTGACTTCGCACGATTCTATCACCGAGTTTTTCATCTCGTTGATGACAGGCAGTACAGCCGCACACAGCTCCAAATTATCGAGCCTACGATAACGGTCGGAAAGAAAAGCCCTGACATTGCCGTCAAGCACGCGAATCATACGACGTTCCGGATTCTTTCCAAACCACGTATTGACATTCCGGTCGAGCAGGGCAGGAGCCTCTTCCTGCATTTTCTTGTAGTAACGAAAGGGAATGTTGAGACGAGCAGCGATTTGTTGATGAGCCGTTTCCCCCACTGTAAAGCTGAGCGGTTTGTCATCGAGCGACAGTTGCAGAGTAGAGCCGTAGGAATCCGTTTCCATTTCCAGCGAGCGAGTGTCGGCGAGGAAATCCTGCCGATTGAGTCTTTGGCGTTGAAGCTCTCTGCCAAGCTGAGCCAATGTTTTGCCTTGTTTCAAGGCTATCTCCTCCAATCAAAATAGCCCAGTCTTTCGACTGAGACTTAAATTTCGATACTCGGTATCCGAGTAGTCACTGCAATAATATATCATTCAAATTTTTTTACATTACACGCTCTCTGGAAAGATTGCCAAATTTCTTCGACAAGAAAGCCTTCGCCTTAACGGCTACGGCTTTCCATTATCACCAGCAAAAGAACCTACGCCACTGTGACTGAAAACTTTTTTGTGTCTTCCTTTCAAAAAAATATTTGTTAAAGATTAGAAGGGTGTGTTTGTAATAATTGTAGAGGCAGGATACCGTTTCGTAAAACCAGCACAAGTAATACAAGTGTTTTCTGCAGAGAAATAGAAAAAGAACCGGCACAGTTGGAACGCTTGGAACAAAAAAGCCGAGGCTTTTTTGACCTCAGCTTTTTTGATAACTTTCCTTGGAAGTTAAACGTCGGTAATTTTTTGTCGCCAGTTGCAAGCCGTTTTTAACGGTGGAACATCCTTCACGTCTATGTGATTAAAAGAAGCAACACCATTCCTCGCAAAATCTAACGCTTCATCATATGTTGCAAAAGTTTGTTTGCATTGAGAACCGACATGCCAAAATATTTCAGACTTATTGTACTTCTCGACGTTGTTGTATACCCCGTAGGCTTCATCGTCGTAAACTCCAAGATATACATCTACACCAAACATCTCTGCATTACTTTGCTGTGGTATAGCCAACGAAGTACTTCTCGCGCCGAGATAATACGCTTCAAACATTGACTGTGCCTGAATCCTTAATAACTCAGCTACATCCAACCTCATTGATAAAGATGTTGTGGGATTAATCATTCTACCGGAATCGTAATACACTTGCCCCATAATGTTCGGAACTTCGTACCCCGCGTTCATGGAAACAACAGCGTTGTTCGGGTAAGTGTTCATTATATAATCGTTGTTCATTGCATTTTCCTCCTTTATAGTTTGAACTTTATCATTTTTTATTGACTTCTTAGCCATGACTCATTCCTCCTATGCTTGCCCATTTCAGCCCATCGTTCAACATTTTGCTGTATTTGAAGAGCTATTGGGGTTAAAAATGATTCTAATGTCATTGGGAGGTTTGGAACATTTGAGTTAGGCGGTACTCCTGATAATATCTGATATTGCTGAATCATCGGCTCATTCATGTAGCATGCTGTTTCTGATACATTTATTGCTGTTTCCATGAAATATGAGTCATCTACAATTTCTGCTCGTCTGTCATAATCAGCTGATTTCATTGGTAGACTAGAATTTAATGTTTGAATTATTTTGCGTTGCTTAATCACTGGTAATCCGTATGCGGGAGCTAAGTCATCGTAGCAATCTTTGAAGGCTTGTAAATCTCTAGGACTCTGCGATAATTTTTTGCCAGTCAACACATTCGTCGTAGCAAGCAGAAAATGTGAGTGTAACAGAGGTTTGTTCGTATGAACTACGAACATCCATGGAAATTGTGGAAAATTCCTTTGCAACAATTCTTTGTTAAACTTACTTATTTCCTCAGCAGAATATTCACCAGTCGGCACACCATGAGCCAATATTCCTTGCTTAAAAGAACGTGTACCCTTTGGTTTCCATTTACTTTCAAAAATTTTGATACTTCCTTCAACATCATTACAGTTAAGATAATTTGTTCCCACGTAACGAGTTGAAGTTTTAGAAATGTGTTGTAAGTACTTGGATAAACGTTTCGCTCGTCGTGGACTTGAATCAGAATAGTTGACAAACTTCACTATTCCGGTAACCGGTTTTTTACTATAGAACATAACGCTTTCAACTCCTCTCCTATCAATTTCCAATTTGTGAGATTGAACTCACCATATTGCGCGATTTGATACAGAAACTCAATTCTTGATATAATTTCTTCAGGAATAGTTGAGTATTCGGCGTTGGATTTTTTTATGTAGGCGATAAGTGCTTGGCGCACTAGAGCAGATTTATTGCTACTTTCAAGTGAAGACAGTCGCTCTAGTTGCGCCATTAACTCATCGTCAATTCTTGCGTTAAGAATTTTCATTAGCTCACGTCCTTCATACTTCAAGCTTACGCTTTAGACGCGAGACCGTCGAAATAGGATTACATTTCCCTGGAACACGACGTTTTTTAATGAAATGCCCAAGCTGAGTCAACTGAGGTCTGAATTCGGAAATAGAACAGGTGGGCAATACATTCGCTTCGCAGAATTGTTTGTACTCGTCGAAAAGTATTTTTGTTCCGACACAATCATCGTCACTACCCGTCTCATAATTACTTGCCAGAAATGCCGTCAGCGGATTGCCATTGACTCTATACTCCTCCAAAAGTTGCCGACTTTCTTCAAGTTCTTCAAATTGCATTCCACTGTTCAGAAAATCTGGCATGGTCTGAAATATTACTGAGAAAAGCATGTCGCGTTCTGCATAAAGCTTATCGAACAATTCGGGGTCATTCGCTCCTTCGTGGGCATAAAAGGGAATAACGTGTAGTCTTTCTGCGAATGCCCCACCAGCATCAATTTCTCCCAACGAGGGCAATGCGTTTGCTGCCATGAATAATTTTACGTCAGGATAGTAGGTCCAGGGTTGCTTTCCTTTTGCCTCTATGGTAATCGGGTTGCCACTTATTATTGACTTGGGAATATCTAGTCGTCTCAGAAGTCCAAGTCGAACCTCATGACATATCACCAATCTTGCGTCCTGTAGCAAGCCGCCTCGAAATTTATCCACCATATCTTGGAGCGACAGATACCTAACATTCTCAGCACCAATTAAGCTGGCACAAAGGTCAAGCCAAACGGATTTTCCCGTATGCGGCGAACCTAGTAGCACTGAAGCTTTCTTTGCGTTGGGTAAATTGCTCAAATTATATCCCGTTGATTGAAACAGTGACTTGACTACTTTAGACTTTCGCCAATCTATTTCATCTGTTTTTAAAGAGCTTTTCAGAAACTGAGCTGTTGCGCTGTCTTCAGATATTACCGCATCGGAATCATATTGAAAATTTAATACAAGCTTATCATAATCTTCCCTTTGGGGAGCTGATTTATTAAGATCCCTTAAATTTAACCGAACATTTTCTGCCCGTATCTCTTCTGAGTAGCTAAGGATAGTCCAATTCCCTAGCCAACAGAATAGGCTCTTCAGCTAATTCCTGTCGCAAAAACTCAATATCTGCATGTGTCAGTTCGTCTTCACCAATCTTTTGTGTCAAAAGTCTTATAAAAAGTCTTTCCGAATAAGTTTTAAGACTTTGCCAGCTGGTATTGGATTCATTTTGAAAATACAACTTACCATTGCTGTCGTGCATTATCTTTCTACTACGAACAGTTTCATCTACCAAGCGACGAATTCTTTGAGCTTTTGATTCTTTCATTTCAACCACCTCCTTGGGTTGACTTTATTGATGTTTGGCTTTAAACTTAACAAAATTCTTTGAACTTCGACAGTGGCTTACTTGGTCTTCTTAGCCTCTGTTTGACCGTAAGTTTAGCATATCCACCAAAGCCTGAGTAGTATGCATATCGTGGCAACATGTGGAAGTTGATGTCTTTTCGTGGAATTTAAGGAGGTTGTATAAGTTTTCGGCACGAGTAACATTCTTGCAGTAAATTTTCAATATAATCATTCTGTGAAAATATAAGAGGCGTTTTCATCTCTCCTTTGCAATCTTGTCGGTCTTAATAATGCTTTTGGCATTAAATGATCGGAAGCATTACTAAGACCGATTCGGTCAATAAAGAAAGGAGAGATGAATATGATACAGAGCAACATCAATGATTGCCCTAAGGAGGAATTTGCTCAGTGTACTCAAGCTTTGGCTACTTTTGATGCAAATCAAATAGGAAATGCTTTACGCTACTTGAGAGAAAGTAATAATCTCAGTCAAATTGAATTAGCAAAAAAAATTAAGCAAGCAAACTATTCCTTATCGCGACAATCCATTTCCAAAATTGAAAACGGAGAGATTGTTCGCAAAGAGCGTATCGTTAAATATGTCGCTATAATTCTTAAGGCTCTGAATCAAACCGTCTCATTTTTTAAATCTTTAATTATAGCTTTATGATACAGGTACACATATAAGTAATGATATAGATACTGTTCAAATTTTTTATAAAGAAAATATGATTAAAAAATACAAAAAATAGCCCCACTGTTTCAGCAGGGGCTATTTTGATACTCATCTTTCATTATCACCAAGCTGACCGTATAGTCAGATATGCCACTAAAGGCTCTGCCCTAATAAGTTAAAATTTTTAACTGAATTAACAGTTTCGCTGGAACGACTGGAACAACCGGAACAAAATATTCCTTTCGAGCAATCTCAATTACATTTCGGCGATTTTCTGCATAGTTTTCACTCAGTAAAATATTTATTTGCTTCGCTCATATTCTTTCACAAGCCGATAGAAAACATTCTTAGAAATTTTTAGCAGATACCATGCTTCCTTCGACTTGAGCTTCTTCTCTTTCCAGAGCGCGTAAATTTTCTTCCAGTTTGACGGGAATTGGATTTTGGGGCGACCATAAGGTCGTCCAGTTTTCGTTTTACCCGTTTTGCGCCAAACTGCTATCCCCTCTGCTTGCCGCCGTCTAATATTTTCTCGCTCTTCTTGCGCCATGAAACTGAAAACTTCTATAAGCAGATTATTGACCAGTTCCATTACGCTCTTCTGATGTTCGTCTCTCACTTCTATCATTGTCTGCGGAAAATTCAGAATGTGAACGATAACGCCATTCTCCTTGAAAAATCTTAACTCGTTTTTTATCGCGTCCTTGTCTCGTCCTAGTCGATAAATGCTCTTTATATAAAGCTCATCACCTTCGCGGACTCTTTCCTTGAGTGACCTATAGCCCGTACGTTCAAAATCTTTGCCGGATTGCTTGTCCGAGATAATATTCACTTCCTTTGGCACATATTGACGTAACTCAACGAGTTGTCTCTCCAAATTTTGCTCCTTCGTAGATACCCTTGCATAGCCCCAGATTTCTTTACTCATTTCTTTCCTCTCCTTTCAGATTATTATATCAAAATAATCCCTAAATATCACTTAGGATTTTAGGACACTTTATAAAAATTTTTGGGAAAAAGAAATGAAGAGATATAGAGAAAGAAACGTCGTCTTTAGGTGTACTTTTTGGGATACCATTTTTTCTTATCTTTCATAGATTTTACTTTCACTTCGTGTTATAATTTTTTTGAGGTGAGCTTATGGCTAACAAGCAAATCGCTAAGAAATGGCACGACGCTACTATCCAGAACAACTTCGTTTTTGGTAAGACTATGGAACTATATCCTGGCTTGTGTCGTCGCCTTCTTGAACTCATTCTTAACACCACTATCAAGGAAATAACTTATCCTGAACGCGAAAAAACTATCGAGGCTCGTACTGACAGTAAAGGTATTCGCCTTGACGTTTACGTTGAAGAAAAGGGTACTAATCGTTCCTTCGACGTTGAAATGCAAATTGCCAATTCCGACAATATTGACAAGCGAATGCGTTACTATCAAGGCTTGATTGACATGGATAAACTTAAACGTGGACAACATTACTCCAAGCTCGGTAAATCTGTCATCATATTTATTTGCCCGTTCGACCGTTTCGAGTACGGACTTCACTTCTATTCTTTCTCCGAGCGTTGCGACCAAAATCCTAATATTAAGCTTAACCATGGTGCCACTAAAATTTTCTTGAGCACAAAAGGCACTGTCGACGACGTTTCCACTGACATCTTAGCTTTCCTTAACTACGTTGACTCTGGCATAGTTTCAGGAAAGTTCGTTGAAGAATTAGACGTTGCCGTCAATAGTGTTAAATCCAATGAGAAAGCGAGGCATGATTTTATGACTCTCCAAATGTATCTACTCGAACACGAAATGGAAGCCGAAGATAGACGCGCTGAAGAAATTGCCGTCAAGTTAATTCGCATGGGGCTTTCTTCCTCCGACATTAGCGAAGCTACAGACCTTCCTTTGGAAAAAATTCAACAACTTGCTCACGACAATTCTGACGATTAAAACACTGTAACTAATCATGAACGACGTAAAAAAGTTTGTGACACAATGGTCGGGACGTGGATACGAGAAAGGCGAAATGCAACCTTTTTGGCTGTCCTTCCTTCGTGATGTTCTGGGGATCTCTGAACCCGAAAAGTTTATCCGTTTCGAGGTGCCCGTTAAACTCAAGCATACCAGTTTTATCGACGCCTTTCTTCCCGATACCAAAGTTATCATTGAGCAGAAGTCGCTGTCGGAGAATCTTGAACAAGAAAAATCTCAATCCGACAGATCAACCTTAACTCCCTATGAACAGGCGCAACGTTACGGGAGCAGTTTGTCCTATTCCATGCGTCCTCGTTGGATTATCGTCTGCAATTTCGCCGAATTTTTGATTTACGACATGGAGACGCTTACCGAACCGACTAGAATTTTGCTCTCTGAACTGCCCGACAAGTTCCACGTTTTTGATTTTCTTGTCGAACACACAAAGAACAAACTGCACGTCGAGCTTGAGTTGTCTCTAAAAGCCGGTGAAATCGTTGGCAAACTTTATGACGCGCTCCACGCCCAATATATCAATCCTGACAGTGCGGAATCACTTGTCAGCCTCAACAAGCTTTGCGTTCGTTTGGTTTTCTTCCTTTATGCGGAGAGTGCCGGCATTTTTGGAAAGCACAAAATCTTTCGCGATTTCCTTGCTGAAGAAAAGAATATCCGTCGCGCCCTTATGGATTTGTTTGACGTGCTTAACACACCCGTCAACGAACGTGATCCTTACCTTGACGACACGCTAAAAAAATTCCCATTCGTCAACGGCGGTTTATTCTCTGGCATGATTGAAATTCCCAACTTCACGCCCGAAATTAAAAATCTTCTGCTTGAAGAGGCGAGTAGCGGCTTCAAATGGGCGGGCATTTCCCCGACGATTTTTGGCGCAGTTTTTGAATCAACGCTTAATCCGATAACGCGGCGGGCGGGCGGCATGCACTACACAAGCCTTGAAAATATCCACAAAGTCATCGACCCGCTCTTCCTCGACGACCTGCACGAAGAATTTTTGAACATCAAGACTTCTGCACGCAATCGCAAAAAAAATCTGCTTGCCTTTCAAGACAAGCTCGCGTCGCTAAAAATTTTCGACCCTGCTTGTGGCTCCGGCAACTTTTTGACTGAGAGCTATCTTAGTTTGCGTCGTCTTGAGAATGAAATTCTTAAAGAACTTTTCGGCTCGCAGATTCAGCTTGGCGAATTTATCAATCCTATCAAAGTTTCTATCGCTCAATTCTTCGGCATTGAGATTAACGATTTTGCCATTGCTCAGACTGCTCTTTGGATTGCTGAACTTCAAATGATTCAAGAGGCTCAAGAAATTATTCATCGCGACTTGGATTTTCTACCGCTCAAAAGCTACTCCAACATTCGTGAAGGTAACGCACTCCATCTCGATTGGCAAAAATTTGTCCGCACTCCAATTTCATCATTGGCAACCCGCCCTTCGTCGGTGCAAGAATCATGACCACCGCGCAGAAAGCTGACATCAATAGCGTTTTCGATGGCTGGAAGAATGCGGGCAACCTCGATTATGTTTCTGGTTGGTACAAGAAAGCCGCCGATTTCTCTCGCAATAAAAATATTCGTGCCGCTTTCGTCTCGACCAACTCTATTTGTCAAGGCGATTCGGTCGCCACTATTTGGAAGCCGCTTTTCAACGACATTCACATTGACTTTGCTCACAGAACCTTTCGTTGGAATAGCGAATCTACTCAAAAGGCTCATGTTCATTGCGTCATCGTCGGTTTCAGCTC
>JAFQZB010000106.1 GCA_017406175.1 Selenomonadaceae bacterium | reverse complement strand
GTAGAACGAACGTTTGCTTGGCTCAATCACTCCCGCCGACTCAGCAAGGATTACGAGTTAACTGCCGCTTCTGCTGAAACTTTAATCAAAATTTCTCATATCCACACTTTAATCAAACGTTTGTGAACACATGTTCTTAGCGTCTATATTGTTCGGGTCAAGCTCAAGGGTTTTATTAAAATCGGCGATTGCCTTATCTTGGTCGCCTTTAGCCATGTAAGCTGCGCCGCGATTGTTGTAAGCTTGTGCATAAGTCGAATCGAGTTCGATAGCCTTGTTGAAATCGGCGAGGGCTTTATCAATTTCTCCTTTTCCGCCGTAAGCCATGCCGCGATTGTTGTAACCTTCCGCGTAATTCGGGTCGAGCTTAATTGTTTGGGCGAAATCTTTTATAGCGTTGTCAAAATCTTGTTTTTGGCTGTAAGCGATGCCACGACCGTTGTAAGCGTAAATATTATCGTCATCAAGCTCAAGAGCCTCGGTATAATTCTTAATAGCGTCGTCGAACTTGCCCGCGTCGAGATTTTTATCAGCCTCAGCAATTAAATCTTGAGAATTGCTCGTTGAGACGGAAACAGACGTTTCAGTTTTAACTGAAGACTCCGTAGAACAAGCGGTAAACATTGCCGCCACAAATAAGCACATAATGCTTGCCAAAAGCTTTTTCATGATGACTGCCTCCTTATTAGCAGCTTTACGCGCCGTTTATAAGATTTTCGACAGGAAAGCGCGAGTACGTTCCTCTTTTGGGTTATCGAAGACTTCTTTAGGCTTGCCTTGCTCGACAATGTAGCCGCCGTCGACAAAAAGTAATCTCGTGCCGACTTCGCGGGCAAATCCCATTTCATGAGTAACGATAATCATAGTCATGCCGCTTTCGGCGAGGCGTTGCATAACGTCGAGGACTTCGCCGACCATTTCGGGGTCGAGTGCGCTAGTTGGCTCATCGAAGAGCATAACTTTAGGATTCATAGCCAAGGCGCGGGCGATTGCGACCCTTTGTTGCTGACCACCGCTTAATTGGTTCGGGTAAGCGTCAAACTTGTCGCCTAAGCCCACGCGGTCTAATAAATCCTGTGCAGTCTGTTCGGCGCGGGACTTTTCCATTTTGCGAACCTTGATTGGCGCGAGCGTGATGTTATCAAGAACAGTCATGTGCGGGAAGAGGTTAAAGCGTTGAAAGACCATGCCGACTTCCTCACGGACTTTGTTAATATTAGCGTCGCTATCGAGTGGGATGCCGTCAACGGTAATCGTTCCGCCGGTCGGCTCCTCAAGAAAGTTTATGCACCTTAAAAGCGTCGACTTGCCCGAACCACTCGGACCGATAATAACGACAACTTCGCGTTCGTCAATGTGCAAGTCAATGCCTTTTAGGACGTGCAGGTCGCCGAAAGATTTCTTTAAGCCTTTAATGTCAATCATAATGCCTTACCTTTAACCGTTGAGACTGCCGATAGAATTAACCGACTTCTCAAGCATACTGTCCTGCGTCATTACGGCTTTGGAGTTCGCCTCGTAAAGCCGCTGATTGTGAATCAGTTCGACCATCTCATAGACAATCGAGGTATTTGACTTCTCCAGCGAACCTTGAATCAGTTCGCCCGACGCCGGACGCGGTTGCATATCGGGATTCATCAGTCGTGGTTGAATGTCCGGATTGACGCCCGCTATCTGAGGTGGATTGCCTTCGTTGTCGTTGACGAGGTAATAAAGATTGTCGCCCTGCTTCTGTGAGGCAAGACGATTGCCGAACTCCACGAACTGAATTTGCGCCAGCGGCTGTTGACGATCCATATCGCCGATTGCCAACCAACGATTAGTCACGGGGTCAAGGCGCAACTCCTGCCCAGGCACAGTGACGATACCATTAGCCGTAACGACGACCCTTGAATCAGCTACGTTGCTCGGAATGCGGATTGGATTGCCCGTCGTGTCGAGGAGGTTATAGCCGCGAATGTCTTGCAGGTAGCCTTGAGAGTTCTTGAAGAAAGCCCCGTTTCGAGAGTAGCGGACGCCGTTGGGAGTTTGCAGAGCAAAGAAACCGTCGCCGACAATCGCCAAGTCGTAAGTGTTGCCCGTGGACTCAAGCGCGCCCTGTTGATAGTCAACGGCAATCTCGTCGATGTAATCGCCTAAGCCGAGTTGCCCGATACTAGGAACGTTGAACGGGTCGGCAGTGAAGCCTTTAATCTGCGTGATGTCTTCTTTGGAGGTTCCAAGCTCCGCCAACGTGTTAAAAGGTGCGCCGTCCACGCCGAGCACGCCGCCGTTGTCAAAGTCGTTGACGCGCCGAATCAGCATGTTATGAAACTCCTTGTGAACGGCAATATCTTTCTTGTAACCAGTCGTCGCGGCGTTAGCTAGGTTCGTCGCGATAACGTCGGTTCGCTTAGCCTCGGTTATCATACCGGTTGCCGCCGTGTAAAGTCCGCGCCACATTTTATTATCACTCTCCTATTGTTTAGTTTGCCTCGACGCCGCCGACTTTAGTATAAATCATACCGTTCTTGCCGCGTGTGGAGGACATAATCGAAACGGATTTTACTTCCATTGCACCTTTTGGCGGGTTCTTAAGCAGTTCTTCCATACTCCCGTTAAATTCTGCTCTTCGCACTAAGGTTATATGTGGAGAAAATCTTTTTCTGTCGTATGGAATGGAATTTTCCGCCAAAGCTCTGCGCAATCGTCGAACATAATTTGACAAAGCATCATTTTCAAGAATCCCCGCCCAATAAATATCTCTGAAAGTCCCAACGCCGTCAAGTTCTATAGAAAATGAAGATAAGGGAACAGAATTCATAGCTTCTAAGACTGCGTTTGGATTTCCATATTCTCCGATAAATGCCAAAGTCAAATGCAGATTTTGGACGGGCGTGAAGTTCCCGCGCACCCCCAAAACTTTCCATTCCGATTGTAAACTCGTCAGTGCTTGCAAAATGTCTTCGTCGAATTCTATTGCTATAAAGAGTCTCATCATATCATTCCCTTGCGATTATAATTAAATCAACCCGCGCAGGATTTTAAAGCTTTGCAAAGAATTTTTCAAGGAAATATTTTCGGGAGGTATCAACATGGCTGACGAACGATTGATAGTTGCGTTAGACGTGCACACGTTCGACGACGTTAAAAAACTTGTCGGCGAGCTCGGCGACAGCGTAGGCTTCTACAAGGTCGGCATGGAACTTTTTTATTCAGTGGGCGCGGGCGTCGTAGAGTGGCTCAAGTTTCAGGATAAAAAAGTTTTCCTAGACCTCAAGCTCCACGACATACCCAACACGGTGGCGGGCGGCTTGTGTTCGCTTATGGGATTGGGCGCGGACATCTTGAATATTCACGCGTCTGGCGGCTTTACGATGATGAAGACTGCGGCGGAGGCTCTGCACAAAGAATCGGAACGGCTCGGCATCGAACGTCCAAAGTTAATCGCGATAACCGTCTTGACGAGCATAAATCAAGCGGAATGGTGCGGGGCGTTGAAAATTTCGGAACAGGTCGTCGAGTTCGCAAGGCAAGCAAAGTCAGCGGGGCTTGACGGAGTAGTTGCCTCGCCGCAAGAAGCAAGATTAATTCGCGAGGCGTGCGGAGAAAATTTTTTAATCGTGACACCGGGCATAAGACCTGCGGGAGCCGACATTAACGACCAGCAAAGAATTTCGACACCAGCGGCGGCACTTGCGAACGGCGCGACGCATTTGGTTATCGGGCGTCCAATTCGGGCGGCTAAAAATCCACGCGAGGCGGCTTTAAAGATTTTAGCGGAGATAGGAGAGGTTTAATCATGACAGAAAATGAGGTTTATGATTTGTTGGTTGAGACAGGCGCGATTATGACTGGGCACTTCAAACTTACGAGCGGGCTTCATTCGCCGCATTACGTCGAGAAGTTTAACGTTCTTCAGCACCCCGCGATGACCGAGAAACTTTGCAAGGCTATGGCTGAACAATTCAAGGACGCTAAGATTGAAACTGTCGTGGGTCCTGTGACGGGGGGAATTATTCTAGCGCACGAAACCGGTAAGGCATTGGGCACGCGAGCAATCTTTACTGAACGCGTCGATGGCAAAATGACTTTCCGCCGCGGCTTTACTCTTCACGAGGGCGAGCGCGTCCTAATCGTCGAGGACGTTGTGACGACTGGCGGCTCAGTCCGTGAGGTTATCGACGTGGTTAAAGCCTTCGGAGGCGTGCCCGTGGCGGTGAGTATGCTAGTTGACAGGTCGGGCGGCAAGGCGACCTTCGGGGACGTGCCGAGCTTCGCGCTATTGCACATGAACGTTGAGACTTACAAGCCCGAAGATTGTCCGCTATGCAAGGAGAATGTCCCGCTGACTAAACGCGGCTCCACGGGCAAAAAGTAAATGCTGACGACTTTGACGGTTGAGAACTTCGCGCTGATTGAAAACGTCGCTATCGAGTTCGGCGCGGGCTTGAATATCTTGACTGGCGAGACGGGCGCGGGCAAATCAATCCTAATCGACGCACTCGGCGCGGTTTTGGGCAATCGTTGCGGCGTAAATCGGATTCGCAAGGGCGCGGACAAATTATCTGTCGCGGCGACCTTCTCTGACGGTTTGCGGCTTATGCGGACGGTTTCACGCACTGGAAAAGGTTCAATCACTGCCAACGGCAAGCCAATAACCCTTGCACAGCTGAAAAAACTTTGCGCGAGCTTAATTGACGTTCACGGGCAGAATAAAAGCTTAGAAATCCTTCACGAGGACAATATTTATCGGCTAATCGACGACGAAAAGATTTTTTCCGAGCTAAAAGAGTATCAGCGGCTGTATCGTGCGCTTAATTCAAAGATTAGGGAGCTTGCAGACAAAAAGTCGGCGCGAGCGGATAATCTTAGGCGGCTGGAGTTCTTGCGTTGGCAGGAAAAGGAAATATCTGCGGCACGTCTTAAGCCTAACGAAGATGAAACGCTTGACGCGGAGATAAAAAAGCTTTCGCACGCCGAAAAGATTACCGAACACGTTAAACAGTCCGCGATGATACTAAATGACGGCGATTACGATGTTTTGACGGCGTTGGCTCGTGTGGAAAAGCATTTGGACGACGTGACACGCTATGACGACAAGTTGAACTCGGCACGCAAGCTTTTGGAGGACGCAAGGATTAATTTGCGCGAGGCTTATGAAGAAATTCGCGATTACAGCTCAAGTTTGGACTTCGCGCCCGAACGACTCGATGAAATTCAGGAGCGAGCGGACGTTATTTATAATCTCAAGCAAAAATACGGCGCGTCGGTCAATGAAATCCTAAAAAAGCTTGATTCGATACGTGATGACATTGCGGCGGCGGAAAATTTTGATTCGGACGTTGAGGACTTGCAAAAAACTATCGCGGAGCTTAACCAGCAAACCAAATCACACGCGGAAAATCTTCTGCAACTAAGAAAAACGGCGGCGATGACCCTAAGCAAGGCGATTGAGGCTGAAATTAGGCGATTGGGCATGGAACACGCGCAATTTGAAATCGTAATCGAATCAGCAGATAAATTTTCATTAAACGGCGGCGATAAAGCGGATATTTTATTCTGCGCGAACGTCGGAGAGGAAAAATTACCGCTGTCAAAGGTCGTAAGCGGCGGCGAACTGTCTAGAATTGCTTTGGCGATAAAAACCGTGACGGCTGGGCGCGATAATTCGGCGGCAACGATGGTATTCGACGAAATCGACGCGGGATTAGGCGGAGTCACGGCAAAAATAGTCGCGGAGGCTATCGCGAAGGTTTCAAGCGGTCGGCAAGTCTTATGCGTCACTCATTTGGCACAAATCGCGGGCATGGCGGATATTCATTTGCAAATTTCAAAATCGGAGCTGAACGGGCGCACGATAACCAAAATCACGCGCCTTGACGAATCCGAACGCGTAAAAGAGATTGCACGCATGGCATCGGGCGAAGAATCCACAATTTCAATCGATAACGCCCGCGAAATGATTTCTTCCGCCAATAAGTTTAAGAGAAGCAATAAGTTTGGTAATGCTTGAGAGGAAAAACGCTATGAAAACGCAGGCACCGAAAAAAAATACTCTCGTGAAGGCGGCAATCGCCCTTCCCATAATTTTAATCATAATCTTCGCGGGAATCTATTTTAACCTCTCTGGCATCTTCCGCGACTTGCCGAAAGTCGAAATTCAACCGCGAAATACCTTTAAAAAAACTATTCGCGTTGTCACAGACCGAGATTACTCGCCGTATTCCTACATTGACGAGAACGGCAGCTATCAAGGCTACGATGTGGAGCTGATGAACGAGATTGCTAACCGTTTGCAGATGAATCTTGATTTGGTGCTTATGGATTGGGACGCCGCCAATAGAATTTTCCTAAAAGGCGACGCGGATATTATCATGAACATGGAAAGCGACCTGATTATCAACAATCCGAACATAATCGCCACGCTTCCGACGACTGAAAAGCAATATGTCGTTTACGGGCGGAAAAATATTTCGTCAGTCGCTGAACTCTACGGTAGGCGCGTTGCGTCCTTGCATAGGATGCCCGGTCTCGGTCTCGACGATGAAATTTCTTACGTTCATTCCTATAAAAAGATTTTTGACGGGCTAAAGAGCGGCGAATACGAATTTGCAATCTGTCCAATACAAGTTGGCGGCGGTTTCGTCGATAAACTCGATATTGATGGCGTTTTCGCAAGTTATGCCGTTCAACACGTCTATGGAACGCTTGCAATGCACCCAGAGGATACTCAACTGCGCGTGCGCGTCAATGCCGTCCTAATTCAAATGCAACAGGAAGGACGACTCGACGCTTTAACAAAAAAATGGATTATAAATCGCTACGAGAACATCACGCTTGAAGAAATGATTACAAGTCGTCCGTGGCTTATCGCATTGATTATTTCGTCGGCACTTTTGGTGATTTTGCTAATCGGATACACCGTCATGCAAATGCGCTACGTCAGTTCGCAGGAAGCTTACACTCAACAGCTACAAGAGCATTACGATACGATAAAATTGCAGGGTGAGGAACTTAAACAACGTCAAGCGGAACTAATCGCGGAAAAAGAACGCGCCGAGGAAGCTAATAAGGCTAAATCAACGTTCCTATCGAACATGAGCCACGATATTAGAACTCCAATGAATGCAATCGTTGGTTATCTGAACTTGGCGAAGGATTTGCATAAAATCTGCGAGGCTTGCCCCTTATACTTGAACAAACCCTGCAAAGATGACGTTCCCGATAAAATGTTCGACTTCCTAAAGAAGATTGACGCCTCCAGCCAACATTTACTCGCGCTGATTAATGACGTTTTGGAAATGAGCCGCATTGAGTCTGGAAAAATGGAATTGGAACTTGACGGCATGAACATTGTTACGGCTCTTGATGAGGTTCACGACATGTTCGCAACGCAAATGGCAGGCAAGAAGATTAATTTCAGCGTTGATAGTTCCGGCGTCCGCGATAAGTTCGTTATCTGTGATAAAAATCGTCTTAACCGCGTCTTGCTGAACCTTTTGAGCAATGCTTACAAGTTTACGCCCGAAGGCGGAGAAATTTCCGTGACCCTCAAGCAGATTAGCGAAGTTCGCGACGTTTTTGCCGATTATGAGTTGCGAGTTAAGGATAGCGGCATTGGAATGACGCCAGAATTCGCCGCGAAGGTTTTTGAGGCTTTTGAACGCGAAAGAACTTCCACCGTCAGCAAAATTCAAGGAACGGGCTTGGGCATGGCGATTACTAAAAGTATCGTCGACCTAATGGGCGGAGACATCAGAGTTATCACCGCGCCGGGCGAAGGTACCGAATTTATCATCGAAATTACCTTTGAACTCGCCGAAGATATGCAAGAGGAAATTATTGACGAGAAAGCCGCGCAGGTCGTCGACTTCACCAATAAAAAACTCCTGCTCGTCGATGATATTGAAGTTAATCGCGAAATTGCTAAGATGTTGCTTGAAAGTGAAGGTTTTATCGTCGATACGGCAAGCGACGGTTCCGAGGCAGTTAAAAAGGTCGCGGAGAGTGCCGCAGGCGATTATGACGCTGTGTTAATGGATATTCAAATGCCGATTATGAATGGCTACGAGGCGGCGCGGGAAATTCGCAAACTCGACAACAAAAGACTTGCTAGCGTCCCGATAATCGCCATGACTGCCAACGCCTTTAGCGAAGACGTGAAAAACGCCCTTGATGCCGGCATGAACGGACATATCGCTAAGCCAATCGACGTGCCAAAGATGATGGAGACGCTCGCAAAGATTCTTCCGGCTTAAAAATTTAATCCCGTCGACGAGGCGGGCTTTTTTTTTGCCCAACTGAAAAATCCGATATTTCGGATAAAAATCCGGTATTCTGGATTTTCCGTTTTGAGCCTCAAAATCGCCTCCAAAACCATTTTTGAAACCTCAAAACCGTTTCAAACGTCCAAAATCGTTTTCAAAGCTCCAAAATCACTTTCAAGCCTCCAAAATCGTTTTCGAGCCTCTAAAATCACTTTCGAGCCTTCAAAACCAGTTTCGAGCATCCAAAAAGTTTTTTCGGCAGATATTTCCTATCTCAAGCCGTCGTGTTATAATTTCAGCAAAAATTTTAGAGGTGATGACTATGAATCTACCTGATGATAAAAAATTCGTGCCTGGGCTACCCGCTGACGATGATATTGACACTCAAACTAACTCTTCCAAACCAGATTCCATTAAAATTTATGACGGCGTCGCCGATTGCCCCGTAAATGATTCCGATGCCTTTAAAAATGTCAAACTTCGCGCCAAAGACCTCGCTATACAAAAAGTTCAGCAGAAAATCGCCGATTACGTCTACGGTTTCTGGAAAGATAGGTATTTGACCCTGCCTGACGACGAAGTTTTATCTATCGCTAGTGAAATTTGCACTATCACCGACGTTAAGTATAATTTCATCGATTCGGACGATAATACTTTGATTCGTGCCACTGTCCTTGCTAAAATCGACGATAACGACGTTATGAACTATATCATTCAGTTTTTTAAGGAAAGAAATGAACTTAAATCGCAAGTTGAATCTCTCCGCAAGGAAAATGAAGACCTCAGAAGACAATTGGATAAAGTTTCTAGTGAAAAATCAGCTCTTAGTTCTAAAAATAGAGAACTTAACAGACAAATCACCGAATCGAAATGCCAACAGGATAAAGGTTACAATATTTGGGAAGAAATTTCAAAAGTAAAATAAAACTTCTCTAAAACAAAAGACTTGGATTGGAAAGGCTAAAAAAATAAATCCTCTGGCGAAAAATGAACGTCGGGGGATTTTTTGATTTGACAAGGAAAATATTTCTGCTAAGATTCGTTTGGAGATGATTTTATGGGCGAAATAGAGATTGGCGATTTGATAGTTGAATGGGACGATAATAAAGCCGAGTTGAATTGGAAAAAGCACAGAATACATTTTGAGGACGCCGCGTTGATTTTTCTTGACGAAAACAGAATTGATGAGTTTGATGAAGAGCATAGCGATTATGAGGAACGCAGAAAAGTAATTGGCATGGTTGAAAATATCTTATTCGTTGTATATACTGAACGCGGAGAAAAATTGAGGCTAATATCGGCTCGAAATGCTACGCGAAGGGAAAAGGAGGATTATTATGGGCAGTTTTATAATTAAACCTGATATGAAACCGCTTTATACGTATGAAGAAATGCGCGAGATAGCAAAAGTTGAACTTGAAAGGCTAAAAAATATAAGCGACGAAGAACACGACAAAGATATTGACTTCAGCGACATTCCGCCGACTACTGACGAAGAATTTAAGCGATTTTTCAAAATTAATCCAAGAACGCCTGAACAATGGGAACAATATCATAAATACTGTCCTAAACACGTACAGGAACGGCACGAAAAACAACGTAAACTTTACGGGAGAGCAATATTTTGAAAAAATAAATCCTCTGACGAAAAATAAACGTCGGGGGATTTTTTTTGATTTGACAAGGAAAATATTTCTGCTAAGATTGATTTGGAGATGATTTTATGGGCGAAATTGAGATTGGCGATTTGATAGTTGAATGGGACGACAACAAAGCCGAGTTGAATTTTAAAAAGCACGGAATAAGATTCAGAGTTGCGGCGCGAGTTTTTCTTGATGAAAAGAGATTTGAAGATTATGATGAGCTTCACAGCGAAAACGAGGACCGATGGAAAGTTGTTGGCAAGGTAAGAGATGTTTTGGTAGTGATTTACACAGAACGCGGCGAAAAATACCGGCTAATATCGGCACGATTGGCAAATAAACATGAGGAGGACGAATATTATGGGCAGTATCCGAATTTATAAGGGAATGCCGCCATTGACGGAAGAAGAAATTGCAGAACTTGAGAGAAATAAGCCAAAATCCGACGATGAGATTGATTACAGCGATATTCCACCGTTGACGGAAGAAGAACTTGCTAGAATGAGGCAATCGCGGCTCCGCAGACAAAAAAATAAGCTTGCAAGCTAAAAAAATAAATCCTCTGGCGGAAAATAAACGTCGGAGGATTTTTTATTGAGATTTTAAGAAGTGTTTGCTATATTAGGCAAAAACGGGAGGAGGAGCAGTCATGTTGAGGAAAATTATTGCGGCGATGAGTGCGATAGCGATTATCTGTTCGCTGAACCTTTGCGAGGCAAAAAAAGTCGTAGCAGTCATGCCGCTGGAAAATGTTTCGGGCTATGATGAAGAATTAGTCGCCGAAATCATGACGGAGCAATTAATAGTCGCGATTCATTCAAGTGGACTTTATACAGTGGTCGAACGGGCGCAAATGGGGACAATTTTAAGGGAACAGGGCTTTCAAAATATCGCAGTCGACCCAAGTCAGGCAGTGGAGCTAGGAAAACTCACGGGCGCGGATTATTCTATGATTGGCAAGGTCACAATGGCAGTAGCGGAAGTAAATCCGACTTTAACAGCCGTGACGGGTCTAAGCAACATATTTAAGCTTGAGGGGCTAGGAGAAATCGTCGCGGAACACGTTCACAAGGTCAAAGGGCGGATTGCATTGGAATTTCGCTTAGTAGACAACACGACGGGCGAAATTATCATGGCAAAGACGGTCGAGGGCAGTAAAAGCGGTTCAAGTGTGAATGCCGCCTTCAATAACGCCTGCAAAGTCGCGGCGGAGAACTTTTTAAAGGAATTAAACAGCATAAATCCGTTTCGCGCCCGAATAGCCGCCATAAACGGTTCGGATATTTACATTGACCAAGGCTCAAATGCGGGATTGCGCGTCGGAGATATTTTAATCGTCGCCAGAGAGAGTGAGCCTATCGTTGTGAACGGAAAAATCGTTGCAATGAAGCAAAACGAGGTTGGAAAGGTAAAAGTCGTCGAAGTCAATTCGGATTACGCGGTTTGCCGTTCGGAAGGCTTTGGAAGTAGTATTTGTCAAGGCGACGTGGTTAAAAGGAGCTGAAATCATGAAAAAGTTTGCGATTATCGTTTTAGCCCTGCTAATAGCGTTAAGTTCGACGGCATTGGCTAAAAACGTGACAGTAACCGGAAAAGGCATGACGCCCGCGGAAGCGGAGAACGATGCGTTGCGAGCGGCGGTAGAAAATACTTTAGGCGTGTTAGTCGACTCGGAAACGCTCGTGCAGAACAGCATGTTGATTAGCGACCAGATTTATACGCAGTCGCGCGGCTTCGTCAATGAATACAAGGTTATTAGCCGTGAAGAAGTCAACGGTACTTGGCTCGTGACGATTAATGCGACCGTCGACGACCAACCGAATTCAAAGCTGATGAATGAGCTTACGAGGCTTGGAATCATCAATGTTCAGCTCCGAAATCCGAAAATCGCGGTTTACGTCCCCGAACAGCATTTAAATTACAATGTTGGCGGCGCGGGCGGCGAAACTGCTATTGTTAGGACGTTAATTAACGCTGGATTTAATTTTGTCACGGAAGTTGGCACTGGTTTGAACTATCAAAGCCCCATGAGCATGAATGTTGCCCAAATGAAGGCGGCAGCGGAGAAATTCGGCGTGGACATCATGATTGTTGGCGAAAGTTTTTCAGAGGGCGTCGGCGACATGGGAAATTATCTGCCGGGCAATCAGCGGACTAATATGCAAGCTTGTCGGGCGCGTGTCGAAGCTAAAATGTTTATCGTGCGGACGGGACAAGTTATCGCGGCGGACGGCAAATACGGTTCAGCCTATGATAATTCGGAAGCGATTGCCGCTAAGAAGGCTTTGACCTCTGCGGGCGAGCAAATGGGCAATTATTTCGTCGAACAGATAACGGGCATGTACACCAGCCGTCAGGGCGTCGAAGTCGTCGTTTACGGCGCGGATTTCAGCAAAATTAATCTGGTTCAAAGCGCATTGGGTAGAGTCAGCCGCGTCAAGAACTTCAACCTGTCAAATTACGAAAATGGGCGGGCGGTCTTTACTGTAATGTATGGCGGCTCCCCGCAAACGCTTTTTAACGAGATTCAAGCGCAAACTCCCGCCGATTTGACTTTGCAATCACTAACCTACAACACTTTGACGATTTCAGTCCGCTGAAAATTATTTTTTCATTAAGAATCCATTTTTCCTTATGGACAAGACAAAAATAATCGATTAGAATACGGAAGAGCTTTCATTAAGGTTTCATAAGGAGGAATAGTCCATGAAGAATAAGATAACGGTCAACAAGTTCAACGAAAAGCTTCACTTCTACTTAATCTCGAACGGAAAGAGGTACTATCTCTTCACGCAAGACTTTTCAAAGGGCGTTTATCAGTTTTTTAAGGGCGGACGTTCTGAATCCGAGTTGCACAAGTACAATCTTTGGAGGAAGAATCCCCGCTTAGACAAAACGATTGAGAAGTTGCCGATGTATATGCGTTACGTGTTGAAAGAGGACAATGCCGCGTGAAAATGACTAATCAGACAAAAAAATTATCTCCCGCCGGAAATTTGACGGGAGATTTTATTTTGCTTTCAGATTACCAGGGCTGAGGAGTCATCGGAGTGACGACGCCGAACTTGTAACCCCAGTTGCGAAGCATTTTAATCAGTTCGGGCAGAGCCTTGACGGTCTCGCCCTTATCGCTGTTTGAATGCATTAAGATAATCACGAACGGCGGCGGATTATCGCCCAAATATTTAAGGACGTTGTTAATCTGCGTGGAGGCGTTCGGCTTTGAGGGCGTAGCGTCTTCGGTCAAAGCGTTCCAATCGTGTTCGACGTAGCCGCAACTGTCAATCATCGACCAATACTCGCCGTTAAACATGCCGACGCCGCCTGGAGCCCGAATTATGAACGGGCGGACACCGATAACATTTTTAATCGCGTTATCGGTTTGGATAATCTGTTCCATGAACGACCACGGGCTTTTATAAAGTTCGTCGTAGCGGTGATTGTAGCTGTGATTGCCGATTGCGTGCCCCTCGTTGAAGATACGCCTTAAAACGTTTGGATAAGCCTCGACCATGTTGCCGCAGACGTAAAAGGTAGCCTTGACTCCTTCGGCTTTGAGGATGTCCAAAATCTGCGGCGTGATTTTATCGTCGGGTCCGTCGTCGAAAGTCAGATAAACGACCGATTCCGCCTCGTAAGGCTCAAGGTAAGGCAACTCGAACGGCAAACCTTTTTCCTGCCGCTCCCAGAGAATATATTTATCGTAAACGGGCTTAGTTGGGTCGCTTAGCTGAAGATTGGACAGGTCATCATTTGCAACGATGTAATCTATATCGGGCTGTGCTTGCGGAATAGGCTCTGGCTCTTGAGGCTCCTCCGCCGGTTCAGTGTTAGTAGTCTCTTGCGGCGTCGCGACCTCGGTTGGGATTTGATTTGGGTCGCTAGCTTTTTTTTCTTGTCCACAACCGACAAGGCACGCCGTCAGCAAAATCATCATCAAACAAAAAAATTTCTTCATGAGATACTCCTTTCGATAGACTTGCGTAACTATAACGCAACCTGAAGTTAGAATCAAGAAAAATTTTTTCGCGGCTAAAAGGGTTGACGGCAAAAAGCGGGAAATATCCTTCGCGAGGTGGTTTTATGTCTGTGGATAAAAATTTGTTCCTATATGATTTGGCAGTTGTGGCGATATTCAAGGACGAGGCACGCTACCTTCGCGAGTGGTTGGATTATCACTTGGCAGCGGGCGTCGAACACTTCTACCTTTACAATAACGATAGCTCTGATGATTATGCGACGGTGCTTGCCCCCTACGTCAAAAAAATCTGGTCACGCTGATTGATTTCCCCGGCAAGATGATGCAATATCCCGCCTATGACGATGCCCTTGATAAGTTTCGGTTCGACTGCCGATATATGGCGTTCATTGACTTGGACGAGTTCATTTATCCTAAGACGGGTCAAAGCATTGCCGAGGTTGTCGACGAGATTTTATCACCTATTCCAGAGGCGGCGGGCTTAGGAATTAATTGGCAATGCTTCGGCTCGAATGGTCAAGAGAAGGCTGACTACTCACGCGGCGTGCTCGAAAGATTCACTCGGCGTGCAAAGTGCGATTGGAGTAGAACTGCAGAAGCAGGCGGAAACTTTTACAAGAAGGTCATCGACAACCCGCGACTTATCCGCTACCGTAGCAGCCCTCATTTTTCCGTTTATTTCTGTGGTAAGGCTACTGTCAATTCAAATGGTGAGTTTATTCCGCCTTGGTATGGCAACAGACCGATTCTCGCTGATAAAATCGTCATCAATCACTATCACACCAAGTCAAAAGAAGAATTCTTGCTTAAGCAAAGCAAAGGACGCGCCGACGGAAATACAATGGGACTGCCTATTGAAGTGTTTTACCTCTTCGACCGCAATGACGAATTCGACGACGGCATTTTAAAGTATCGTGCCGCCCGCATGAAGAATTCTTTCCACGAGGACGACAACACCAGAGCAAACCGCGTGGCAAATACGCTTATCCAAACGCTTACTCAATGTTCGCCGTCCAACGCGCCTGCCGAGTTCTTTACGGATAAGCTTGAGACCTTCCTGACGTGTCGTGCCGTGGCGGAGAAATTCGATATAAAAATCGGTGAGCGTTCGGCAGAGGAATATGCGCTAGTATAACTCATTTTAATTAACACAATGTTTTATTTGTGGTATAATCTTCTTAGCAGAAAATCTAGTCTAAGGAGATTTAACGATGTCGAATCATGTAAAAAAACTTTCGCTTACGACAGATGAAAAAGACTTTTTGAT
>JAFQZB010000105.1 GCA_017406175.1 Selenomonadaceae bacterium | reverse complement strand
TATGCCGACAGCTTTACTACTTTGCATAATTTCGACGGTTGGAGCGTGTGGAGCGTCTGGAGTTGCGGGCGGCTCACTGCTTTTGATACCGGTTGCGTGTTCTAGCTTCGGAATTGACAACGATATAGCAATGCAAGTGGTTGGCGTCGGATTTATCATCGGCGTATTGCAAGATTCGTGTGAAACGGCTTTGAACTCGTCGAGCGACGCACTTTTCACGGCGACGGCTGAATTTGCGGAGCGCAAGAAGCTTGGCAAGCTCAATCCCGCCGATTTGACCCCGCGAGCCGAAGAATAAACAAACTTTGCAACAAAAAACCCCGGACGATTTGTTCCGGGGCTTTTTTCTTGATGAGATTTTTATTTGATACGAATTCCATGCCTATAGTTATGGATTGCGGTATTCATTGCTTCGGTTTCATTAAGGGTACGGATTTTTTCTCCTCTGTCGTTCAAGAGAAAGTATTCGTTATTGCTTAAGCCGCCGTGATCTTTAATTTTGATGCCGCAACTGCGGAGGATGTCGCGGAATTGTTCGCGTTGCTGGCTGTCGTTGCCGTGGAAGCGGAAGCCCGTTTCTCTGGTGAATCTTCTCATGTCGTTGGCAGTCTGAGCGAGTGTGCCGCCTGCGACTTGGTTAAGTTGCTCGTCCTTCAAGATTTCGTTCTTCAAAATTTCCTTTGCCATTTTTATCAATCTCCTTTGATTTGCTCTGTGATTTTGTTTTATGCAACTTATACGTTCAAAATACGAATTCGTTACAGAGTTTAGCGAAAAAATTTTCCGCCGTCAAACGAAAAACCCTCCGACGATACCACCGAAGGGCTTTTGTTATCCCGATTATGCTTTTTACTTGTTGAACTGTGCGTTGATGTGTTTCCAGGCGTCTTCGCGACTGACTTCCTTGCCGTCGACAAAATATCTGTTCGCCCTATGGTCGTCGCCATAATTCATGGCTCTCACTCCGAATTTCTGATACGTGTCCTGCAAAGTCATCATCGTCTCCGTATACAAGTCGTTCAAAGGAACTCCGGGGTCGTTGCAATAAACATGGACTCCCAATGCCTCAAAACGGTCAGCATCATCATATGATTCCGCGATGGTGCCGCCTGCCACTTGGTCAAGCTGTTCTTCCTTTAAGATTTCGTCCTTCAAGATTTCCTTTGTCATTGTTATCGCCTCCAAATTGTTTTCTGCCTCTTGTACGTTCCAATCAGGAGTTCGTTACGCAGTCTAGCGAAAAAAGCCTGCGACGCCGTCCTTGTGAAGGCGTTCAATCTTTACGTTCAAGACGGAGCCGAGCAGAATGTTTTCATCGGGCACATAGACGCGGACATAATTTTTAGTCAAGCCGTCGACGAAGCCGCCTTGAGAAGTCTCCGCGATTATCTCGACCGTCTTGCCGATTAATCGTTCCGCAAAAGCTTTCGACTTAGCCCGCGACACTTCCAAGACCAGACTTGCGCGGGCTTTTTTTATCTGTGGAGGAATTTGATTGGGGAGCGTCGCCGCGATTGTCCCTGCCCGTGCCGAATACGGGAAAACGTGAATTTTGCTGAACGGCTGCTTGCGTATGAAGTCCAACGTTTCGGAAAAGTTTTCGTCTGTCTCGCCGGGGAAGCCAACGATTAAATCCGTGCCGATTGAAATATTTGGAACCTCTTCGACAAGCCGCGCCGTCAGTTCCGCAAAATTTTTCGTCATGTAGGGGCGGTGCATTGCTCGCAAGACTTCATCGCTACCCGATTGCAACGGCAAATGTACATGATTGCAAATCCGCTGGTCAGTCCTTAGCAAGTCAATCAACTCGTCAGTCATCTCCGCCGACTCAAGCGAACCAAGCCTAAGCCGTAAAGGATTTGCCGCGTCTAGGACAGTTTTTATCGCGTCGACCAGATTAATTTTGCCGCTAAGGTCTCTTCCGTAGGCTCCGATATGAATTCCCGTTAAAACTATCTCCTTGTAGCCCGCCGCCTTGAGTGCAAGACATTCAGCACGAATACTTTCCAGCCGCCGCGACCTCACTCGCCCGCGCACGTAAGGGATTATGCAATACGAACAGAAATTGTTGCAGCCGTCCTCAATCTTCAGAAAAGCTCGCGTGCGATGCGGGCTATGCGGCAATTCCTCGAACTCGTTAATTTTCTCGACGCTTCCGACTTGGAAAATCTTTTCGCGCTTAGCAATCGCCGCCTCCACTAGCTCGACGATACGAACTCTATCCTTCGTGCCAATAATTACGTCCACGCCGTCAAGCTTTGCAATCTCTTCTGGCTCGCTTTGAGCATAACAGCCCACGACCGCCACGATACAATTTTCCTTAGCTGCCCGCCGAATCATCTGCCGCGACTTTTGCGAACTGACTGCCGTTACTGTGCACGTATTCACCACGACGACAGACGCCTCCGATATGTCCGTTACAATTTCGTAGCCCGCCGCCTCGAAAAGCTTTTGCATTGCCTCCGTCTCGTATTGATTCACTTTGCAACCGAGCGTCAGGAAAAAGACTTTACATTTGCTCATAGTTAATCATCGCCAAAACCGAGATAGCCGCCGTATCCGTCTTTAAAATCCGTTTTCCCAAGGTAACACTGATTCCGCCAGCAAAAGTAATGTCCACGACCTCGCGTTCAGTAAAACCGCCTTCGGGTCCAATCAGCACGATGATATTTTTGTCTATGTTAGCCCTCAAGACTTCGCGGACGGTAGTCGATTGCTCTTGTTCCCAACAAAACAGTAGCAAGGTATCGTCAAGCGGCGGGAGATTCTTTAACCAGTCGTTAAGCGTGCGAACCTCTCCAATCTCCGGGATTGTGTCGCGGGCGCATTGTTCGGCGGCTTCCTTTGCTATCCTCTGCCAACGTTCAAGCCGAGTTTGTAGACGCGCTCCGCCAAGGCGGACGATTGTCCTTTCCGAGATGAGCGGCTCTATTTTGTCAACGCCAAGCTCCGTTGCCTTCTCAATAATGTTATCCAACCTGCTCTGCTTCTTCGGCAGGCAGTCCGCCAACGTAATCTTCCTTTCGACTGAGACCTTTTGAATCATGCTAACTCGCCGCGCCTTAATCGTCTCTTTGTCGAAGTCAATCAGCTCAAGCACCGCGCAGTTGCCCGCGCCATCTACCGCTGTAATTTTATCTCCGCGTCGTGCCCTTAGCGACCGTGCAAGATGATTCGCGTCTGCTCCGCTTATCGTCAGCTCATCGGTTATCTTTTCCAAAAATATTCTCTTCATGCTCTCACCTCGCGCCGATTATAGCACAAAAAAAATCCCGTCGCATTGACGGGACAAACTTTTACGCACAGACTTATTGCTTTTGAAGTTTTGAACCGCTGATTTTATACGTGTCTTTATCAATGTGGAAGGTCGTTGCGGTGAAGTCCTTAAAGGTAATGGAGCCGCTGTCGAATGTAAGCGTAACTGTGCCTTTCGACTTACTGTAAGACGAGGTGAACGACAAATTATCTATCGTGAGCGTGTCTCCATTCTCAAAACCGTAAATAATATCCTTGCCATCGCCTTTGGCGTAGAAAAAGTTATCTTTGCCATCGTCGCCACATAAAGTATCGTTTCCGGTGCCGCCCCACAGTGAATCATTACCCGTGCCACCTTTTATGCAGTCATTTCCAGAACCGCCAAGCAATTTATCACTATCAGCCCCGCCATCGAGCGTATCTTTGCCACTGCCGCCGCTTAAACTATCTTTTCCTGCGCCGCCGAACAATTTATCATTACCAGAGCCACCGTCGAGCGTATCATCGCCTTTGTCGCCGCTTAAACTGTCATTACCTGCGCCGCCGAGCAAAATATCGTCGTCATCATTACCTGATAGCGTATCATTACCATTTCCACCGCTTAAACTGTCATAACCTTGCCCGCCGAATAGTTTATCGTTGTCATCTCCGCCAGAGAGCGTATCATCGCCTTTTCCGCCGCTTAAGCTGTCGTTTCCTTCGCCGCCGAGCAATTTATCATCGCCCGTATCGCCTGAAAGCGTATCATTGCCTTCACCGCCGTTTAAACAATAATTTCCGGAGCCGCCGAGCAATTTATCATCATCATCGCCGCCGTCGAGCGTATCATTTCCCGTTCCGCCCGAAAGTGAATCATCATTAGTACTGCCAAGCAAAAAATCATGTCCTGCGCCGCCAGAGAGGGTATCTTTGCCGTCTCCGCCGTAAAGTGAATCATTTCCGCCATTTCCGAACAGTTTATCGTTGCCGACGCCGCCCCAAAGCGTATCTTTTCCACTTCCACCAACTATCGAGTTCGCAAGTTTATTCCCTTTTATCTTGATTGCCTTCGTTCTGGCAGTTGCATCAATTGTTACTACTGAAGAATTGACAGTTACCAACGCGGCGTCCGAATTCGTGACAGTTTTAAGTGCAGTTTCCGACGGCGTGCCTTTGATGTTAATCGAGTAGTTACTAGACGCGCCAATCAGAGTAATTTTGCCTTCGCCGACAGTCACAATTACATCATCGCCGCTTTTCTTAGTTGAATAGGTGCCGCTTGCGATTGACAGCGTATCATTGTCATTAAAACCGTAAATAGAATCGTTTCCGTCTCCGTCATTGTAAATAATTAAGTTATCATCGGCATATGCATCTAAACTAACTAAATCATTGCCTGAGCTGGCATTTATTGTGGTTGAATCGCTAGAATTTCTAATCGTATCATTGCCCGCGCCGGCATTTATTGAGACGTATGCGCTATAATCATTAAAAATGGAATCATTTCCAGTTCCGGTGTTTATTTTGGCGTAATCACCATCATAATTCCAAACGGTATCATTTCCTGCGCCAGTGTCTACTGTAATTGAGTCGCCACGATAATTATAGACTGAATCATTGCCTGCGCCGCCGTAAATTATGACTTGTGAGCCGTCACCTTCTGAGAATTGACTATTGTTGCCATCATAGTTTGCATTATAAATAGTATCATCGCCATTTCCAGCACTAATTGTGACGTTTTTGCCTTCGTTTCCAATGTAATCGTTGCTACTCGTGCCAGAAACCAGCTTATTGTTACTTTCATTATAAAAATCAGCCATAAACACGCCTCCTAACTAAAAACAAACCGACATTGACAAAATTTTTGCCCCGCATACCTCCTTTGAGCCTATAAACCCAAGGAACAATACTTTCCCGCCTTTTATCCCCCCCCCCCAATGCCCCATTGTCAAGCTTTTTAGCAAAAATTTTTGTATTGAGAGGAATTTAACAGCTCAAAACTTATTTCGGAGGCTCGAAACTGATTTTGAGCTTGAAAAATGATTTTGAAGACGATTTCACGGCTTGAGAATGATTTTGGAGCTGTGAAACTGATTTTGAACTTGAAAAATGATTTTGAAGACGATTTCACGGCTTGAGAATGATTTTGGAGCTGTGAAACTGCTTTTGGAGCTTTGAAAACGATTTTGAACGTTTGAAACGAGTTTTGAAGGCGATTTTGAGGTTCAAATTACGTTTTCCGCTATGGCGGAATTTGTATCGCGTGGTAATGCGGTTTTTTCGGCAAGTACAAAAATCAGGGCTGATTTGGAGGTGTGATTTACGAAATCCTAAATACGGGATTTTGTAAAATGGGCAAAAAAAAGCCCGCCACATTGACGGGAGAAAACTTTTACGTTCAAAGGTTCTTGCAGATAATCTCGGTGACTTGCTCGGTGCCGACCTTCTTAAAGCCGTCGGTGTAAATGTCAGCAGTGCGCCAGCCGTCAGCCAACGTCTTATCAATCGCCGCCTCGATAGCCTTAGCCGCGTCCTCAGCCTTGAGACTGTAGCGCAGGAGCATCGCCGCACTTAGAATCGTGCCCATCGGATTTGCAATGCCTTGACCCGCTATATCAGGCGCGGAGCCGTGAATCGGTTCATAAAGACTAGTGAGCAGACCGATTGACGCGCTGGGCATCAAACCTATCGACCCGCCGATAACAGACGCCTCGTCGCTCAAGATGTCGCCAAAGATATTGTTCGTAACGATAACATCGAACTGCTTAGGGTTCAGCACGAGTTGCATTGCCGCGTTGTCAACGTAAAGATGATTCAATTCAACGTCTGGGAAGTCCTTCGCCACGTCGACGACGACTTTGCGCCACAGACGACTTGCCGCTAACACGTTTGCCTTGTCGACTGAAGTCACCTTGCCGCGACGAAGGCGAGCCGTCTCGAATGCTAGCTTTGTGATTCGTTCAATCTCAGGCACGGAATAAATCTCGGTGTCCCATGCTTGCTCAATGCCGTCCTTAGTCTCCGATTCGCAACGAGGTCCGAAATAAATTCCGCCGACCAATTCACGCACGATTAGCAAATCAGAGCCGCCGACCAGTTCAGGCTTGAGCGGCGACGAGTTAATCAATTCGGGATAAACTTTCGTCGGGCGCAGGTTCGCGAACAATCCCAAGCCTTTGCGCAGTCCGAAGATTGCTTTTTCGGGGCGCAAGTGCACGGGCAAGCTATCCCACTTCTTGCCGCCGACCGCGCCGAATAATACGCCGTCAGCCGCCTTGCACGCGTCGAGAGCTTCATCAGTCAAGGGCGTGCCGAACTTTTCATAAGACGTGCCGCCCGCGTCGCGAGTGTCGAACTCCAAGCCGAGCTTAAACTTTGCGTCGACCTTCTTAAGCACCTCGACTGCGGAGGCGGTTATTTCCTGCCCTATGCCGTCGCCAGGTATCACGATAATTTTCTTCATGAGCTTACACCTTCCCCGCTAAGATTTTGTAACCGTTGATTCTGTCTTCTGCGTCTCGTTGCGTCTTCTCGAAGAGTGCTTGCGCGGCGTCGGGGAAATTGCGCTTGAGTGACGAGTACCGAACCTCGCCCATAAGGAATTCTTGGAACTTGGAGAAGTCCGGCTCCTTGCTATCTAGCGTGAACTTGCCGTTGACGGGATTATATCTCCAGTTCGCCCAATAGCCGCATTGAACCGCAAGCTTGCCTTCCAACTGACTTGAACCCATGCCCTTTCTAATGCCGTGATTAATGCAGGGCGCGTAGGCGACAATCAGCGACGGTCCCGGATAAGCTTCAGCCTCCGTGATAGCCTTAAGCAACTGATTCTGGTCGGCACCCATCGACACTTGCGCAACGTAAACATAGCCGTAACTCATCGCCATCTTGCCTAAGTCCTTCTTGCGGGTCTTCTTACCAGTCGCCGCGAATTGAGCTATTGCCGCCGCAGGGGTCGCCTTCGACGCTTGCCCGCCCGTATTGGAATAAACTTCCGTATCGAAGACGAAAACGTTAATATCTTCGCCGCTCGCCAATACGTGGTCAAGTCCGCCGTAGCCAATGTCATAAGCCCAACCGTCGCCGCCGAGTATCCATTGACTGCGCTTAACGAAGAAATCCCGATTGTTATAAATTTTGTTCAGCAAGTTATCGTTGCCGCGTTGAGCCTCAAGGATTGCCGTCAACTTATCGGCACGGGCGCGGGTGTCGTCGCTTACGTCGCGATTGTCTTTCCAATCCTTCAATGCGGCTTTGAGTTCGTCGCTTATGTCAAGGTTAAGAGCCGCCTCAACATCGCTGGCAAGTGATTCGCGAATCGCCTTGACGCCTAGGAACATTCCAAGCCCGTACTCGGCGTTGTCCTCGAATAGCGAATTGCCCCACGCGGGTCCGTGCCCAGATTGATTTTTGGTGTAAGGCATGGCAGGAGCCGACGCGCCCCAGATTGACGAACAGCCCGTAGCATTGGCAATCATCATTCTATCGCCGAACAGTTGCGTTAAAAGTTTTGCGTAAGGCGTCTCGCCACAGCCCGCACAAGCTCCGCTGAATTCAAACAACGGCTTTTCAAACTGACTGCCAATGACCGTCGTCTTCTTCGTCGGATTAGCCTTTGCCGCGAGCTTAACGCCGTAATCGAAATATTTCTGGCGAGCCATCGCCTCGTCGTTGAACTTAACCATCTCCAACGCCTGCTTAGGACAGACCTGCGCACAGTTGCCGCAACCGAGGCAGTCGTAAGTCGACACGGCGATTGTAAGGTTGTACGCGCCACGAGAAATCTTTGACGGGATAGCCTCCATGCCTTCGGGAGCGTTCTTGAGTTCTTCGGGCGTCGTGAGCACAGGACGAATCGCCGCGTGCGGGCAGACGAACGAACATTGATTGCAACCTATGCACTTCGACTTATCCCACTGCGGAACTTTGATAGCCGTGCCGCGTTTCTCGTAAGCCGTGCCGCCAACAGGGAAAGTGCCGTCCGCCAACTCGACGAACTTGCTGACGGGCAAGGCGTCACCCTCTTGACGGTTCATGACGTTTTGAATGTCCGTAATGAATTCGGGCGGGTTGTCTTGCTTTAAGTTGCGGTTCATGCTGGTATCGTCAATGTCCCACGTGCTCAAGTCGACCTTGTGCAAAGCGGTAATGCCTTGGTCAATCGCGCCGCAGTTCATGTCGACGACGTTTTGCCCCTTCGAGCCGTAAGACTTTTCCACAGCGTCCTTGAGATATTTAACAGCCTCATCAATCGGAATGATATTGGCGAGCTTAAAGAACGCCGCCTGCATGACCATGTTAAAGCGTCCGCCTAAGCCGAGTTCGCCCGCAATCTTAACGGCGTTGACGGTGTAAACGTTTATCTCGTTGTCGATGATATAGCGTTTCATGTAGGGCTTAAGCTTCTTGCCGAGCTTCTCGTCGCTCCAGTCGGTGTTCAAAAGGAAAGTGCCGCCGCGTTTCAAGCCCGCGATTAGGTTGTAGTGGTGCACGTAGCTTTTTTGCGAACAGCTTACGAAGTCGGGCTTAGTAATCAGATAAGGCGAGGTTATCGGGAGCTTGCCAAAGCGTAAATGGCTCATCGTTATGCCGCCCGATTTTTTAGAGTCGTAAGCAAAGTAAGCCTGCGCATAAAGGTCGGTGTTGTCGCCGATGATTTTTATCGCGGACTTATTTGCGCCAACTGTGCCGTCCGAGCCGAGACCCCAGAACTTGCAAGCCGTAGTTCCTTCGGGCGTCAAGTCTACGTCGTGATAAGCCGTCGCCAACGATTTATGCGATACGTCGTCATTAATGCCGATTGTGAATCCATTCTGCGGCGAATCCTTCTTGAGCTCGTCGAAGACCGCAAGCATTTGTTCGGGCGTGGTATCCTTGCCGCCCAGTCCAAAACGTCCGCCGACGATTACAGGCTTAATATCCGCGTCATAGAATGCCGACTTCACGTCCAGATAAAGAGGTTCGCCGATTGCTCCGCTTTCCTTCGTGCGGTCGAGGACTGCAACCTTTTTAACCGTCTTGGGGATTGCGTTAAGGAAGTGTTTGACGCTGAACGGGCGATATAAATGCACGCTGACCACGCCGACTTTATCGCCGCGTGCATTGAGGTAAGCCGCCGCTTCGTTAGCCGTCTGACAGCCCGAACCGATTGCAATGATGATTCGTTCGGCGTCGGGTGCCCCGCTGTAGTCGAAGACATGATGAACGCGTCCAGTTATCTTGCCGAGCTGAGCCATAGTCTCTTCGACGAGGTCGGGCAAGCGGTCGTAGTTGTTATTGACGGTCTCGCGCATTTGGAAATAGACATCGGGATTGGTCGCCGTGCCGCGCATAACTGGATGGTCGGGATTTAGCGCGTTGCGGCGGAACTTATCAACGGCGTCGAAGTCGAGAACTTTAGCTAAGTCAGCGTAGTCAATCACTTCAACCTTTTGAATCTCGTGCGACGTGCGGAATCCGTCGAAGAAGTTTATAAACGGTATGCGCCCCTTAATCGCGACCAGATGAGCCACCGCCGATAAGTCCATGACTTCCTGAACGCTAGCCTCGGCTAACATTGCGCAACCCGTTTGACGAGCCGCCATAACGTCTTGATGGTCTCCGAAGATGCTAAGCGTGGAAGTCGCCAAAGCTCTAGCGGACACGTGGAAGACGCCCGGCAACATTTCGCCCGCTATCTTGTACAGGTTCGGAATCATAAGTAAGAAGCCCTGCGACGCCGTGTAAGTCGTAGTCAATGCGCCCGCCTGCAACGAGCCATGAACTGTACCAGCCGCGCCGCCTTCCGATTGCATTTCCACCAAGCGGACTTTCTGCCCGAAAATATTTTTGACGCCACGCGCCGCCATAACGTCGACATCTTCAGCCATCGGCGAGGACGGCGTTATCGGATAAATCGCGGCAACGTCCGTGAACGCATACGAGATATACGCCGCCGCTTGATTGCCGTCCATCGTCTTCATTTTCTTTGCCATTGCTTTTTAAAGTCTCCTCTCAATAAATTGCAGGGAATTATAGCACGCGGTTATAAAAAAGTAAAATGCTTGTCTTTTCCTATTGACAAGATAGAAGTTCAATGCGATATAATGTGCGCAAATTTATTTGGGAGGGATTCTTATATGGCATCGGTTCCTAAGAAAATTTGGCAGGACAGCTACCAACTCTACATCGACGGCAAGTGGCGCGACGCCGAAGGCGGCAAGACCTTTAAGGTTTACAATCCTGCGAACGGCGAATACATGTGCGAAGTTGCCGCCGGTAGCAAACAGGACGTCGACGACGCTGTAAAGGCGGCTTGGAAGGCGTTCCCCGCCTGGAAAAAGACTTCGCCCGTCGAACGCGCAACTATCCTGCTCAAAATCGCCGACATCATCGACGCGAACAAAGAGCACTTGGCAATGATTGAGACGCTCGACAACGGCAAGCCCATTCGCGAGACCATGAACATTGATATTCCTATGGGTTCCGACCACTTCCGTTACTTCGCGGGCGTCATTCGTGCCGAGGAAGGTTCAGCGACCGTCATCGACGAGAACACCTTGAGCCTTATCCTCAACGAGCCGATTGGCGTCGTCGGTCAAATCGTTCCTTGGAATTTCCCTTACCTTATGGCGGCATGGAAGTTGGCTCCGGCTCTGGCGACGGGCAACTGCATCGTCTTTAAGCCGTCAAGCACGACATCGCTTAGCGTCCTTGAACTCATGAAACTTATCGAAAACGAACTACCGCCCGGCGTCTTAAATATCGTCACGGGTTCAGGCGGCAAGACTGGTCAATATCTCCTTGACCACCCCGACATCACCAAGCTTGCGTTCACTGGTTCGACGGAAGTCGGTTACTCTGTGGCTAAGGCGGCGGCTGATAAACTCATTCCCGCGACGTTGGAACTGGGCGGCAAGTCCGCTAACATTTACTTCGACGATTGCAACTTCGACAAGGCGATTGATGGCGCGTGCCTGGGTATCCTCTTCAATCAAGGGCAAGTGTGCTGTGCTGGCTCGCGTATCTTTGTGCAGGATACGATTTACGATAAGTTCCTTGCCGCGCTTAAAGCTAAGTTTGAATCCGTCAAAGTTGGACTGCCTTGGAAAGCTGATACACAGATGGGCAGTCAGATTGATAACCGTCAGCTCGAAAAGATTTTGAACTACGTCGAGATTGGCAAGGCTGAAGGCGCACAAGTCATCACGGGCGGCAAGCGTGCAGTCGTCGAAGGCGGAGAAAATGGAGCGTTCATGCAACCCACGTTGATTGCCGACGTGAATAATTCCATGCGGGTCGCTTGTGAAGAAATCTTCGGACCTGTCGCAGTCGTCATCAAGTTCCACGATGAAGAAGAAGTCATCAAGCAGGCGAACGATAGCGAATACGGCTTGGGCGGAGCGGTATGGACTCAGGACATCAATCGGGCGTTGCGTGTGGCTCGTGCAATCGAGACGGGCCGCATGTGGATTAATTGCTATAACTCGCTCCCAGCGGGTGCACCGTTTGGCGGATACAAGAAATCGGGCATTGGTCGCGAGACGCACAAGCTCATCTTGAACGCTTACACGCAGAAGAAAAATATCTTCATCAGTCTCAGCGAGGCTCCGAGCGGTCTCTATTAAAATTTTTATAACCAACGAAAGAAAACGCCTTCCGAGGATTGGAGGGCGTTTTTTATTTTGCTCTTTATTGACGGGAAAGCCCTGCGGCGTTAAGATTGAGTCGCTAAACTAACTCAACACGGCGCAGAGCCTTTCCGATTGCGAAGTGTAGCACTCTCGCGCCGCGCTGTCAAACGAAAGGCGGAGTGTCTATGGACATCGTGATTTACAAACTGACCTGCCTCGTCAATGGCATGGGCTACGTCGGAATGACGAAAAAACTTAAAAGAAGGATGAATGAACATCGTCACGGCAGTAACTATAAAAGCAGATGCCACGTCGACAGGGCAATTAAAAAGTATGGTTGGGAAAATTTCCACGCTGAAGTAATCGAAATTTGTGACGCTGAAATTGCGCCCAAACGTGAGATGTATTGGATTGCTACGCTCAAAACAAAGACCCCGAACGGCTACAACATGACTGACGGCGGTGAAGGTACTAAAGGGCATGTTCAACCACCGGAACATAGACTTAACAAAGCAATAGCACTTAGAAAAAAATCTGTTTTTCCTGTATTACAGGCTGAACTCGACAAGCGATTGATAACTCGGACTGATTTGGCGCAAAGGATCAACTATAATTTCAAAGCGGTATCGTCTTGGTTCAACGGTAAGCGTGAAATTAGTTTATCGATGGCAATTAAGATTAAAGAAGTGCTCGGCGTCGACATGCCGCTTGAAGAACTTTTCGCCAAAGAGCCGGCGCAACAATCCGAATAAAAATTTTTACGGCTAAAGATAAATCCCTTTCCGTGTGCTATAATTTGCGCGGGAGGTTTTTTATTATGAGAGACGACGACTTCAAAACTTATTACGAGGAACAACGCGAATTACTGCGCGAGGCGTTCGCAGAGATTGGACAGAAGGCGGAACTCCTTTTAACGGTCGGGCAGTTGCTCATGGAGAACGGCGCAGACACGAGCCAGATTGTTCGCGACATGGCGAGGGTAGCGGCGTACATGGGAATCGACGCGGATAAATTTCATCTGCATATCATGTACACAACTTTGATGCTGAATATAAGTGACGAGCACCACTCGCATACGTCGTTCAGGAAATGTCCAAAGCACGCGGTGAACATGCGGATAATATCTGCGGTGAGTCGGCTGACGTGGCGGGCGATGAGAGAACATTACACGCTAGACGAGTTCAAAGGCGAGCTAGAGTCCGTGAGCAAACGTCCGCGCTATCCGCATTGGATATCGGTCTTGGCGGCGGGTTCGGGTTGCGGAGCATTCTGCACGCTTTTTGGTTGCGACTTCAACGCGGCGATATATACGGCAATCAGCGCAATAATCGGCAAGATAGTTCAAATGCAATGCGCGGAACGATTTGGAAT
>JAFQZB010000104.1 GCA_017406175.1 Selenomonadaceae bacterium | reverse complement strand
TTGAGGTTGCGTGGCAGGCTCACTTTGTTACCAACATGTTCATTCGCCCGAAGAATCAAGAGGAATTCGACCAAGAGCCCGACTTCGTCGTTTTCAATGCATCCAAAGCTAAAGTCACAAACTGGAAAGAACTCGGCTTGAATTCCGAAACCGCGACCGTCTTTAACATCACGACCAAAGAACAAGTTATCCTCAACACCTGGTACGGCGGCGAAATGAAGAAGGGCTTGTTCAGTATGATGAACTACTTCCTGCCGCTTAAAGGTATCGCCGCAATGCACTGCTCCGCCAACACCGACATGAACGGCGAAAACACCGCGATATTCTTCGGGCTTAGCGGCACGGGCAAGACGACCCTTAGCACCGACCCGAAGAGACTTCTTATCGGCGACGACGAACACGGCTGGGACGATACTGGCGTTTTCAACTTCGAGGGCGGTTGCTATGCTAAAGTCATCAACCTCGACCCCGTTGCCGAGCCGGACATTTACAACGCAATTCGCCGCGACGCTCTGCTTGAGAACGTCACCGTTGACAAGGACGGCAAAATTGACTTCGCTGATAAGTCCGTCACCGAGAACACTCGCGTTAGCTATCCGATTTATCACATCAAAAACATTGTGCGCCCCGATAGCCACGGACCCGCCGCGCAATCGGTCATCTTCCTCAGCGCGGACGCCTTCGGAGTTCTACCGCCTGTCTCGATTCTGACTTCCGAGCAATGCAAATATTACTTCCTCTCCGGCTTCACGGCTAAGCTTGCGGGCACGGAACGCGGAATCACTGAGCCGACTCCGACCTTTAGCGCGTGCTTCGGTCAAGCCTTCCTTGAATTGCACCCGACTAAATACGCCGAAGAACTCGTTAAGCGCATGGAGAAGAGCGGCGCGAAGGCTTACCTAGTCAACACGGGCTGGAACGGCACCGGCAAACGCATTTCCATTAAAGACACCCGCGGTATCATCGACGCTATCCTCGGCGGCGCGATTAAGAATGCTCCGACTAAGAAATTGCCAATCTTCGACCTCGAAATCCCGACGGAACTTGAAGGCGTCGCAACCAATATCCTCGACCCGCGCGACACCTACGCCGACCCGACCGAGTGGGATAAGAAAGCTGAAGACCTCGCAAGCCGCTTTATCAAGAACTTCAAGAAGTACGAATACAACGCGGCGGGCAAAGCTCTCGTTGCGGCAGGACCTCACCTCGATAAATAATCTTGAATCGTTGACTAAGACAAAGCCTCGTTCCTTCGTGAGCGGGGCTTTTTGCTTGCCGTGTAGAAAATTTTTCGGCGGCATTGTCTTTTCATGCAAAGTTCAATTATAATTGGCGCGGAAGGAGGCGAGACCTTGATTAAAAGACTCAGCGAACTTGCGTTGCTCATACCCGAAGCAAAACTCCTAGGCGACGACGTGGAAATTAGTGGCATTGAGCACGACTCGCGCAAGGTCACGGCAAAAAATCTATTCGTGTGTATGGAAGGTGCGCACGTTGACGGACATAATTTTATCGGGCAGGCGACGAGCAATGGAGCCGTTGCCGTCCTCTCGACGCGGCAAAACTTCATGCCGCCCAAAAATATCTCAGCAATCATCGTCCCCGACATGCTCAACGCTTTGGCAGTCATCGTTCCGTACTTCTACGATTATCCGGCGCGGGCAATGCGCGTTATCGGCGTGACGGGCACTAATGGCAAGACTACAACGACTTATCTGCTCCGAGAAATTTTTTCTGCGGCGGGATTAAAGGTCGGGCTTATCGGCACGATTCAAATCCTAATCGGCGACGCGGCTTATCCCGTGCAAAACACTACGCCCAATGTAATTGACCTGCAGCACATCTTAGCCGACATGCGCGAACGGAAAGTTCAAGTCGTCATTATGGAGGTTTCAAGCCATGCGCTCGTTGAAAACAGGGTGGCGGGCGTCGAGTTCGATACGGCGATATTCACGAACCTCACGCAAGACCATTTGGACTTCCACGGCACGATGAAAAATTATTTGCGGGCGAAGGCTAGACTTTTCGACATGGTGTCGCGCCGAGGTCACAAGCAAAATAAAACCGCCGTCATCAACGTCGACGACGAGGCAAGCGGAGAAATCCTCAAGCATTGCTCTTGCGATAAAATTCTTTACGGCTTGAATAGTTCAGCCAACCTGCGCGGAGCCGGGCTTGAAATTAAATCGGGCGGCATGAAGTTTAAGATACGCGGCGGCTTCGGTGTCATGAACTTGGGCTTGCACGTCACGGGGCTGTTTAACGTCTACAACGTGCTAGCGGCGGTCGGGGCGTCTTTAGCGGAGAATATCAGACCAGACATCATCAAGCAGGCTTTGGAGAACTTTAAGAGCGTGCCCGGCCGTTTCGAGAGAATTTTTTCTTCCGCGCCCTTTGAAGTCATAGTCGACTACGCGCACACCCCCGACGGAGTTAAGAACGTCTTGGAGACGGCGCGGCAAATCGTCAAAGGCAAAGTTATAACGGTGTTCGGTTGCGGCGGCGATAGAGACCATAGCAAGCGTCCGATTATGGGCAAGCTTGCGGCGGAGCTTAGCGATATTGTCATTGCCACGAGCGATAATCCGCGAACGGAAGACCCCGAAAAGATTTTGGACGAGGTCGAGGCTGGCATTGGCGATAAGGTTCACGAACGCATAGCCGATAGACGAGCCGCGATTTTCCGTGCGATTGAACTTGCCGAGGCGGGCGACGTGGTTTTGATTCTTGGCAAGGGGCACGAGACTTATCAGCTGTTGAACACGGGAAGGATTCACTTTGACGATAGAGAGGTTGCTAAAGAAGCGATTACGGAGGTTAAGACCAATGAATAAATTGAGCTTGGCAGAGATAGCCGAGATTACAAACGCCCAGACGAATTCCACGGCGGAAATATTCTTCGAGCGAGTGACGACGGACAGCCGGAAGATTTCGGGCGGCGCGTTGTTCGTGGCGTTGAAGGGGCAGAACTTTAACGGCGAGGACTTCGCGGAGGAGTCGCTTAACAAAGGAGCGGCGGCGGTTCTCGTCAGCAAGAACTTTGATAAAGACCTAGACGGCGTGATTATAAAGGTCGACGACACGTTGACGGCTTATCAGCAAATCGCGGGCGCGTGGCGGAATCGTTTCAACGTTCCAGTTATCGCGGTCACGGGTTCCAATGGCAAGACTACGACTAAGGACTTGACTGCGGCGGCGTTGAATTCGTTCGGGCATGTGCAAAAGACTTCGGGCAACTTCAATAACGAGGTCGGCGTCCCGATGACTTTGCTCGGAATAAACGATGAGACAACAGCGGCAGTCGTGGAAATCGGTATGCGTGGGCTTGGGCAGATTGAATCCCTTGCCGAGGTCGTGCGCCCGACGATTGGAATCATAACCAACGTCAGCGAGGCGCATATTGAGCTTTTGGGTTCGATAGAAAACATTGCTAGGGCTAAGGGCGAACTGGTCGAGGCGATTCAATCGGGCGGCACAATCATTTTAAACGCGGACAATCAATATACGGCGGCAATGACAAGTCTTGTTCGCGAAGGCGTCAACGTCATCACTTACGGCTTGGAAAATCAAGCTGACTTAATGGCAACAGAAATTTTGATTGGGAGTGTGGCGACGGAATTTACGTTGACTTATCGCGGCGAGGCTTACGATTTTGAAATCCCGATGCTCGGTCGGCACAACGTATCCAATGCCCTAGGAGCAATCGCGGCGGGGTTGACGTTGGGGCTTAGCGTCGAGGAGATTCAACGCGGCATTTCAAGCTTGACGACGACTAAAATGCGTTTCGAGGTTATCCGACGCGACGGGCTAACGATTGTCAATGACGCCTACAACGCAAGCCCGGCATCAATGCGTGTGGCGATTAGGACGACTTCGGAAGTCTATAACGGACGACTAATTGCAGTCTTGGGCGACATGCTGGAGCTTGGCGAGATTGCAGAACGGGTTCATCGTGAGATTGGCGCGGAGCTTGTCGAGAATAAATTTGACACGCTGATAACTCTTGGAGAGCTCGGCAAATTCATAGCGGCGGGCGCACGTGAGGCAGGCTTAGAAAAAGTTTACACGTTCGACACGCACGAGGCAGCCGCTAAAAAGATTCTGGAGATTGTCCGCAACGGCGACACGATTTTATTTAAGGCGTCGCACGTCATGCACATGGAAAAAATCATCGAGCTGATATGAGTAAGCTGGAAAAACTTCTTCAACGAATCAAAAACCATCCGAAGACCGTCCGCTTTGAAGAGCTTGATAAAATACTTACAAACGCGGGTTATGAACGTGCTCAACCTCGGCGCGGCTCAAGTCATTACACCTACCGAAAATCCGACAGAGTTCCCATAACCATTCCTCGTCAGATACCGTTCGTTCATGAAGTTTACGTGCACAATGTGATTCGAGAACTGAATTTGTAATTCAAGGGAGAAATTTTTATGGAAGCAGAAAAAAATTTGGAATACTACGCGGCGTTGCCTTATGAAATTAAAATCACGCCTTCGCCTGAGGGCGGTTACGTTGCGACGATACCTGACTTGCCTGGTTGCATAACTCAAGGCGAAACTCGTTTGGAAGTTCTCGAAATGATTGAGGATGCAAAAATTTGTTGGCTGGAGGCGGCTTTGGATTTGGGAGAGTCGATTGACGAGCCAGACTGGGATTTGTACAACGGGCGATTAAATTTGCGCATTCCAAAGAGTCTGCACAGGAAACTTGCGGAGAGTGCCAAGCGTGAAGGCGTCAAACTCAATCAGCTGGCGATTTATCTTATGGCGAACGGTATCGGCGAACAATTAACGGATAAGCAGGTTTAAACTATGGAGAAACTTTTAATAGCTGGAGCAATCGCGGCGGGCGTGGTCATCATGCTTGCGCCGATTTGTATTCCAATCTTGCACCGATTAAAGTTCGGGCAGAGCATACGCGAGGAAGGACCCAAGAGTCATCAGGCGAAGAGCGGCACCCCGACTATGGGCGGAATATTTCTAATCGCGGGCATCGTCGTGGCAACGCTGATTCAAGCCGACTGGAACGCGGAAATATTCCTTGCGCTGTTTATCTTGCTCGGACATTTTATTTTGGGCTTCGTCGACGATTACTTAAAGGTTGTACACAAACACAATCAAGGACTGCTTGCTCGTTACAAACTCGCGGGACAAGTTCTAATCGCCATCGTGACGACGGTCGTTGCAAGTGAGCTACTAACCAGCTCCAGCCCAACGATTTGGATTCCGATTGCTGACATGACGATTGAGGCGGGGAGCTTTTACCTGCCGTTCATGTTCTTTGTAATGGTCGGGGCGTCGAACGCTGTAAACTTGACGGACGGGCTAGACGGGCTTGCTTCGGGTTGCATGGCGATTGCGGCGAGTTGCTACGCGGTGATATGTCTGCTGACGGGGCACAACGATTTGGCAATCTTCTGCGCGGCGATAGTCGGAGCGTGCGTCGGGTTCTTGAGGTTCAACTTCCACCCGGCCAAAGTCTTCATGGGCGACACGGGGTCATTGGCATTGGGCGGAGCATTCGCGGCAGTGGGTATCCTTTCGCGGACGGAAATTTTGTTAGCGGTCGTGGGGTTCGTATTCGTCTGCGAGGCGTTGTCGGTTATCCTGCAAGTCATTTCGTTTAAGTCGACGGGCAAGCGTATCTTCCGCATGAGTCCGATTCATCATCACTTCGAGCTTGGCGGCTGGTCAGAAGTCAAAGTCGTGTTCGTCTTTTGGACGGTCGGATTAATCGCGGGCGTCGTCGGCTTGAGCATGTTATAAGGGGCAATCATTATGGAAAAAGTTTTAGTAATCGGCGCGGCGAGGAGCGGAATTGCGGCGGCGAAAATTTTGCACGAACGCGGCGCACAAGTCGTCCTAAGCGATAGCAAACCAGAGCTGAAGATTGACCTTGACGGCGTGGAAATAAAGCTCGGCAAGCAAACGGAAGACCTTCTAAGCGGCGTCGATAAAATCATCGTGTCGCCCGCCGTGCCGATAAAGATTCCGTTGCTTAGGGCGGCGAAGGCAAAAGGCATTCCGATTATCAGCGAGGTCGAGTTTGCTTACGGCTTGGCGAAGTCTCCAATATGCGCAGTGACGGGCACCAACGGCAAGACTACGACGGTTACATTGCTTGGGCTGTTGCTTAAGGAAAAGTTCGCTAAGGTTGGAGTCGGCGGCAATATCGGCGTGCCCCTTTGCGAAGTCGCTTTGGAAGTCGGAGCGGGCGGCTATCTTGCGGCGGAGATTTCAAGCTATCAAATGGAGGCAACGAAGAATTTCCGCCCGCACATTTCCGCGATACTCAACATCACGCCCGACCACCTCAAGCGGCATGGTTCAATGGAAGTTTATCAGGCGATGAAGGAAAAGATTTTCGCTCAACAGACCGCCGAAGACTTTTTGATTTTAAACTACGACGACGAACGCACCCGCGAGATTAAAGACCGTGCCGCTTGCCGCGTGCTTTACTTCAGCAGACAACGCGAGCTTGCTGAGGGCGCGTTCATTAAAGATAATCGGCTGGTGATACGCTTCAACGGCACGCATGAGCTTTGCACTGTCGAGGAACTAGGCATTAAGGGCGGGCACAACGTCGAGAATGCTTTGGCGGCGTCGATTATGGCGTTTTTGGCGGGCGTCGACGCTGATAAAATTTCGTCCGTGCTGAAGACCTTCCAAGGCGTCGAACACCGGATAGAATTCGTTCGCGAGCTTGACAACGTGAAGTACTACAACGACAGCAAGGCGACTAACACCGATTCGGCGATTAAAGCTCTGGAGACGTTCGCGGGACATATCGTTTTGATTGCGGGCGGCGACGATAAGGGAACAGACCTTGCAGACTTTCTAAAGCTCGTCAATGAACGCGTCGATTGGCTGATACTCGTCGGCGATGCGGCGGCTCGCTTCAAAGCTTGCGCCCTTGAGAGCGGCTATCCTGCTGATAAGATTCTGGAGGCGGGCTATTCTATGGAACGGGCGATTGCGCTTGCCAAAAATATTTCTCGTCCGCCGCAAGTCGTGTTGCTTAGTCCTGCGTGTGCTAGCTTCGACATGTACAGCGACTTTGAGGAACGCGGGCGGGACTTCAAGCGCATTGTTCGGGAGCTTTGAACATGGGCTATATTTATCTGGCACTGGCTATAGTGTTGGAACTGTGCGGGACGACTTGCATGAAGTTATCGGACGGCTTCGAGCATAAACCGTTCGCAATCGCAACGCTGACTTTCTACGGCTTCTGCTTTTACTTCTTCGCACTGTCGTTAAAGAGTGTTCAACTCAACATTGCCTATGCGACGTGGAGCGGTTTAGGCATCGTGCTCGCGGCGGTCATCGCTAAAATATTTTTTCACGAAAGCATCTCGACGCCGGGACTGATTGGAATCGCTTTTATCGTCGTCGGCGTGGTGCTGTGTAATTTTTTTGGAGCAACTAAATGAAGATAATCGTATCGGGCGGCGGCACGGGCGGACACATCTACCCCGCGCTTACGCTCATAGACGCAATTAAATCGAAACGCCCCGAAGCTGACTTTCTCTACGTCGGCACGGAAAAGGGGCTTGAGGCGGACATCGTTCCGAAGGCTGGCATAAATTTTACCGCGCTGAAGTTGGAAGGCGGCTTTGAACGTCGCTTTACGTTGGAAAACATTTCACGCGCCGCCAATGCCCTTTGGAGCGTCAAGCGTGCGGGCGACATCGTTAAGGATTTCAAACCAAATGCGGTTATCGGGACGGGCGGCTATGTCTGCGGACCGATTCTCCTTGCCGCAAGCCTTATGAAGGTTCCAACGCTGATTCAAGAGCAAAACGCGGTCGCGGGCGTCACGAATAAAATCCTATCAAAGTTCGTGGACAAGATAGCCGTTGGAACTCGCGACGCCTTGAAGAACTTTCCACGCGATAAGACGACTTACACGGGCAATCCGATTCGCAAAGAAGTCCTCGCGGCTAAGAGGGCTGACGGGCTACGCGAATTCAACTTCACGGACAATTTGCCGATTGTTTTAATCTCCGGCGGCTCGCGTGGCGCACGCAGTATCAACGACGCAATGATTGACGTTTTAAAATCGGAGGCGGGGAAGAATTCTGCGCAATTCCTGCACGTGACTGGCAAAGGCGAATTCGATTCTGTCATGAAGAGACTAGCCGACCTCGACGCGCCAAATATAAAAGTTGTGCCTTACCTGTACAACATGCCGCAAGCTATGGCGATGGCTGATTTGGCAATTTTCAGGGCGGGTGCAACGGGGCTAGCCGAGCTGACTGCGCGGGGCGTTCCAGCGATTTTGATTCCGTATCCTTTCGCAGCGGAAAATCATCAAGAGTTCAACGCACGAGCATTAGTCGAGGCGGGCGCGGCTCGCATGATTCTTAACAAGGACTTGACGGCTCCGCTTTTGCAAAAAAATCTCGACGAGTTGTTATCATCGCCGCAAACGCTAAAGGACATGTCAGCGGCAAGTTTATCCCTGGGCAAGCCCGACGCCGCAGACAAAATCGCCGACTTGATTTTAAGTTTGATTTAGGAGGATTAATCATGGCTGATAAAATTACTGTGAGCATTGAACTCGACGCCGATATTAAAGCGGCTGCCGAGAAACTCTATCGCAAAATCGATTTGACGCTTGAAGAGGCTATCCCGCTCTTGGTCAAGTACAACGTCGAGCAGGAAGAAGGCGCAATCCCTAATCGGAAGCCCAAAACAGAACACACAGAACTTTTTGGCGCGTTGTCGGAATATGCTAACCCCGCCTTGATTCCTTTTGAAGACGGTGCATGGGAAAGGGCTATGGTGAAAAAATATGAACAAGCTCTTGGTTGATACGAATGTTATTCTTCGCTGTCTATTACGCGACAATGAGGAACAAGCGCGTATGGCTGACGAAGTTATTAAAGCGGGGGCAAGAACATTGCCCGAAGTTTTAGCGGAAGTCGACCACGTTTTGCGCACTTTTTATAACGTTGAGCGTAAAGACATCGCCGAGCAACTGTTTAAAGCTTTGGAATTGATTGAGGTTGAACGCCCCACCGTCATGTTCCGTGCGGTAGAAATTTTCGCTAAGACAAAGTTGGACTTTGTTGACTGCATACTCGTCGCGTATCACGAATTGGAAAATGTCGAGGTCTTCTCGTTCGATAAGAAACTGAATAAACAACTTAAGCAGGAGGATTAAAGCTTTGAAACTTGACGGCTTAAAGAAACTTCATTTTATAGGTATTGGCGGCGTGGGTATGAGTGCCCTCGCTAAAATTTTGATTGAGCAAGGCTACGAGATAAGCGGCTCGGACGCTAAAGACTCGCCGACGCTTTACATGCTTAAAAGTCTCGGCGCAAGGATTTCCGTCGGGCACAAGGCTAAAAATATTCTCGACGAGGCGGGCAATCCCGTTGATGCTATCGTTTGCTCGTCGGCTATCCCCACGGACAATCCCGAAGTCATCGCGGCGGGCAAATTCAAGATTCCTAAGCTCCACCGCTCCGACATCAACGCTTTCCTAGTCAATTCGCACAAAGGGATTGCAATCGCCGGTTCGCACGGCAAAACTACTACGACTTCAATGATTGGCTACATCCTGCACTACGCGAGCATTGACCCGACGATTATTATTGGCGGCGAATCAACTGATTTGGGCACGGGTGCGATTCTCGGCAAAAGTGATTGGCTTGTAACTGAGGCTGACGAAAGCGACGGCTCCTTTGTCACGTTGAAGCCCGCAATCGCAGTCGTCACGAACGTTGAAGACGACCACCTCGACCATTACGGCACGATGGATAGGATTCGCGCCGCGTTTAAGATTTTTATCGAGAACATCAACCGCAAATCGGGCGTGGCAGTCCTTTGCTTCGATAGCGACAACCTGCGCGAGCTTGCTAAGGACATTGACCGCAAAATTATTTCCTACGCGATTGATAACCCCGCCGACTTCACGGCAAAGAACATTCGCACGACAACTAAGGGCGTGGCGTTTGAAGTTGTGCACGGCGAAGAGACTCTTGGCAAAGTTCAGCTGGCGATTCACGGGCGGCACAACGTCCTTAACGCTTTGGCGACGATTGCCACGGCTTTGGAAGTCGGTTTGAGCTTTAATCAGATTGCCGAGGGCTTAAGCAACTTTCACGGGGCTAAAAGGCGTTTCCAAACCAAAGGACGCGTCAGAAATATTTTAATCGTCGACGATTACGCCCATCACCCCACGGAAATTGCCGCGACACTTAAAGCCGCCCGCGAAACTAAACCGCACAAAGTCATTTGCATTTTCCAGCCGCACAGATACAGCCGCACGCAACTTTTGCTTAAGGAATTCGGCGGCGCGTTCAAGGAGGCTGACCTTTTAATCTTGACGGACGTTTACTCGGCGGGCGAAGAAAAAATTTCGGGCGTCAGTGGCGAATCAATCCTCCAAGAAGTCCTTAGCACGACCAATCAAGCCGTCTCATACATTCCCAAACGCGAAGACATTGCCGCCGCTATCAAAGACCAACTTTCCGCCGGCGATTTGGTTATCACTATGGGCGCGGGCGATATTTACAAGACTGGCGAAGAACTTTTGAACATGCTTAAGGATTTACACGAGAAAAAAATTGTCGTCGTATGTGGCGGCACGTCCTCGGAGGCTGAAGTCTCCAGACGCACCGGCAAGGCGATTTTTGACGCGCTAAGCTCCAAAAATTACGACGTTGAACTTATGGAACTCAATCCGCAGACTTTTGCCGCTACGATTCGCGCTAAGGATTGCGGAATTGTTTTTAACGCGATTCACGGCAAATACGGCGAGGACGGACTGATTCAAGGGACGCTCGACATGTTGAAGATTCCTTACACCGGTTCTGGAGTGCTTGCCGCCGCTTTGACTATGGATAAGGTCGCTACGAAACATTTTCTGAACTCCGCTAACCTCTCTACGCCCAAATTCGCCGTTTATCGTGAAATCGACCGTTCAGAAGACCTCGCCGCCGACATTGAAAACAAATTCGGGTTGCCCGTCGTCATCAAAGCCGCCTCTCAAGGCTCAAGCATCGGCGTGACTATCGTCGAGAAGCCTTCGGAGATTGCCGAGGCGATTGAAAACGCTTTTACCTTTGGCGACGAGATTTTAGTTGAGGAATTTATTCGCGGGCGCGAGCTGACGGTTGCGGTTATGGGCAATGAGGACGCCGCCGAAGCCCTGCCCGTCATCGAAATCACCACCACGACCGGTCGCTACGACTACAAAACCAAATATACTAAGGGCATGTCGACCCACATTTGCCCCGCGCCGATTCCTGACAATTTGACCGCCGAAGTTAAAAAATTAGCCGTCGACGCCTTCAAGCTCTGCAAATGCGCCGGCGTCGCACGCGTTGACCTCATGCTTTCCGAAAATAACGTTCCCTACGTCATCGAAATTAATTCCGTGCCCGGCATGACTGAAACTTCACTTGTCCCCGACGCCGCTCGCGCCGCTGGTATCGATTTCCCCGAACTCTGCGAAAAAATTCTTGCTCTCGCCGAATTCTAACCCTTAAACGCAAAAAAATTATCCGAGCCTAAATTTTAAGCTCGGATTTTTTTTATTTCCTAAATTATCGCGTCGTATTCGTTTTGGCGGCGTTTATTTCCTTTCTCATGCGGAAAATCAGCCCGTTAAACTCGTCATCGCGTTTCTTTATCGCGTCTGCGTATGTTTTAGCGTCAGATAGGTATTCCGCGAAGTTTTGCCGCCTCAAGTCCGTAAATCTTTCCATAACCTCATCTGAAATCGCTTTTAACTTCTTTTCCTCTATAAATTCGTTTATCTCGTCGATTTGAAGGTTAATTATCGGCTCCGACCACTTGATTATAAAGATTTTTTCCTCAGTTTTGCCAGTCGAAAAGATTATGTCCTGCAATTCCCGTTGAAATGCGCTTGATAACTTGTTTATTTCGCTCTCTACCTCAAATTTCTCTTGCAATTCGCCGCCTGACGTGAATACGAACTTCTGATAGATATTTTTCCGCTCATTCAAATAAAATTCGTCTACCTTGTCCCGATATTGGCGCAAAATCGCTACCAATTGTCCTATTTTATCTCCTAAATAGCCCTTCAACACGAATTCAAACAGCGGCAACAATCTTTGTTCTATCAAAATCCTTTTTTTAGCCCATTCGTCGTACCAATTTATAAAAATTTCCTCTTCTATGCTCTCCGAACGGCTTATTGCTCGCATTTCCTCCCGCAAACTCGTCCGAAATGATTTATATTCCTCGATGAATGCACTATGCGCCGATATTATTTCCAAAATTATTTTTTTGTGCGCCGTGAAGAAATTTAGCCGCGTCAACGCGCTTTGAACCAGTTCTACTAGGTTTTCGACCAAAAATCCGAAACTCGGACGCTCTTCACGCTCCAATTTTGCCATTTCTCTAAGCGATTCATAGCCCATATTGATTTCTGACAGCTTTTTAAAGAATACTTCCGCCTGTTCCTTGACTAAAAGCATTTCCCGCTTGATTTCTTCCGAACCAAACGCTAATTTTCTTACTAAAAACTCCTGCCGAGTCGCCAATAATGTATTTTCTTCGGGTGTGAGGTGCGGATTTTCGATATATTTGGCGTTTAACTTTAAAATTGTTCGTGTGAGTTCGCCGATTGACTCTTTTTGCGCCGTTTCTTGACTTTGAATCACGTTTAACAGCTCATCTACTACTTTTTGCGTTGCCTTGTAGTATTTTATCGGTGATTTTTCGATTTCGGCGACCGCGTAGCCATTTAAAATTGTTTGCGCGTCGATTTCTTGCTTTGGCGGCGTTATTTGCGTGTTTGACGGTGTGGATTTCGGTTTTTCAGGTATTGGTACGCCTAAAAAATGATTTCTAACCAAATTATATTCACTTTCTATAACATAACCATTCCTTGTAATGCCTTCACGCCCTAAAGTAATAAGAAATTTAATAATTGCCTTCTCAGAGCAACCAAATTCCTTTGCAAGCTCATAAACTCTTTTTACTTGATAATCCATAGGCTTCAACCTCCTTAAAAAAGATTTTCGCTGGCAGATTATAACATGTAGAAGAAAAATGAGCAAAGATTTTTTCAAAACGACCTCTGAAGATGATTTTGGTCTTTGAAAGACGCTTTGAAGTGATTTCAGCGGCTCGAAACTTATTTTGGCGGCTTGAAAACGGTTTTGAGTGCTTGAAAGTGATTTTGGAGCTTTGAAAATGGTTTTGAGGGCGATTTGGAGGCTCAAATTACGTTTTCCAATATATTGGATTTTGTATCGCGTGATAATGCGGTTTTTTCGGCGTTTACACAAATCAGGGGTGATTTGGAGGGTCAAAACGGAAAATCCAGAATATCGGATTTTTCAAAAGGATAAATGGCGTCGTGACGCGAAACAACAAAAAAAGCCCCTGTTCAGGGCTTGAGAGGGGTTGAAAAATCCAGAATACAGGATTTTTATCCGAAATACCGGATTTTTCAGTTCGCCAAGACGATAACGCCAGAATGCTTGAGATTCCAAGAGTCGCCGCTGACCTCGAAGGTCGCCGCCCGCTCGACACGAATTTTGGAATAAGTGCCGCCGTCGAAATTCGATTCAAAGACCAGCCCAAAAGCGCGTTCGGCGTGATGATTTTCGGTGTAAGTCTTGAGATTCGGCACGACCGC
>JAFQZB010000014.1 GCA_017406175.1 Selenomonadaceae bacterium | reverse complement strand
TAATGAACAAGTTCAAGAATCTTTATCGCGACATCGAAAAAAGGATTCAAGTGCACTATCGAAAGGACTTTGCCAGTCGATTAAAACGAATACGACAAGATTTAGGGTTATCACAAAGGCAACTAGGGGACCTTATAAACATTTCTCCTCAAGCTTTTTACTATTATGAGAATGGTAAACGTGATGTATCTGTTCCCACAATAATAAGACTCGCAAAAGCATTAAATATGAATGGCAATCAAATATTAGGACTCGAATAAGTATCAGCCCTTCGGGGCTATTTTTTTGACAAATAATTGTCAAACACCGCCTTATGTGCTACAATGTTTCTGGCGCGAAACTTTTAATCGTAGCCACAAGACGGTGTTTAATCGCTCTATATTTGAACCCCCTGAAAGGAGGTACCATTTCTTATGGATGTTCCACATAATAACAAAGGCTCGTCAAATTTGCAAGTACAAAACGCCCTTAAAGCCAATGACACCCCATTTGGTGGTCATTTGGTACCCAGAACTTTTGAAGGCAAAGAGTACTACGCAACAGCGGACGTGTCAAAAATTATCGGCGTTACCAAACAAACTGTCGAATACTGGCGAAAACGCGAATGGCTCACAGCTGACAAACGCACCCATGACGGCGTTTATCTTTACGAAATCGAACGGGTCATGCAACTGGCGAGCGTATATCACCCGAACTGGACGCGCGGCGGGTATGAGCCGGCTCCGTTCGACGAAAAGCAAAGTCGTATCACTGAACTTGTGAACTTTTTCAATCAGCTTTACGGAAAAATCCCTGAATCCCACTTCGTGTACCTGTGGACAAAACAGAGCGGCATTTTTTCCTTCGCTATTTCTGACGAAACACAAAGAGAAGCTATGGCAAAAAAGGCTATTGAACTTGCCAACAGTAGCATCGACATTTGGCACGCCGTCAATCCTGTCTACGTCGAACCGACGAGTAGCAAACGCGGGGACGAAAATTCTGTTTCCTACCAAACCGCTATCATCGTCGACATTGATATTCGGAGCGCGGCTCACAAAGGCGACCCTTCTTTTTTTGCCGCCGATTTCGACGAGGCGAAATCTTTCCTGCCTTTTACTCCCTCAATCATTATCCATTCCGGTTATGGGCTTCATGCATACTTTATCTTCGACATTCCCATTAAAATCACTGAAGAGAATCGCGAGGATATTAAACGACGCAACAATCTCTTGCTCGATGTCATTCGCCTACGCGCTAACGGTAAAAAAATTGATGGCGTCGGTGATTTACCCCGTGTACTTCGCACGCCTTGCACCTTCAATTTTAAACTCGGTACAGAAAATGCTCCTATGTGCTACATCGTCGAGAATTCCGGCTTGCGTTTTACTCCCGACCAAATCGACGAAAAATTGAACGCTCTGATAATCACCACTGCGCCTACAGAAACGCAATCGGAAACTGTACGGAAAACTAACATTGATTATTTCGACGACAATCCCGACTTTAAAGAATTCCGTGTTCGTCGGATGCTCGATTTTATTAATCCTTCCACTTTGACATACGATGATTGGCTTGCGGTTGGTATGACTTTAAAAAATATTGGCATGGATTGTTCAGACTGGGAACAATGGAGCCGTGCTGATGACCGTTTCAAAGACGGTGAGTGCGAGTTCAAATGGAATGGCTTTAACCGCGATGGCTACGGCATTGGTACGCTTTGTATGTTCGCTCAACAAGGTGGTTACGACGCTAAAGAAACTTATCGTGAGTGGTACAAGCTTCACCCGAACTTGCGACCTTCGGCTAAACGTAATATGGACGAAGAAACCAAGCGTGAACTTGATGACGCTTTTATTCTGCTTGACACTTTAGAGCCAGAAACTTTCACTGGTGGTGACGCTTACGCCCCAGACAATCTTCACGCCGTCGCTTTGGCTACCGCTTATGGTTATCCTGCCCTTGCCAAGAAATTTTTCGACACCATCAAAGCCGCTCAATCTCGCGCCAAAATTCGCATTACTGATTCAAAAAGCGAATTGACCGCTAAACTTACACCCGCTGAGAAAAAGGAATTAGACGCGATTTTAAACGTCGGCATTACGGAAATTCGCCGCTACGTCGAACGTGAAGTAAGAGCGATTGAAAAAGCTCATGCTACTTTCCTCAAAGACGAGAAGAAAAAAAGACTTCGCGAAAAATATGAAAAGGAACAAGCTGAAAGAGAAGCTCGCGTTATCGAAACTAAATCACGGCTTGACGAGTTACGCGCTATGCCCGCGTCTCCAGAGCGCGATGCCGAAATGATAGAATTGATTCGCGACGCCTGCGATTGGCATTGTAATCGTCAAGGATTCAAAGAATCTGTCAAAGCGACCGCTGCCAATATCGACAAAATCTTTACCTACGACCCCAACCTTGACGGGCTTATCGGTTACGATGAATTTCAGCAAGCCGACGTTTTCTTGAAATCCCCACCGTGGACTCAATCTGAAAATACGCTGATTTTTCAAAACGCCCCGAAAATTGATTATAATGCAAAAGCTCTCGATAAATCGAATTTATATAAAGGTATTGAATGGACTGACCGCGACGATTCTCAACTCCAACTCTATATTCGCAGAACTTACACCGAATTTGCCAACGAGAAATTAACTTTCAATGCTATCACAGCATACAGCGAGGCACACCGTTTCCATGAGGTCAAGGAGTTTTTCTATTCTTTACCCGCTTGGGACGGTAAGCCCAGAGCTAAAAAACTTTTTGTGAAATTTCTCGGTGCCGATGATACTCCTTATGTGCATGAGGTTACTTTGAACGTTTTGACTGCCGCTGTTGCTCGTATCTTTCACCCTGGTTGCGAATATCAGCTTGCTCCGATTTTGCTCGGTGACCAAGGTATCGGTAAAAGCTATCTTATCGCCAAACTTTTCGGCAAATGGTATGGTTCTCTCGTCGATGATGTCTCAGACCCTCATGCTATCGACGCCATTCAACGATTATGGGGTGTCGAGATTAAGGAAATGGCGGCTATGAAAAAAGACGTTGACGCCAACAAACGCTTTATTGATTCGGCTAAAGATACTCGTCGCCAAGCATATGCCCGACGTGCCACAACCATTCCTCGTCATTGTGTCTTTCTTATTACTACTAATAATAAAATGTGCCTTACCGACATGACCGGCAACCGTCGCTATCCCATTATCGTTTGTCATAACAAGCCCCGTCAGTACGTCGAAGGTTTGACCGATGAATACATTCGGCAGGTTTGGGCGGAAGTCTTTGCTCATTACAACGTGCTCTTCAAAGACGGTTTCAATGAACGCAAACTTGAACTCAGTCGCGCTACTCAGATTCAATCCGATGAAATTGCAGAGAATTATCTGCGCGATGACGGCATGGAAAGCGAAATTCGCTCCTATCTTAATACAAAAATTTTGCCGTTGATTCTCTGGTATTTGCTTACTCGCGAAGAACGCCGCGACTTTATCAAGAATGGTCGTTTTGTTATGATTGATGCTGTCAGCGAATTTAATCATCGACGGCGAGCGCGGGGCGGAAGAGCTGATACCGTTCAGCGTGATGTCAACTTAATCACTTCATGCTTGGCTCCGTCTCAAAACAAGCATTGGATACGCATTGAGCATAAGACCATTCAAGGCAACAGCGTCGATGAATATATCCTTTATGGCTCGGAACTTCGCGAACACATCTGTGCTGTTGAAATCTACAACGAGTGTTTCGGCAACGACAAACGCAAATCTCCTACTCGTATTAACGAAATCTTAAATCGAATTGACGGCTGGAACTTAGGCTTGGATATAGCTAGAGACGACCCCGCATATCTCAGGCAAAGAAAAGTTTTCTACCGTGAGAAAAATTAAACTCTGCAACAGACTTGCGACAAACTGCGACAAAGTGCGACAAACATCTAACGAGGCTTGTCGCACTTTTTTTCGCGTCCTGACGCCATTTTTACCCCCTGAAAAGCAAAGTGCGACAACTGCGACAACGTTTTTCATGGTAGAGGATTTGGAAAATCAAAAAAAAAAAAAAGGGCAGAAAAGCTGTTATGTATATATAGCGAAAAAGTATATATATCAAAATTATATGGTTTCATAACACTTTTTCGGCGCATTTTTTTTTTTTGAGAAACGCGATTCAATTTAATGGAAAATGTTTGTCGCACTTGTCGCAAAAACTATTTTTAAGCCAAAGAATGGCGTCGTGACGGGCTTTATAACTGCGACAAACCTGCGACAAACAAAATCAGCTTGTCGCAAATTTTTTTCAAGTTGTGTGCGGGGCGAGGAAATCAAAAAGAAAGCCCCGACCGAAGTCGAGGCAAGAGAAGTGTCTATGTGAGTGTCGGTTCGATGGGTTAATCTAAATCTTCACCGTTGGAGGCAATAACTTTCTTGTACCAGAAGAACGAATCTTTGCGAGAACGCGAGAAGTCACCGGTTCCGTCGTCATGACGATTAACGTAGATAAAGCCGTATCGTTTAGCATATTGTCCGTTGCTTGCGCTAACAAGGTCAATCGGTCCCCAAGTGGTGTAGCCAATCAATGGAACTCCTTCGTTGACAGCTTCGCCCATTGCTTTAATATGTTCACGGAAATAGCTGATGCGATAGTCGTCGTGAATGGAGCCGTCCGCCTCGACTTTATCAAAAGCTCCGAAGCCGTTTTCGACGACCATAATCGGAGTACCGGGATAGCGTGACGCCAATTTGTTCAAAGTCCAGCGTAAACCGTCGGGGTCAATCTGCCAGCCCCAATCACTCGCCTTGAGGTAAGG
>JAFQZB010000103.1 GCA_017406175.1 Selenomonadaceae bacterium | reverse complement strand
CGACGGTGCTGATACGCTCTCTGGCGGTACGGGCGATGATAAACTCTTTGGGCAAGGCGGCAACGATTCATTGAACGGCGGAGACGGTGCTGATACTTTGTCTGGCGGTTCGGGTGATGATAAAATCCTCGGCGGGGCTGGAAGAGATTCACTCTCTGGCGGCAAGGGTAATGATAGTCTTTGGGGCGGCACGGGTAATGACACGCTCACAGGCGGCGACGGCGACGACGTATTCATCTACAAGCCCAGCGAAGGCACTGACCACATCACCGACTACACAAGCGGCGACATGTTGAAGATTTTAAAGAAGGACGGTTCTGAGGGCGGCACGTTCACGAATTCTTTGTTCAGCAACGGCACACTCAAGCTTACAATCTCAGGCGGCGGAGCTGTCATCTTCGACGGCGTGGCGAGCGGCGACCTCATCAACATCAACGGCACGACTCACATTATAAGCGGTTCTAAGCTCAAATGAATTCCGCACAGATAAAATTTTTCTTCTCGTCAATGCGGCGGGATTTTTTTTTGTAGCTGTTGATTTTGAAGTATCGACGTGTTAAACTTGAATAAATCTATTCAAGAATAATTATAATCGCTGATTATGAAAAGGAGGATTTAGATGATTGATATCACCGACAGAGTGCGCAACAAAGATTTGCAAAGCAAGATCGTCAGCGCGGAGGAAGTAGCAGCTTGGATTCAACCTGGCTGGACGATTGCTTGCAGTGGATTCACGGCTTCGGCTTATCCAAAAGCAGTACCGCTTGCCCTTGCCGAACGCATGAAGAAGGATCCTTTCCAAGTGAACATCTGGACTGGAGCTTCGACAGGACCCGAACTCGACGGCGCACTTGCTGAAGTCAAGGGCATCAAACAGCGTCTGCCCTATCAAACAGATAGCAAGCTCCGCCCGCTCATCAATGACGGTACGGTTGATTATCTCGACTTGCACCTTAGCGAGAGTGCTCAACTGACACGCACAGGCTTTATCAAGAAGAAGCCCGACTTTGCGCTTGTGGAGGCTTGCGCTATCACCGAAGAAGGCAACATTATCCCGACGACTTCTCTGGGCAACGCGGCAAGCTACGTTCAAAGCGCGGATACAGTCGTAGTAGAAGTCAACACCACGCAACCTTTGGAACTCGAAGGCATGCACGACGTTTACGTTCCGCTTGACCCGCCCAATCGCCTGCCCATTCCGATTGTTCACGCGGACGACCGTATCGGCACAACTTACATTCCATGCACGCCCGATAAGATTAAGTACATCATCCCCTGCAACATCAAAGACCACACCCGCGACATTTCGCCCATTGACGAGAACTCCAAAAAGATGGCGGCGTTTACTCTCGAATTCCTCAAAGCTGAGATTAAAGCTGGTCGTATGCCCAAAGGGCTCTTGCCGCTTCAATCGGGCGTCGGCAACGTGGCTAATGCTGTGCTTGAAGGTTTCGTCGAAGGCGACATGACTGATTTTATCGTCTACACGGAAGTCATTCAGGACGCAATGCTTGACTTAATTGACGCGGGCAAATTGAAGTTCGCAAGCGGCACGGCGTTTAGTCCGTCGCCCGCCGGCATGAACAGGTTCTACAAAGGCATCGACACCTACCGCAAGTACATTCTCTTGCGGCCCGAAGAAATTTCAAACTCTCCCGAAGTCGTGCACCGTCTCGGAGTCATCGCAATGAACACCGCGTTGGAAGTCGACATCTACGGCAACATCAATTCGACGCACGTCACGGGAACTAAGATGATGAACGGCATCGGCGGTAGCGGCGACTTCGCCCGCAATGCTTATCTGACAATCTTCTACACGCCGTCTACTGCTAAGGGCGGCAAGATTAGTTCTGTCGTTCCGTTCTGCTCGCACATCGACCACACCGAACACGACGTTGACGTTATCATCAGTGAATACGGTATCGCCGACCTGCGCGGGCTTGAGCCGAGGACTCGCGCCTTGGAAGTTATCAACAAGTGCGCTCACCCTGATTATCGTCCGCTGTTGCTCGACTATTACGAACGCGCTCTTGCCGCCACGAAGAAGGCTGCGACCCCGCATTTACTCCACGAGGCTTTGAGCTTCCATACACGCTTCCTTGAAACCGGAGACATGAGGAAGTAAAACAATCCATTACCAGCAGGAGCAAGCTTATCCAAGGAGGAGATTTTATGTTAATGGTTAGGGACGTAAGCGACTTCATTCGGCAAATGCAAGGCGAATCTGTGAAGAGCAAAGCTGGCATAAAAAAATTGCAGGACGCCGGGATAGACACCAACAGTAAGGCTTACAAAGTGGTTATCTCGTCGATGGAGCAATCGGCTGGCAATGGCATTGCTTACACCAATCCGCAGGCAATAAAAAATCGGATGATGAGCTACGATTCAAACGGAAATTGGATTAACCCGGCAATCGCTATGGGGGCGAAAGTCAAAGACATTCAATAAAAATTTTTTGGGTTAGTGGGTAAGGAGATTAAAACAATGAAAAGCTATCAAGAGGCAGTCAAAAGCCGCCGTTCAATTTACAAGCTCGGCAGAAATATTCCCTGTTTGCAGTCCGAGATAATCGCGGCAGTCGAACGCATGACCAAAGACACTCCGTCGGCGTTCCACATGCAGTCGGCTCGCGTCGTCGTGACAATGCTTGATCATCATGAAAACGTTTGGCACTGCGCTAACAACGTGCTTAAGGCTGTAATTCCCGCAAGCAAATTCGCCGAAACGAAAGCAAAGCTTGAAAGTTTCGAGGCGGCTTACGGCACGATTCTGTTCTTTGAGTCAAGCAACATGATTAAGGCAATGCAAGACCAGTTCCCCGAATACAAGCACAACTTCCCCGGCTGGGCAATGCAGGCTAACGGCATGTTGCAGTTCGCGATTTGGACGGCACTTGAGGACATGGGGCTTGGCGCGAACCTTCAGCACTACAACCCGCTGATTGACGAGCCGATTAAACAAATCTTTGACCTGCCTGAGAGCTGGGATTTGACGGCGCAATTAGTCTTCGGCGAGAAGTTGGAGGAGCCAGAGCCGCTTGATAAAGTTCCGACCGGTACGAGAGTAAAAATCTTTAGAGAAGTCTAAGCAACAATTTTAGGAGGGCTAATAATGTTTAAAGTTCTTGGCGTAGATCACATTGGCATCGCCGCGAAAGATTTGCAGGAAGTCGGCGCGTTCTGGGAATTGCTCGGCTTGAAGGCGACCGGCGCAGAGACCGTAGCAGAGCAGAAAGTCACGACGGGTTTTTATCCCACGCCCAACGGCAGCGAGATTGAATTGCTCGTTGCCACCGACGAGACTAGCCCAATTGCAAAATTCATGGAAAAGAACGGCGGACGCGGCGGCATTCAACATATCGCCCTGCTCGTCGACGATTTGGAAGCGGCACTGGCTGACCTCAAGGAAAAGGGCGTTAAGCTCATCGACGAGAAACCGCGCAAAGGTGCCGGCAACAAGATGATTGCGTTCATTCACCCGAAAGCAACTCACGGCGTCCTTTTGGAGCTCTGCCAACCGATTAAGTAAGGCAACATGAAAAAATTCTTCAAATCGTTTGCCTTGGGCGCGGGACTCATCCTCAGTAGTCAATTTATGACGATTCCAACCGCCGCCGCGCAGGACGTTTACATTGAGAGCGAAAGTCGCGGCGACATTTACGTCGTCACCGAATCGATTTACACAAACGGCATCGATTACGCAAGCGTCACGGTTAAATACATTCAAGACGGTCGCCTCACTTACACCGAGCACAGAAAATACGGAAAAGCAAGTAACGGTATGTGGTGGATTAGTAGCGAGGAAGCTAAACGCGAAAATCTCCGCCCGACAAAGGTTTGGAATCTGGCAGAAGACAAAGTTTTGATGTATTGTTTGAACTATCGGCAATGAATTTACAGGAGTGATTTGATGGCTACAGTTCAAGAAAAGATTGCCTTAATGCAAAGCAAGAAGGAACATATCCTTCAGGGCGGCGGCAAGGCTAGAATTGATAAACAGCACGAAAAAGGCAAGATGACTGCTCGCGAACGTATCGAGATGTTCTTCGACGAGGGAACCTTTGTTGAACTCGATATGTTCGTTAAACACCGTTGCACAAACTTTGGACAGGACAAGAAAGAATTGCCCGGCGAAGGCGTTGTAACTGGTTACGGCACTGTTGATGGACGTTTGGTCTATGCGTTCGCGCAGGACTTCACGGTTGAGGGCGGCTCACTTGGCGAAAAGCACGCGCACAAAATCTGGAAGGTCATGGATTTGGCAATGAAGATGGGCGCACCGCTTATCGGCATTAACGATTCGGGCGGCGCACGCATTCAAGAGGCAGTCGACGCACTGTCGGGCTACGCGGGGATTTTCTTCCGCAACACGGCGGCTTCGGGTGTCATTCCGCAAATCTCCGTAATCATGGGTCCTTGTGCAGGCGGCGCGGTTTACTCCCCGGCAATCACCGACTTTATCTACATGGTCAAGAATACAAGTCAAATGTTCATCACGGGGCCGGCGGTTATCAAGTCCGTCACGGCGGAAGAGGTCACAGCGGAAGAACTCGGCGGCGCGATGACTCATAACACTCGTTCGGGCGTGGCACACTTCGCGGCGGAGAACGAAGAGGACTGCATTAAGCAAATCCGTTACCTGCTGTCCTTCCTGCCGAGCAATAATCTTGAGGACGCCCCGCTTGTCTTCAACGACGACGACCCCGACCGTCAAGACGAGGAACTCAACACGATTATTCCCGATAACCCCAACGCGCCTTACGACATGAAAGACGTTATCCGCATGATTGTCGATAACGGCGAGTTCTATGAAGTTCATCAGCACTTCGCGACGAACATTATCACTTGCTTTGCACGCTTCGGCGGGCGCAGTGTCGGAATCATTGCCAATCAGCCGGCGGTCATGGCGGGTTGCTTAGACGTTGACGCCTCGGATAAATCTGCTCGGTTTATTCGTTTCTGCGACGCGTTCAATCTGCCGCTGGTCAATCTCGTAGACGTGCCCGGCTTCCTGCCCGGCGTCGACCAAGAGTACAACGGCATTATCCGTCACGGCGCGAAGATGCTTTACGCTTACTCCGAGGCGACCGTCCCCAAAGTCACGGTCATCACTCGCAAGGCTTATGGCGGTTCGTATATCGCAATGTGCTGTCGTGAACTCGGAGCTGACCAAGTTATGGCGTGGCCTTCCGCTGAAATCGCTGTCATGGGTCCGGCGGGCGCGGCAAATATCATCTTCCGCAAAGACCCCGAAAAGGACAAGAAGACTGCCGAATACGTCGAAGAGTTCGCGACCCCTTACAAGGCGGCTGAACGCGGCTATGCTGATATGGTTATTGAGCCTAAGGAAACTCGTCCGCTCGTAATCACGGCGTTAAATGCCCTCGCCAGCAAACGCGAAGTCGGACCCGCCAAGAAGCACGGCAATATTCCGCTTTAAGGAGGAGCTCCTATGGCAGAGAAGATTAAACCCGAAATCATCGCGGCAATCACGGCGGCGGTTCAGTCAATGTGCGGCGGCAAAGTCGTTGCAGTCAAAATCAAACGCAATGATAACTGGGCGTTGGCGTCCAAGATTAATCGTTAATTCGGAGGTAAATTATCAATGGCAACAAAAAAATTCAATGTCACTGTGAACGGCACCACTTATGAAGTCGAAGTCGAAGAAGTAAAAGCGGCTGGCGGCGCACCGAAAGCGGCTCCCGCTCCCAAAGCAGCTCCTGCACCGGCTCCCGCCCCGAAAGCGGCTCCAGCTCCTGCGGCGGCTCCCAAAGTTGCGGCGGGCGCAGGCGAACACTCAATCGATGCTCCAATGCCCGGCAAAGTCATCAAACTCGTCGCGGCTGAAGGTCAAGCAGTCAAAGCGGGCGAAGTCCTTCTTATCCTCGAAGCAATGAAGATGCAGAACGAAATCACCGCAGACGCCGACGGCACCGTTAAGAAATTCAACGTCGCGGCAGGTCAAAGCGTCAAGGCTCACGAGTCGCTTGTTATCCTCGGTTAAAAATATTTCGCTAATCAAAGGGCGCGTTTCCAATCTCGGAGACGCGTTCTATTTTTGTGCTTGCAGTGAACAATCTAAATCGTTGACGTTGACAATCAGCTAAGCTATAATCGGCGCGTTGACAAGAGGAGGAACTTTTAATGCAAGTAAGAGACTTAACAAAGATGGCAATGTGCGTGGCGTTGTGCTGTGTGACGGCGTATATCTCGTTCCCGTTGCCATTTACGCCCGGCTATGTGACGGCGTTGACGTTCGCGCTTAGCTTGTCGGCTTACCTCCTGCCGCCGCGTCAGACGTTCACGGTGATTTTGATTTATATCTTAATGGGAGCGGTGGGTTTGCCGGTGTTCGCGGGCGGCGAGGGCTTAAGCAGACTCGTCGGACCAGCGGGCGGATTTTATTTCGCGTGGCCGATTGCATATGCATTGTTGAGTTTGGCAAAAGGTGAGCCGCCGAACTTCAAACGATACCTAGTGGCAAATGTCCTAATCGCGGTGCCGATAACCTATGTGGGCGGCGTGCTGTCGATGATGTTAGTTTTGGACGTGGGACTTTGGCAAGCGATGACTATGGCGGTATTGCCGTTTATCTCTGGCGACCTAATGAAGGCGACTGCGGCGGCTCTTTTGGGCGTGAAGGTACAAAAAGTTTTGGGAGGCAGATGAACTTTGATTGCGGAAAGAATTATTGACGGCGAGAGGCTCAAACCCGAAGACGATTTGAATTTTTTACTGACGACGCCGCTTGAAAAGTTGCAGGCAGGCGCACGATTGATTCAACGTCATTTCTGCGGCAGGCATATCGACCTTTGCACGATTATTAACGGCAAAAGCGGTCGTTGCGGCGAGGATTGCAAGTACTGCGCCCAATCTGCGCGGCACCACACCGGCATTGACGAATACGACTTCTTGCCGACGGAAAAAATTTTGGAAGTCGCCTTAGCTGACGAGCAAGCGGGAGCTAATCGTTTTTCTATCGTGACAAGCGGGCGAGCTTTAAGCGGAAAAAGTTTCGAGCGGGCGATTGAAACTTACAAAGTCTTGCACACGAGACTTAAGCTTGAGCTTTGCGCGTCGCACGGGATTTTGACTGCTGAACAACTTCAGCGACTGCGGGCGGCGGGCGTCAAGCGTTATCATCACAACTTAGAGACTTCGCGAAGATTTTTCCCGCACATCTGCACGACGCACACTTACGACGAACGAATCAAGACGATTAAGCTTGCACGGGCGGCGGGCTTGGAAGTTTGTAGCGGCGGGATAATCGGCATGGGCGAGACGTGGCAAGATAGAATCGATTTGGCGTTTGAAGTCGCCGCACTTGAGATAAAATCAATCCCGATTAACATTTTGACGCCGATTAAGGGCACGCCGCTTGAGAACCTGCCGCTACTCACGCCCGAAGACATTTTGCGCACTATTGCAATCTTCCGCTACATTAATCCGACTGCAAACGTCCGATTCGCCGCGGGAAGAAAATTTCTGCCCGATAACGGAGCCTCGGCTTTCTTACACGGAGCTTCCGCCGCCATTACAGGAAATATGCTGACCACACCGAATAACAACATCGAAGCCGATTTGAAACTCTTAAACGAACTCGGCTTAACGAATAAGGAGGAATGATTTATGAGCAGGCTTTTGATTTCGGACGACCGCAAGGCGATTATCATGCTGATTACCGGCGGCGGACAGGAGATTTCTTGCGGCGGCAAACCCATGACTTTTCTTAAGGCGAACACCACCGACGCCGCTCAGGAAAAGCACGTTCCGCAAGTGACTGTCGACGGCAAAAAAGTTTCTGTGCAAGTCGGGAGCGTCGCGCACCCCATGACCGAAGCGCATCTGATTCAGTGGATTTACCTGCAGACCAAACGCGGCGGGCAATACGTCCACTTGACCGCAAATGATAATCCCGTAGCTGAATTCATCGTTGCGGACGACGACGAACCCATTGCCGCTTACGAATTCTGCAATCTTCACGGCTTGTGGAAGGCGGACATTGCTTAAGGGCGACTATCATGGCGGGCAATAGAAATCTTCATGCGGCGGCGCAGGGCAAGAACGACGAGTTCTACACCCAATACGACGACATTCAACGCGAGCTCAACTGCTACTACCTCTACAATAAAGACTTCCTGCGCGGCAAGACAGTCCTCCTCCCGTGCGACGACCCGCAATGGAGCAACTTTACTAAGTTCTTCACGATGAACTTTAAACGCTACGGACTAAAGCGGCTCATCTCCACCAGCTACGCCGCCCAAAAGAAAAAGTTCATCTACAAGCCAATGCGCGACCTCTTCGACGATAACGACTTGCCGCAGTTCGACGGCTCCAAAGACTTTTCCCACGGCAGAATTTATACGCTAGACGCCGACGACATTGCTAAGGTTGATTACCCGCTTAAAGCCCTGACGAATTGGCGATACCTCCAAGGCGACGGCGATTATCGTTCCGCTGAAGTCAAAGCCCTGCGCGACGAGGCTGACGTTATCATCACGAACCCGCCCTTTAGTATGTTCCGCGACTTCCTCAAGTGGATTCTCGACGCCGGCAAACAATTCCTAATCATCGGCAACATCAACTGCATCACGTATAAGGAAGTCTTCCCGCTCATCATGCACAACGAGCTTTGGATTGGTCCGAGCATTCACAGCGGCGACAGAAAGTTTAACGTGCCCGACGATTACCCGTTGAACGCGGCGACTTGCGGCATTGACGAGCACGGGCAGAAGTTCATCAACGTTAAGGGCGTGCGTTGGCTGACGAACCTAGAGCACGGCAAGCGACATGAACCTTTGCAACTGTTGACTTATAAGCAATGCGAGTTCTGTCATCCTAAGGTTCGCGGCGTGGGCTTTCAACGCTACGACAACTACGACGCTATCGAAGTGCCAGCCACCGACGCCATCCCCGCCGACTATCAAGGCGTCATGGGCGTGCCGATTACTTTCCTCGATAAGTATTGCCCCGAACAGTTCGAGATTGTCGGCATGGCTAAGCGCGGCGCGGGCGACCCTGCGTTGAAGACGAAAGTTTACACAGCGGCAGATTATCCGAACTACAGCGACTTGAACGCGGGACCAGTCTTGAAGAAGGACGGACAGTTAAGAAACACTTATCCGCGGGTATTGATACGGCACAGGAGGTGAAGACATGAAGACGACGCTAAGGACGGATTTGACGGTCGGGGACATCTGCACGGGCTTTGAATATGATTCGGCGGAGGGCAAAGGGCTTTACGGTTGGGGCGGCAAGCTGACGATTCAGCCGGAGTATCAGCGGCATTATCTCTACGCGGAGCAAGGCGGCGGTCGTGAGCGTGCAGTCGTCGATTCGATAATGCGCGGCTATCCGATAGGCTTACTGTACTTCAATCAGCTCGGCGACAAGTTCGAGGTCTTGGACGGGCAACAGCGAATCACGAGCCTTGGACGCTTCACAAAAGATTTGTTCGCAGTCGACGACGCGCAGGGCAATCCGCAATACTTTGGGTCGATGCCTACCGCCGAGCGTGAACAGTTCTTGACGACGCCGCTGACGATTTACACTTGCGAGGGCATCGAGTCGGAGATAAAAGCCTGGTACCGGACGATAAACATCAAAGGGCTTGAACTCAATCAGCAGGAGATAGACAACGCGATATACTCTGGACCGTTCGTGACGGCGGCAAAGAAAATCTTCAGCAACAGCACGAGTCCAAAGCTAAATCTGTGGAAGAACTTCGTTAAAGGCAACGTCAAGCGGCAAGACTTTCTGCGGGAGGCTCTGGAATGGATTGTTAAGAGCAAGGACGATAAAGCGGTTGAAACTTACATGAGCCAGCACCGATGGGACGCGACTGCCGACGATTTGGAAGATTACTTCGAGGCGGTGATTGCTTGGGCGTGTGCAACCTTCCCTAATGTGCGCGAGGAAATGTGCGGGCTTGAATGGGGGCGGCTTTACGAGACTTACCACACGAAGACTTATGACGTTGCAAAGCTTGCCGCCGAGGCTGATGAACTCTTCGCGGAGGACGACGACATCATCAAGGACAAGCGCGGCATTTATGAATATCTTCTAAGCGACAAGACGTTGACGAAACTTTTGCATGTAAGATACTTTAGCGAGGCAGTAAAGCGGACGACTTACGATAAGCAGACGCAGGAGGCTAGGGCAGAAGGCAAATCGAATTGTCCGCTGTGTGCAAGTGGCAAAGGTCCTAACGCTAAAAAGATTTGGGAACGCAAAGACATGGACGCCGACCACGTGACGGCTTGGAGCAAAGGCGGTTCGACTACTGCGGCGAACTGTCAGGTGCTTTGCAAGTTCCATAACCGATTGAAGGGCAATATTTGACACGGCGGCGGGCGTGATATAAAATCTCCGCGCAAATAAAGCTCGTACTCTTCGCAGACGAGACTTGGAGGTTTTATCAATGAAAAAATATACTGACGCCGAAAAATTCAGCTTGGTCAGACGCGAGGCAATTTACACGGGGCTTGCGTTGGCTGGGCTGATTATTTTTTGGTTAATCGCTGGTTTCGGCACCGCAAGCAGTGAAATTAAGATTTTCCACTTGCCATTGTGGGCTGTGCTCGGTTCAATCGGCGTTTGGCTCGTCGCAATCGTCATCAGCGCGATTCTTAGCAAAGTTTTGTTCAAAGATATGGATTTAGGCGGTGATGACGATGACAGGTAGTTTTTCCGCTCTAACGTCACTGATTTTGCTTTTGCCGCTGATTTTGTTTATGTTCGTCATGGTTGCAATCAGCGTTTATGTTCGACATAAGCAAGCGGGAAAAAATTTCGTCAGCAGTTATTTCGTCGGCAATCGCGAACTCGGCGGCTTCGTTTTGGCTATGACAACCGTCGCGACTTATAGTTCAGTCTCAAGTTTCGTCGGCGGCCCCGGAATGGCGTTTCAAGTCGGCTTCGGCTGGATTTATATGGCTGTCGTGCAAGTCACCGCGATTTTTTTGGTTTTAGGTATCTTCGGCAAGCGCGTAGCCCTCTTAGCCCGCAAATTAAATGCCGTCACCGTCGTTGACATTATCCGCGCAAGGTTTCAATCCGATTTTTTAGCCGCAATCGCCGCGTTCGTGATTGTTTTGTTCTTCTGCGGCACTATGACTGCTCAATTTGTCGGTGGAGCAAAATTATTCGCGGCAGT
>JAFQZB010000102.1 GCA_017406175.1 Selenomonadaceae bacterium | reverse complement strand
AGAGGAGCAAGGTTATCTGTGTGCCTATTGCATGAGCAAAATCTGTGATAAAGTCAAAATTGAGCATTACGAGCCGCGCAATCCTCAAAATGAATTGGACTATTCAAATTTGCTCGCAGTCTGCACGGGAAACAGTGCAGGGAATCAGCGTGAACATCAACATTGTGACACAAAGAAGGGCAACAAGCATTTGCACGTCAATCCTCAAAATATCGACCATATCAAGCAAATTTCCTACAGGAGCGACGGCACGATATACGCGAGGGATAATGCCGATTTTAACGCTGACTTAAACTTGACGCTTAATCTTAATGATGATTACGGTTACTTAAAAGCCAATCGGAAGCGAGCATTGGATGTGCTCAAAATGAACATCAGGAAGATATTTGCAAATAAGTCCGCTGATCGTGCATATTTAGAAAAGCTGCTGAATTTTTATGGCAATACAGATGAAAATGGCAAACGTGCCGGATACGGCGGCATAATCATTGATTATTTGGTAAAGTATCTGAAGAAATGGTTTTAGTAATTAATGCAATTTGATTCCTTCACGTTATCGTGATAATATAACGGCACTAAGGCGATGGAAGGTGAAGAAGTTGGCAATCGCTTACGACAAATTGTTCCGTCTTATGGAAAGTCAACAGATAACAAGTACGGCTCTAATGCGGAAAGCAAATATCTCCGGCAACATAATTTCTTGCTTGCGTCATAATGAGTACGTTTCGCCGGAGACCATTGAAACTATCTGTCGAGTCTTTCAATGTCGTGTCGATGCTGTACTTGACTTCAAATTTTCACCGGAAATGAATATCGCTCCGTCTGAATTATTCTTGCGAACAGCAAATATCCAAAATCGTCGCTATCTGGGAAACAAGTTTAAGCTACTCAAATTTCTCCGAAATGTTGTGGATAAAAATTGCACTGCAGTTGAAACGGTTGCGGATATTTTTTCAGGGACGGGTGCGGTTGCGTCAGCATTTATGGACAAGGCAATCATAACGAATGACTTACTCTACAGCAATTATCTTTGCAATCTGGCTTGGTTTGGTCGTGAGCAAGTACATCTTCCACTGTTAGAGAATTTAATTGCAAATTACAATCAAATCACTGACCTGCCTACAAACTATATGACCGATAATTTTGCCGACACATACTTCAGCGAGGCTGACTGCACTAAAATCGGATTCGTTCGGGAAGATGTCGAGGAAAAATATCAGCTCGGCGTCATCAACGAAAGAGAGCGTGCCGTTCTTGTCGCGTCGTTGATTTACGCCATGGACAGAATCGCGAACACCTGCGGGCACTACGATGCTTGGCGGCACGGAGCAATTTTTGACCGTCGGCTGGTCTTGCCTTTGTTGAATGTTCCGGCAGAGAATAATCGACAGAATCGTTGTTTCAACGAGGACGCCAATGAACTCGTCAAACGAATCAGGGTGGACTTGATTTACATTGACCCGCCCTATAACTCGCGCCAATACTCCGACACCTATCATCTGTTGGAAAACGTCGCTCGCTGGCAAAAGCCTCCCGTGCACGGAGTCGCTCGCAAAATGAATCGCGCAGGGCTCAAAAGCCTTTATTGCACCTCGAAGGCAACCGACGCCTTTGAAGAACTGATTCAACATTGCGATGCCAAGTATATTTTATTTTCTTATAACAACATGGCAAACAAAGGCGACGCCCGCTCCAATGCTCGTATTTCTGATGAGGATATTTTTCGTATCTTAAATGCCAAAGGCGACGTTGAAGTTTTTTCAGCGAAGTACAAGCCGTTCACAGCAGGAAAGTCCGACATTCGCGGCAATGAGGAACGACTGTTTTTGTGCAAAGTTCGACAGAGGAGTAAAATATGATTCAATCTCCACTCAACTACACGGGCGGCAAATTCAAGTTGCTCCCTCAGATACTTCCGCTGTTTCCAAAGGAGATTGACCGCTTCTTTGATTTTTTTTGCGGCGGTTGTAACGTCGGAATAAATGTCGACTGCAGAGAAACGGTTTTCATTGACCGCGACGAGCATTTGATATACCTCTACCAAACTTTTCAAAATCTTGAAAAGGAGGCTATCTTCGATTGGATTTACAATATTATTGAAGAATACGGGCTTTCTTTAGTCAGTCGCAAGGGTTATGAGTTTTACGGCTGTGACAGTGGCGTCGGTCTCGGTGACTACAATCGCAAAGCTTTCAATCGTCTGAGAGAAGACTTCAATAATTGTATTGTCGTCGATTATCGCTACTACGTGATGATGTACGTCATAATCGTCTACGCTTTCAACAACCAGATCCGCTTCAACTCTGCCGGAGAATTTAATCTGCCCGTCGGCAAGCGAGACTTCAATTCGCGGATTCATTCAAAGCTCGACGCGTTCATTGACCGCATTCACTCGACGAGTTGCCGATTTATCTGTAGCGACTTCCGCCGATTTGATACTTCGCCGCTTTCCAAAAGTGATTTTGTCTACGCCGACCCGCCCTATCTGATTACCTGCGCGACCTACAACGAAAATGACGGCTGGACTGAACGCGACGAATGCGACCTGCTGAAATTTTTAGATTCTATCCACACGAGCGGGATACGATTCGCCTTGTCAAACGTACTCAGCAGTAAAGGCAAAAGAAATAATACCTTGACGGACTGGCTCAACAGTAACGCAAACCGTTATACAGTTATACACTTGAAACACAGCTACGCCAATT
>JAFQZB010000101.1 GCA_017406175.1 Selenomonadaceae bacterium | reverse complement strand
GGGCGATTTTGAGTGTCAAAACGGAAAATCCAGCATATGGGATTTTCATTTTGGGCAAAAAAAAGCCCGCCACATTGACGGGAGAAATACTTTTATCAGTCAAGCGTTAATCTTTGGCATTGTCGAGGGAGGGTTCGTCGTCGAAGAGGTACAGATAACGATTTTTGAACTCTTCGGGGCTCATGCGGAAGGCATTAGCAACGCCGGCATCGTCGAGGTCGCCCTTTTCAAGGCGAGTCATGAAGCCGCGAGCAATTCTGTAGTGCACGGAGTTGATATTGACCTTGCGGACGTAAGTTTTGCCGGTTTCGGGGTCGCGAATGTCTTCAAAGCGGAGCGGCACGGCTTTATTGTCTTGAATGGTGATTAACGCGCCACTTTCGCCGCGCATAAGGAATTGCATAGCCTCATAGCCGAGATTGCGGGCGTAATCGATGTCGTAAGCAATCGGAGCCGTGCAACGGAGTTCGTAACCAATTTCCTTGTCGACGATAGAAATTTTAATGCCGATGCGTTTAAGTTCAGCGAGAACTTTTTGCTTGAGGATTTCGCCAAAGTCTAATTCAGCGTAGCGAATGTGCCCATGCTCGTCGAGTTGGACGTTTCCGAGTTCGTGGAAGTCTTCTTCAGCGATTTTTTCAATGACACCCTCCGCCACGACCGCGACGCCGTAATTTTTGCCGATAAGGTAGCGTTTGACGATTGAACCGGTGATAATGTCGACGACCTGTTGCAGACGGATTTTATCTTGCGGGAATTCTTCAGGAATAATAGTTAATGCCGCGCCTGCACTGCGTCCCATACCTAATGCGAGGTGACCAGCCGTCCTGCCCATTGCGATTGTAAAATACCAGCGATTGTTCGAGGTGTGCGCGTCCTCCATTAAGTTTTGGATTTCAGTCGTGCCGAATGCGCGAGCAGTTTCAAAACCGAACGTCGGAATGCCTTCGGGCAAGGGCAGGTCGTTATCAATCGTCTTGGGGACGTGGACAACGTTAATCGTCCTGCCGAGCTTGCGGGCGTATTCGCTGACCGCCGACGAGCTGAACGCAGTATCATCGCCGCCAATCGTCACGAGGTAGCCGACTCCCAGTTCAGTCAACGTATCGACGACCGTGCGCAAGTCAGATTCTTTTTTCGTCGGGTTGAAGCGGGACATACGCAGGATACAACCGCCCGTCAAGTGAATGCGATTGACTGCCGCCGCGTCGAGCCGGATATAAGACTTTTCGCCGCGTCCGAGGTGGCTAAAGCCGTCGTACATGCCCAGAACGTCCCAGCCGTGACGATTCGCCGTGTTAGTTACTGCATTGATGACCGCGTTGATGCCGGGCGCAGGACCGCCGCCGCAAACTATCGCTACTACATTTCTTACACCAATCATTTAAGATGCTCCTTTCAAGTCGCTAAAGATTTAATCGAACTTTCGCCGCCACGATAATTTTTTCCTGCCGCGTCAAAGATTTTGCTTGAAAAAGTTATCAATCTTATCGAACGGAATAGCGTTCATGTTGTCGTAAAGGTCGACATGGCTCGCGCCGGGGATAATCATCAGCTCCTTATTGTTGCCCGTCAGCTTTTTGAAGGCGTCCTCGGAAAAATATCTTGAATGAGCCTTCTCGCCGTGAATAATCAGCACGGGCGTTTGAATTTCGGAGGCGTAGCAAAGCAATGGCATGTTCATAAAGGACAATGCGCTTGTCGAGTTCCAGCCGGCGTGGGAATTCAGCGAACGTTTATGATAGCCGCGTCTGGTCTTGTAGTAAGCGTAATAATCTTTGACGAACTGCGGCATTTGCGAAACGTCTTCGGGGACGCCGCCCGCCCGCTCATAAGTTCCTGCCCTATAGTCGGCTGTGCGTTGGGCATTTAGCTTTTCGCGAGCGGCTTGGCGTTCGTTGGCAATAGTCGCGGCGTCTTTTTCGTAGTCGAAGTAGCCGTTGGCAGTTACGCGGCTCATGTCGTACATCGTCGTTGTAACCGTCGCCTTGATTCGGGTATCAATCGCCGCCGCGTTTAGTGCAAAGCCTCCCCAGCCGCAAATGCCGATTATGCCGATTCGGTTTGGGTCGACGTTTGTTTGCGTGCTGAGGAAGTCGACCGCCGCGCAGAAGTCCTCGGTATTAATGTCGGGCGAAGCAACGAAACGGGGAATGCCTCCGCTCTCACCAGTAAAGGACGGGTCAAAAGCAATCGTCAAGAAGCCACGCTCCGCCATCGTTTGAGCATAGAGACCTGAACTTTGTTCTTTGACTGCGCCGAAGGGACCCGCAACTGCAATCGCAGGAAGTTTGCCAGAATAATGCCTCGGCTCGTAGAGGTCGGCGGCAAGCGTTATCCCGTAGCGAGTGACGAACGTAACCTTGCGATGACTGACCTTGACGCTTTTTTGAAAGACCTTGTCCCACTCTTTGACTAAATCAAGCTTTTCCGCCTGAACTTTAAGGCTAGGAGCGTTCATCGGGTCGAAGTCAGCTTTTGCCGCGTCTGCCCCCATGGGAACGCCGATAACCCCAAGGCACAATGCGCCCGTCAGCAATCTTTTCAGCGAACGTTTCATGTTATGACCTCCAAAAGTTTTGCCGCCATTATAATTTTTCGAGTTCCCTTCATGCAAGTAATGCGTCTTAAAAAATTTTTCGATACAAAAGTTGATTATGTGTTATAATCGGCAAAGATTTTTTAAGGAGGTTTTCATTATGGAGAATTTTATCTTCGACCTACAGAGATTCTCTCAAGTCACAATCACGGCGAACGACACTTACGAGCTTGACGGCGTGACTTATACGGCAGTCAGCGACGCTGTACTCAATCTCGACGACGAAAAAGTTTCGGGACTGGAAAGCGGAAAAGTTCAGGCGACTGTGACTGGCTCCGATGATTCGCCAACCGTGACTTTCGACGCCACCGACGGCGCGATTGATTTCACGGCGACCAGCGACGGCAAAATTATTTTGGCTAAGATGTTTCTTCCGCTTGAGATTATCAGCGGCGAATTCACTTTCAACGGTAGCACACTTGCCATAAGTGCCGGCTCCGACCTCGCCATAGTCAACACGACTGACGATTACTCTTTGCGCAACGAAAATCATTTTGTCTACGATTCCACCTACATTTTCAGCGGCGCAAGCATGACTTCCGACAGCCAACAAGTAAACAGCCACTTTGTCTTGAGTGACGGCACCAATACCAGGGAACTTGATTTGATACAGCTCGGCAAAGTTATCAACAACTTCACCGAACAAGGCTTTACTCTCGTCAAAGGCTCAAGCGAAGTTATGAACATCGGCGACTACACCATAACTGCGACTGCTCGCGACAACGACGCCGGCTTGAATATCTCACTGGGCGCGGACGGCATTACCCTCGTCCCGAACAAGAACGACGGCGCACTTAATGTCAGCCTCACTCGCGGCGACACGGAAATTATTTCTGGCGATTTGGAATGCATCAGCGGCAGTATTACTTTCGGTTTCGATCACGCTGTCACGTTCGCGGCAGACACGAGCTTTAACTTCACGCGCAACGGCTACACTTTGACGGCGACCACAACCGATAAGGCTACTACTGCTATCGAGTTGACGGAAAGCGGACTTTCCTTCACGCCCGGCACTAACGACGGCGGACTTAATCTTTTGCTCAAGCAGGACGACAAGATACTTTTCAGCGGCGAACTCAACGTAAGCGGCGGTACGATTCATTTCAATCCCAGCACGCAGAAATTTTCCTTCACCGAAGGCACCAATGTTTCCATTAAGCTTGCTGGCGAAAATCCTCAAGAATTCAATTTCAAAGTGACGGGCGACGAGGCAAGCTTTAAAGTCGAGGCGGACGGCTCCGGTACCTTCAAAATCACGCCAGACTCCGGCGACGGCACACTGGACATCACGATTAAGCAGGGCGACAAGACGATTTTTTACAACAACATTTCCGTCAGTAGCGGCTCAATCGTTATCAGCGACATGGGGCAGACTATCGGCTTGACTTCGGGCACGTCGATGACAGTCACGCTCGGCAACTACACTATCGACATAACTGCTAACGACGACGCAAGCTTTGGACTTGGCGTTTTAAGCGACGGCTCCATTGCAATCTCGCCTAAAGACAACGACGGCTCACTTGATATTTCTATCAGCAGAGGCACCACGCAAATTTTCAGCAACACAATCAGCATAAGCGGCGGCACGATTACTTTCAATCCGACAACGCAGTTGATGACCTTGACGAGCGGCACGACGATTAATTTGGAGTTCGGCAATTATGAACTTACTGCCACCGCTAAAGGCAACGCGGCAAGTTCAATCGCGCTGACTGACGGAGGAATTACAATCACGCCTAACACCGGCGACGGCACGCTTGACCTTACGCTGACCGGAACTTCAAGCGGCTCGTTGAGCGCAAATATCGAAGTCTTAAGCGGTTCGTTCACACTCGGCGACGGCGGCGCACTTACCGTTGCCGCAGGTACCGAACTGCAAATCAAATTCTCCGACGACTACATCATCAATTTCAAGGCGACTGATAAGGCGGGCGGCGCAATTTCAATCGGCGCGGACGGAATAACTTTCGCGCCAACCTCTGATGACGGCGGCTTGCAACTCACTGTCAAACGCGGCGATGATACGCGCTCTGCAAGTTTGGACGTGACAGGCTCGGTAACTTACAAGCTCGACGGCTCAATTTCCTTGACGAAGGGCACCATTGTTAAAAACGTTTTTGATGACGGCAACATATTGACGATAACCGCCAACACCGACGCTAGCGGCTCAATCAATTTTAATCCGCAAACAGGCTTGACGATAGAGCCCAAGACTACCGACGCGCTAACCGTTTCATTGACGACGAGCGATATAGAAGTCGTCAACATCACGTCAATCGACGGCTCAATCACTTACCAAAACGGCATTGTCACGGCTACAGACGGCACGAGGGCTCGTATCACATATTATTTCGGTTGGGAATCTGATTTGTACACGACGGGCGGCACTGCCTCCTTGCAATTCACGGCGGACAGAACAGTTTACATCGCCAACGAAGGCGCGAATTTTGTTATCGATTATCTCGACGGCACGACGGCGGAAATTCAAAACGGCACCTACAGCGACATTTACGCAACCGAAACTTCAGACGCAATAGAACTTGTGTCTGTAGGCTCAACCTTCAGGAGCAACGACGATGAACAAGTCATCACGCTCGAAAAGGCTGGCGACTATACACTTAACGGCATTGACATCACCACGAGCCAAGACAATACACAAGTTCTGATGCCCGATTATGATACCGTTCAATTTGCGGCGGACGAGGACATTAAAGTTTCGACGGTTGAGGGCGGCAAAATCTTCATGGTTGCGCCCGGCGAAGAAACCATTTCATTTTCTACGAAGAGATTGGAGAATACGGAAGTAACGGGCGGCGCAGTTGAATTCGACAACGTGACCCAAAAACTTTCCGCGACCGAAGACACCACACTCACCATAACCCGCGACAATGTAGTTACCACATTCACCGCAACCGACGACACCTCCTTAAGCTACAAAATTGAAGAGGGAATTTATTACTTCATGCCCGACGGGGAGGTTGCGGCTAACATTTCAGTCACGAACGACGGCACACCCACTTTTGCGGGCAGTCTGACGGCGGGCGGAGTCCTGAGTTTCAATCCCGCAACTGGCACTTGCGGCTTGACGGGCGCGAACAGCTCACACGGCGACGGCAAGAATACTTTTGCGGAAATTACGACTGACAACGGCTACAATATCAAGTTGGAGACGAACGACACGACCGTTGTATTTATTCCGAAACTCTCCGACGGCAAGCTTGAATTGAACTTCCCGAACGAAAATAAAAACGCAATGGCATTCACCTTGGGCAAAGACGGCGAAACGATTCTTGAACGGCAATTAATCGTCAACGGCACTATCGGCTTTGACGTTGCGTCGCAGGAAATTTCCTTGACCCAAGGCACGGTTATAAGTCTTTCTCCAGACGGCGAAAATTGGCTGGAGTTTACCGCTAAAGGCGACGCCAGCGGGCAACTGCAGTTTACGGATAGCGGAATCAGATTTGCTCCGAACGCGGGCGACGGCTCCCTCGAATTGAATTTCACTGCTAACAACCGCAAGGCAACTCTCGACGTTTCGGCGGGCGCAATCATTCTAGGCAACGACGGCATGATGTCGCTTGAAGAAGGTACCGTCGCGAATCTTGAATGGGAAGACGGCACCACGCTCACGATAACGGCAAGCGATACGGGCGGCTCTTTCGGCTTCGACGCGCAGGGCTTGAAAGTTTCTTCCAACGGCGAATTGTCAATCGATTTGAAGGCAGGCGACCTGCAAACGACGATGTCCGAATTGAAAGGCACGATTCACTATAACGCGGGTCAAGTTCTGTTCGACGCTGATTCAAAACTCACGGCGACTTCTTCGCTCGGCGGGCAACCTACAAACATAACGCTTGAAAGCAACGGCACGGGCGGTTACATCGAAATTTCCGCAAGCGGCACCAATTACGTTGCGGGCACGGGCGCGCTTAAAGTCACCTGGGCACGCGACGGCAAGGAAAGTACTTTCTCCATAAACAGTGGCTCGGCTTACATTGGGCACGGAATTTTTGAAATCGCCGAAGGCACCAGCCTTTCCACCGACTTGAAAGATTTAATTTCCACGCTTAACTTTACGACGACCGACGCGGGCACTTACACGATTAACGGGCAGACAATCACGACGACCGCCGAAAATATTTCCATGACGGCGACCGATGATTATATGAAGTTCGTGACCAGCTCCGACCCTGTCCTTTACAACGACATGACTTTTGCGGGCGCGGGTAATGTAAGCCTATCGACAGCCGGTGTAGTCTTAGGCGCGGGCGTAGTGGCTGACGGCTTTGGCAAAGATAAAATGTTTATCTTGGCGGAGGCGGGCAACGTCACTGCCGACGCGAGGATTTTTGAATTGACCGAAGACGTTCCGACGGGTATCAGCGTCACGGGCGCGGAGGACGGATTTATTTTCAGCCGCACGAATACCGAGGAGAGCGAAGCACGCTTTGACGACCCCGACCCCGCAAACGTCGGCAAAATTTTCACGGAAGAATTTTTCCTCACCAACGACGATAGCTATCGCATTCAAACGGACTTGCTCGGCTTGCAACAGATTATCGGCGTGTCGTCTCCTGCGACGATTAAAGGCAACGCAACTTTTGGCGGCGAACCCGAACGAACAGTTTTTGATGTCGTCACGGAAACGGAAGGCGTCTTCACTGTCGCCGATAAGGATTACAGCATAAGCGGCGATGACAGCGTTGCGATAAAGGTTGGCTTCGAGCCAGATGAATCATACGTCAGAGGCTTCGACAGCTTGAGCGGCACGGTTAGCGGCGACTTTACCGCCCATGAAGTTTCAATCAACGGCTCCGCCTCGGCTGTGCGACCTGTCGAAGACACTTTGATTAGCATTGCGGCGGACGAAAACGGCTTTGAAGTTTCTGGACTCGATGACGGCGCGATTTTGTGGGTTGGTGCGAAAGATAGTTATGTTGTCAACGGCACGACGATTAACGCCAACGCCGGAGATTATATTGCTGGTAGCGGCGACAATTTCGCTTACCTTTTAGCCATGAGCAACAACACAGTCGTAACCGGTACCGAGTCTGATGATTACATAGGCAACCACGGCACCAACGTCACGATAAACGCGCTCGGCGGCAGCGATACCATTATGAATTATGGTGCCAGTAACGTTACAATAAACGGCGACGCAGATAACGATATTATTTTTAACGTCGCACGAGTCAACGGTCAATCGGGCGTGGGTGAAACTTTAGAAAGTCCCGATAACGTTTTAATTAACGGCGGCGCGGGAAATGATTATATTGCCGCTGAAGGTTCCAACGTCACGATAACTGGCGGTGCAGGTAAAGATTCTATTGCCGCAGACGGTGATTTTGCCTCTATAAACGCGGGCGCAGGCTCCAATCAGGTTAAAGTTTCAGGCAAGAACGAGGTTATTCTCCTCAAAGGTCGAACCTCTGTCGAAGGATTCAACACGGGCTTCGGCGATGGCTCCGACACTATTTACATCAAACCCGAAAATGACCCTGCAGGCGTCGAATTCTTAGAGGGCGGCTTGACTTTCGGCAACGACACTGCCAGCTTGACCCTTAGCGACGTGACTACCACCGCCAAAGTAAATCTCTTCCACGAGAACAGTGACATGTTGAATAAGGGCGTCTTCATCGTTGCGGGTGATTGGTATAAAGTCGAGGACTCCGATTTGACCGTTGACTCTGGAGAGGAAGTTT
>JAFQZB010000100.1 GCA_017406175.1 Selenomonadaceae bacterium | reverse complement strand
TCTCGTCGACAGCTTCCCCGACGATAAATTTTTCCTTGAGGTCTTCCCCGACGCCGCGAACTTTCGGATTGACGGCAAGATTAATCGACGCTTCGTCTTGGCTAAGTTTTGCCTCGATAAGAAGATTCCCGCTTGGCAACTCGTCGGCTTGGAGCTGATAAAAAATCTGCTGAACAGTCCACAGGACGCCGCGCAGATAAAAAATCTCTACGGCTACGACGAAAAGACTTTCCTCCATGATGGCGGCTCCTTCGACGTGTTCAACCTGACGCAAAAGCTTGACATGCTCCATACGGAACTTTTTATCAACGACGATTACTCGTCCACTAAGGCGGCGGAGAAGATTATCACCGTCGACACCTCCCAGAGGTTTTACGCACGCTTTGACATTGACGCACAAGACCCGATTAAAATTCTGCGCTTCGACCCCGACAAGAATTTTATTTCCGTCAAGATAAACCGCGTGCTGATTAATGGCAAGCCGTACGAAGTCTCCGCGAGCAACGCCAATGAAGTCGTCGACGGCTTCCACAGGTTCTGGACGATTGATCCGCAAATCTTATTCGACGTAAACAATCTGACAGGGCATGTGACTTTTGAAGTCTTCGGCGAGCGCGAGGAAAATTTTTCTGCCATCCTCGATAAAAGCATAAAAGCACTAATCAAACGCAACGAAAAACTCAAAAAGCTAAACATAAACCTTAAGCCGAAGACCCCGCCTAAGGCAAAAGATACTAAAGCGTCAGTCGCCGTCAAAGAGAAGGCTCTAGCCGCCGTTCGTCTTTTGTACAAGACACTGCCGCTTGACGAGCAAAGGAAAATTCAGCTCAAGGACAAGTTCTACACGGCGTTTGCTCCGCTGTTAAAGAACACGAACCGTTATAAGGTCTGGAAAATGTCGCACATTTGGCAACTAAAGCCGCCCGTCGAACACTCTTACGGCATTTACAGCGAGACTTTCAGCGGCGAACTCCTAACACAGCCCGGACGGATTGCCATTCAAGCGCACATTTTTTATCTTGACCTGCTTGACGACATGGCGGCTTATTGTGCGAACATGCCTTACAAGTTCGACGCGCTGATTTCAATCGTCGACGGCTCGGCGGAGGATAAAGTTTATGACGCCTTCAAAGAGATTCCAAACGCGGATAAAGTTATCGTGCGTGCCGTGCCCAATCGCGGACGTGACGTGGCTCCCTTCCTCGTCGGCTTTGCTGACCTCTTGCCCGAATACGATTTTGCTTTGCACATTCACTCCAAGAAGTCATTGTTCACGGGTAGCGAGCAGCAGTCTTGGCGCAATTATCTTTTCGACGCGCTATTAGGTTCGCCCGAACATATCAGGCAAATCTTTAAGGCTTTCGACGATGATAAATCTGTTGGCGTCATCTATCCGCGCCCTGCCGAAAATATCTTCTACGCGAGCTTCACTTGGCTTTCAAACCGCGACGCCGGGCAAAAACTTTTAAGTCGCGCGGGCATTCCGCCGAACAAGACCGATTACTTTGACTTCCCAGCGGGCACGATGTTTTGGGCAAGGACGCAGGCTCTTAGAAAATTTTTTAGCATTGGGCTGACGCTTGAGGACTTCCCGACCGAACAGGGGCAAAACGACGGGACGATTGCTCACGCCTTTGAACGTTCGATACTGCTTGCGGCTAAGGCTCAGGGCATGAACTGCTACGAGTTCGACCCAAAGACTTTTACTTACTCAATCAATGGCGGCAGTAAAAACCTTTGGCAATATTGCGGGCGCGACGAGGAAGAGTTCAAAGAACGAATCATCCCTTGCAACGAAATCATTTCCTTTGACGTGTTCGATACGCTTCTAATGCGCGGCGTTGTCAAGGCTTATCACGTCCGCGAGCTTGTCGGGCTTAGGGTTGAGTCTTTGCTCGGTAGCAAGGTTGACTTCCCGACGCTAAGAGCCAAGGCGGAAACGGGCAACGACATGACCCTTGACGAGGTGTATAAGCGTTTCGCGGAGCTTAGCGGGCTCGACGAAGAAACTTGCAAAAGAATTCGTGAGCTAGAAGTCTCGACGGAAGTTTCATTGGCTCTGCCGCGTGAGGAGGTCGTCAACTGGTTTAAGGCGGCAATCGCGGCGGGCAAGGAAGTTTGGATTATCTGCGATACGTGCTTGCAGACGCCAGACGTTGAACGCTTGCTTAAAAAGTGCGGCGTCGAAGGCTACGATAAACTTCTGCTGTCGTGTGAAACGGGCTTACGCAAGGACACGGCGACGCTTTGGAATCAGCTTGAGGAGTGGGCGTTCGAGTTTACGCATATCGGCGACGACGAGGTTAGCGACATTCAGTTGCCTTCCGAACGCGGCTTAGGAACTTATCACACGATGAGCGCGTTGAATTTGTTCTCGCAAGTGCCGTTCGGGAAAAATCTTTTGGAGCGGCTCGGCTATGATATGTCGCTTTATGCGGGGATATGTTTGGGCGTGGCGTTGGCGAAGAAGTTTCACGACCCGTTCAGGCTGAGCAATCGATTGACGGGCGATAGCGGGCGGCTTATCCTGCACACGTGGCGGGAGGTTGGCTATTGGTTCTGCGGCGTGCCGAGCTTGAGTCATGCGGGAGAGTTTGAAACTTATCTTAAGGAGCTGATGAAAACTTTTCCGCGCTGTGACTTGCGGGAGATTAAAGCAGGAGCCAAGGAGTTCTGCCGCGACGTTCGGGAAATGTTCGGCGATGTCCTTGCGCGTGTGCCGATTGATGAAGCCTTCGTCGAGGCGTGGATTGAGTCATTCCTCAGCGACGATAAGATTGTCAGCGTCAAATAAAAAAATCCCTCCGCGTTGGAGGGAAAATTTTTTTACTTTGCGGCGAAGTCCAAGACGCGTTGCGGCATCTCGTCTTTGTCGCAAACGTCGTTGTGCAAAATTTGCGCGGCATTCAATACGGCAAGATTCTTTGGAACTTTGGAACTGGTCTTTTTGTTGAGCAGATTGATTTGCGCGAAGTCGTCAAGCCCGTCAAGCGGCAATTCCAGAGCCTCCAATACCGAGCTTGTGAACTTATACGGGCTGGCAGTCGAGGCACTTAGGGCGGGCGTTAAGTCTTTGGTCTTGCTACGGTACTTGCTCAGGGCGGCGATTGAAACCGCGCTGTGCGTGTCGAGCAGATACTTAAACGAGCCGTAAACGCGCTTGATAAAAAGTTTCGTCTCGTCTTCGGTAACGTATTCGGCGTGGAAGATTTTATCGAGCCGCGTCTTTAAGTCTTTGTCGATGACGTATTTGCCGCTAGAATTCAACTCCGCCATGTATTTGCTGACCTGCCTGAAGTCGCCGCCCGTCTCGTGATAAAGCAGGCGTTCGAGATTGCTTGAGATAAGAATATCCATCGAAGGCGTTATCGTCTTGAAAAACTTTCTGTTGCGGTTGTAAACGCCAGTCGCGAAAAATTCTGTTAGGACGTTGTTAATATTCGAGGCGCAGATTAATTTTTTGACGGGCAGACCCATGCGCAAGGCGTAGTAGGCGGCGAGAATGTTTCCAAAGTTGCCGGTGGGCACGCTGATGATAATTGGGTCGCCGAGCTTAATTTGTTCTGTCTTGACGAATTCGAGATAGCCAGCGAAGTAGTAGACGATTTGCGGGACGAGCCGCCCCCAGTTAATCGAGTTCGCGGAGCTGAGCTTTACTCCCAGCTTGTCGAGTTCTTTGCGGATTGCCTTATCGCCGAAGATTTTCTTAACGCCGTTTTGCGCGTCGTCGAAATTGCCTCTAACCGCCGTAACGTTGACATTGGAGCCGGCTTGCGTGACCATTTGCAGTCGTTGAATCTTACTTACGCCGCCGTCGGGATAGAAGACCATGATTTTAGTTTGAGGCACGTCCGCGAAACCCGCCAAAGCCGCCTTGCCCGTGTCACCAGAGGTCGCCACGAGGATTAAGATAGTTTTCGTCTCGCCGACCTTCTTTAGAGCCATGCGCATAAGGTGCGGCAACATTTGCAAGGCAACGTCCTTAAAGGCGGCGGTCGGTCCGTGCCAAAGCTCCATATTGCCGACGGGTGCGGTTGGATTCTTCATGTCTTGGATTAGGATTGCGACGGGTACCCGCGCTGTCACGTCGAACCAGTTATAAGCAAGCTCCGCACATTCGCCGAGTTCGTCTTCCGTGTAGTCCGTCAAATATTTTCCGAGGAGCCACGCGGACAGTTGCTCGTAGGTTTTGCCCCTAAAGCCGTCGAGTTCTTCGAGTGTGACCTTCGGAATTTTCTCCGGCACGAATAGTCCGCCGTCCGCCGCAAGCCCCCTAAGGATTGCTTCCGCCGAATTTATCGGTTTTATCTTTGAACGTGTGCTTATGTATTTCAATGCTGAACCTCCTTATCTTGTTCTAAATGAGTTCACTAAGATTATTACGCTGAAGACTGCCACGCCCGCGCCCGCCGCTAACGGGTGCCAAGGTATCGGCGGCGACTCCAACGCGGACATTATCGCTGGCGGCACTAACACGACCCACGACAGCAACGCAAGCCATCGATTGACCTTCAAGACGCGGGCGACATTCACGGCGGCTTTTCGGATTACCAAGAGGCTTTCAAGCGTCGGGATTTCAAAATCAAGCTTAACGTCCTCCGAAGGAGCCAACGAGCCGCCCGCTAACAAAAACGATACGTCGGCACTTCTAAGGGCGGGCAAGTCGTGCAGGTCGTTGCCGATTACCGCGACGATTTTTCCTTTGGCGCGGAAGATTTGAACTTCGCGGGCTTTGCCTTCGGGTGTCAGGTTCGTGCGGACGTTATCAAGCGCAAAGTTCTTCGTTATCCAACTGGTCATCTTCTTTGGCTGAGCCGTCAGCAGGAGAGTTTCAATCTTCTCCGCCTTCAGCGCGTGCAGGAATTTAATCGCCTCGTCGCTTATCTCGTCCTTTAGTGCGATGACGCCGCGTGCTATTCGACCTGTGCTTACTAAAAGCGTCGTCTTGCCTTTAACTAGCAGTTGGTCAATCTTCGTGCGCAGGTTCGCGCTTATCGACACGCCGAGACTTTCAAGCCATGCCGGATTGCCCACGCGCATAATCGTTCCTCTGACTGTCGCCTCGACGCCGCAACCAGCCCGCTCAGTGAAGTCTTTGGACTGTTGTAACCGCAAGCCCCTAGCCGCCGCCGTGTCGTAAATTGTCCGCCCTAAAAGATTTTCCGCGTCGGTTTCAGTGCCAGCCGCCATTGCCAACAGCGTCGGTTGATTCAAGCCTTCGGGCACCAAGTCGGTTATGTAGTACTCGCCGCCCGTCAAAACCCGATTATAAGGCAAGGCGACAACTCCAATATCCGTTAAGGTCTTCAGGGCTTCGGGGTTATTGGTCTTCACGCCGAGTTTTGAAATTTTTCTGCGCACGAGGTAGATGGGCAACGACGCTAAGGCTAAGCAAACTGGAGAGAACGCCACGAAGATTGAAAGCCCAGTTGTCAATGCCGCGTCGATTCCCCGCGTGAAGTACAGCCACGCCGCCACTGCCCCGCTTATCAACGCGTCGAACAGGAACAGAAAAATTATTCGCCGCATGTCATTGATTGACGACGTTGACGGGCTGACCGGCTAGCCACGCTTTGAGATTGTCTACGGCGATATTCATGAGGCGTTCGCGAGATTCTTTCGGTGCCCAAGAGATATGCGGCGTGATAAAACAGTTCTTAGCACCGAGCAAGGGATTGTCGGCTTTAATCGGTTCCGTGCTTACAACGTCGACGCCCGCCGCCAAAACTTTTCCGCTATCGAGAGCCGCCCGCAAATCCTCTTCGACGACGAGACCGCCGCGGCTGTTGTTGATGATTATTACCCCGTCCTTCATCTTGGCGATATTCTCTTTGCAGATAATGCCCTGCGTCGACGGGAACAGCGGACAATGCAGGGCGATAACGTCCGAGGCTTTAAAGAGTTCGTCCAGCTCAACGAAGGTGCAATCGCCGAGTTTGGTTCCGACTTCGCGCATTGAGTCGAACGCGATAACTTTCATGCCGAACGCCTGAGCAAGCTTGCCCGTCGCCTGACCGATTCGACCGTAGCCGATAATGCCCATAGTCTTGCCAGCGAGTTCAATCAGCGGGTAATCCCAGAAGCAGAAATCCGGACTGCTAGCCCAACGCCCGTCATGCACGGCTTGAGAGTGATGCGCCACATGATGACAAATCTCCAACAGCAGAGCAAAGGCGAACTGCGCAACCGACTGCGTGCCGTAGGTGGGAATGTTCGTTACGGGGATATTCTTTTCCTTAGCCGCCTGAATGTCCACGACGTTATAGCCCGTGGCGAGCACGCCGATATACTTCACGTTGCAGGCGTCGAGGATTCGTCTAGTCAACGGCGTCTTGTTCGTGATGACAATCTGCGCGTCGCCAATCCGAGAGATAATCTCCGCCTCGTCCGTTAAGCTCGTGCGGTCATAAACTTTGCAATCGCCCAGAGCCTTAAAGCCATCCCAGCTCAAGTCGCCGGGGTTTAGTGTGTAGCCGTCCAGAACAACAATTTTCATTTTTAAAACCTCCAATCAATAGAACGCAAGATAATTCGTCCATAACATTACAACACCGCTGAAGACGCCCGCCGCCAACGCGATTAAGTTTTTATGGCGCATGGGCGGAAAGACTGATAAAGCACAAAACATCATCAAGGCAATCGGGATAAAGTATCGCCCTTGAATTCCGCCGACCAGTTCGCCGCCGACTGCCGACCACTTGAGATAATGCACGAGGAAAAACGCAATCGCTGAGACGGTAGCGGCGAAGATTAACAGCGCACGTTCGTCGAGCCTGAAGCTTAAACAATTCGACAGCGCAAAGAATATTATCGTCAGCCCGTATGAGATATAAAACCACGGGGACAACATGACATTCCACAGGAAACCCCAAATGCCGATAAAGTGAGCAATGTAACCCACCCATTGTTCTGCAAACGAATTCATCATCGCCGCGATAAATGCTGTCGGGTGCTCCATGACGAAAAGTTTTTGCGCCGCTATATTTCTGTCTGTGCAACCCAGATAGTAATTAGTGTAAAGTTCGACGCCTGACATGCTGACTGACAGCCATGACCAAGCGGCTAGCAGGAATAAGTTCAGCAGGAGAAGAGCCGCGCCGAGTGTCCAAAAATGTTTGACCCGTTCACGCGGAATCAAGAAGTAAAGCAAAAGTATCGTCCCGTAGACCGACTTACAGCACGCCAGCATTATCGATAAGACTACCAGCCAGACGATTTGGGCGCGTGATAATCTTGCCGTCGAATTCCTGAGCGACAAAAGCCACGCCGCCCCCAACAAGCACACGCCGAAGGTCACTGCGTCCGCCGAAGTCGACGCCGCCTCGACTAAGAACATCGGCATCATCGCCAAAAGAAATATCAGCGGCTTAGCTTCGGGCAAGAACTTCATCGACCACCAGACGCACGCCGCCACGAAGAGCAATCCGCTTAAGCCCATGAGGTAGAAGATTATTCCCGCGTTCAAGTTCAAAGCTCGTCCGATAAACGCAACGGCGGCTTGCGGCAGATATGTTAGCGGAGGATAAACGCCCGTGTTCGGAATTTGAATCGGTTCGTGCTCTTCAGCGTTTAACGGCGTCGACAAGAAGGCTTGAACGTCCTTAGCCGCGAAGGCGTGGACGTAATGCTTATGGTTTGGGTCGGTTATGAAGTTGTCAGGCAGAAATGAAACTGGAATTTCAGCGACGTAAACTTTATCGTCCCAAGCGTCGGCGGGTGCTTCGTCTAAGCAGAAGATTTTCCTAGCTTGAAGGTCTCCTAGTCCTGCGAAGTCTCTGATTGTCATCGTCGGGCTAAGGAAGACGCCTTCGGAAATTTGCCACACTCGCGGAAGATGATTTATCTCGTCCATGAGCTGATAGGGCGGACGCATGAACAAAATCATCACGCCGAAGACGATAAACACCGCGATAAAGATTTTCTCCGCGCCGAAGGTTTCTATCCGCTGCTCCAAGTTCATCGTATCGCCCGCTTAACTCCAGTTTCCTCGAAGGTCTTCATTTCGTTAAGGGCAGTCAAAGCCGCCTCGACAATCTCGACGCCAATGCAAGCTGCCTCGCCGTCAAAGCCCGTCGGTGCTCCGTCGTCGTTGCGGTAGATAATCAGCTGTTCAGCGTGCAGGATAAACGGTCGGACTTCAGGGCAAATCTTTTCAAGATAGCGGGCGATAATGTCCGCCGCGCCCCTATCGACGACGATTAGCGTTGAGTTGTGCGCCGCCGCCACGAGTGAACCGATAATTGCGCTTGTCATGCACTGATAATCCTTCGGGACGTGTTGCAAAAAGTTTTCGGGCTTGAAACGGAGCTTGCCTCTTTTGGTCAGGAGTGCTTCAGCAAAGTTATCAGCGAGTTTCTCCTCCAAAAGATTGCTCAGGGCAGTAAGGGCGATAATCGGCGTGTCGAATGTAATTTCCTCGGCTAGGTTGCGCCCGAAGTTGAAAGCGACGTTAAGATTTTCATCTGGATTGACGACGCCCAGAAAGATTTTCATGCCGAACGTCCGAGTTGTCGCGCTGAAGTCCATAGAAATATCGCGGCGTGCCCCTTTAGCCTTCGGGTCGTAGTTATCGGGGTCGATAATCGACGGGCAGTTCACAAAATTAGTAAAGGCAAGGGCGGCATGGCGGAGCTTGTTAGTTGGTCGGTCTTCGTTGGCAATGCCCGCAACTTGAATGGCAATTTCTTCCAAATGTCCGAGACTGCCTTTAGGTTTCGTCAAGCTGTCGAGAATGTCGCGGCAATTATTCATCGGTCTATCGTGGAGGCGCGGCATCGTCCGCAGATAAAAGTTAAACGTCCTGTCAGTGGCGGCGATAACTTCATCGCCCTCCGCGCCCATGACATGAACCGCCATAGGATAGGCGCGGGGAATGTTTAGCGTCTGCGTGCTGAAAGGTAGCTCGATACTTTCCATGCGGTGTTCGCTTACGTGAAAATCAAGCGGTATTTCCTCAATCTGAATCTCATCGCCAAAGAATTCTTGCACATCTTCGATTGAGTTAAGCCCTTCCACGCCGTCAAGCCCCAGTTGCTTCTTGAAAAGGTCAAACTCGCTGTCCTCCTGTACAAGCTCGCCGTCAAAGTCAGCATCGGGACCGCACACGAAGATATAAACCAAGTTGTCGAGAACCCTCGCGGCGATTGACGAACCGATTGCCTCGCCAAGTGCTAAGTCGAGATTGAACATCGGCTTAAGTTGGAGGTGCTCAAGGATTTTTTTATGCCCGACCTCGCGCCCAACGTGAGAGGCGATAAGACATTCCGTAGACTGCGGCAAAAGTTCTTCGGCGACGAGCGCGGCAACTGCTGTGTTGAATCCGTCAAGCACTACAACGCATTGATGATGATACGCCGCGATTATAACGCCCGCCATAGCTCCGAACTCGTAGCCACCAACCGACGCCAGCACGTCAAGCAAGCGATTGCGGCTGGGCAAGTTGACCTTTAAGGCACGGCGGACGGTCTCGACCTTGTGAGCAAATTTATCGTCGTCAATGTTGGAGCCGCGCCCCGTGACATTTTCGGGCGGCAGGTGCAGATAAGCGGCAGTCATAGCGGCGGCGGCGGTCGTGTTGCCAATTCCCATTTCGCCGATAAGAAAACAATTACAACCCGCCGCGATTGCCTCTTCCGCTAACGTCTTGCCAACGCGGATGGATTGCATTGCCTGTTCAAAAGTCATCGCGGGTTCTTGGGCAATGTTCTTAGTGCCGCGAGAAATTTTCCTATCGACAAGCCCCGGCAAGTCCGCAATGTCCGCGTCAACACCCACGTCCACAACGTACAGTTCAGAGTAAGCGAACTTAGCGAAGGCATTAGCGGCGGCTCCGTCCTCAACCAGATAGTTGCGAACCATATCGGCGGTTGTGGCTTGCGGGTAGGCACTGACATTTTCCTTAGCTACGCCGTGGTCAGCGCAAAAGATGAACGTGCACTTCTTCGACTTGCCGACGGAGCGATAAAGCTCGGCAACGTGAGTGAATGTCATTACTTACCCCTCCGCACCAATTTTTTTACGACCTTGGCTCCGGCGTTCTTTACCTTGCGCAGGGGGGCGACGCGGATTTTTATCTTGGGTTTCATATCGCGCTCCAGTCCGAAATCGCCGCGCTTAAGGGAAGTCGACTTTATCTTATCTGGGCGGAAGAAGTTACGAATGACTTTGGCAAGCTCTTCGGTGTCGTCGGTGTCGTCGCAGGTAAAAATATCCGCCGCGACATATCGCAAGACTTTGTAGACGTGCAAGGCCACATGACCTCCGTCGAAGGCTCCGATAATCGAGAAGTGCTCCTCGTCGATAAAGTCGGAAGTCAGGCGCGGCTCCTCCCCGATGACGTTTACTAACGTAGCTTTTATCTCGTCGACATTGCTAAGCCGGCTCGTGTCGCAGTTGTATAGGTCAAGAGTCAGTTGGCGTGCTAGAATCTTCATGTTGTCCTCCATAAAATTTTTTTCGCGCCGATTATAGCAGGTATCGACAAGTAGCGCAAAAAGAATTACAATCGCCGGCATGAATAAAAAGATTTTTCTAATCGCGGGGACGGAGGACGGTCGCAAGCTCGCGGCGTTCTTAGCAGATAAAATTTTCGACGTGACAGCCTCGGTTGTGAGTGATTACGGGCGCAAGCTTTTGGAGACCTGCGCGGGCGTTGCGATTAATGACAAGCCGCTTGACCGTGACGAGTTGGAAAAGATTCTTCGTGCGGAAGGATTCTCTTGCCTCGTCGACGCCAGCCATCCCTACGCCCAAAATATTTCCGCCAATGCAATCGCCGCTACTAATTCCGCGCAAGTTGTCTACGTCCGATACGAGCGGGCGGAGGTCGCCTTTGACTACGAAAAGATTTTCCACGTCGACAGCTACGAGGCGGCAGCGGCTAAAGCCTCCGAACTCGGCAAGAACATTTATCTGACGACGGGCAGCCGTAGCTTGAAAATCTTCGTCGAGCGGCTCAAGGATTGCAACTTGACTGTTAGGATTCTCCCGACCGCCGAAGTTTTGACGCAATGTGAGGAACTTGGCTTGACGCCCAAACAAATCGTCGCCATGCAAGGACCTTTCTCGACCGCCCTTAACGTCGAACTGTTCAGGCACGCGGGCGCACAAGTCATCGTCACGAAGAACAGCGGACAAATCGGCGGCGCGGATACCAAACTTGAGGCGGCGAAGTTCTTAGGCTTGCCCGTCGTCATGATTGACCGCCCGAAGATTTCTTACCCGAACAAAGCCGAAACCTTCGACGGCGTGTTGAAATTTATAACGGAGAATTTGTAAGCAGAACTAGCAATGCGCTAGCGTTGCGTACGAGCGCGGGAACTAGCCCCGAATAATCGCAACGTCTTGCGCGACCATTGGATGCAACGTTCACGTTGCTGGAGGGGATTAGATGAAGAAATGCACAGTTCAAATTGTCGCGGACGCCGTCAATCGATTGGCACCGCGTCGCTTAGCTGAGGAGTGGGACAATCCTGGACTTTTAGTCGGTGAGCCGTCCGCCGAAGTCCAAAAAGTTTTCGTTTGCCTTGACGTACTCGACGAGACTATCACGCAGGCGATTGACTTAGACGCGCAGTTAATCGTTGCTCACCACCCGCTTATCTTCCACGCGATAAAAAATGTCCGCTTCGACCTGCCGCACGGAAGAAAGCTTGCCCGCCTGATAAAAAATAATCTGGCGGTGTTCGCGGCGCACACGAACCTAGACACGGCGGCGGGCGGCGTCAACGATGTGCTGGCTAAGATGATTGGTCTAGTCGATGTCAAGATGTTCGGCGACGAAGAATTTTCATTGGGACGGCTCGGAAGTCTCGAAACGCCGATGACAGCTCCTGACTTCGCCCGCCACGTCAAAAAAGTTCTAAACGCTGATAACGTTCGGCTCGTCGACGCGGGAGACTTCATGATAAGCAAGGTTGGCTTGTGCGGCGGCGCGGGCGCGGACATTATCCAAAAGGCGAAGTTCTTCGGGGCGCAAGCTTTCGTTACGGGCGACGTTAAGTATCACGAGGCTCAAGCCGCCGTCGAAAACAAAATCCACGTCGTGGACGCGGGACACTTCGCTACGGAATATCCAATCGTTCACGTGCTAGCCGAATATCTTAAAGCCGAGCTGAAGTCTTTCGACGTGGAGATTATCGAGGACACGACCGCTAAAGATTTTTTCTCGACGATTTAACTTGACTTAAAGCCGACTTAAGCTGATAGACTTGCGACAGAAAAATTTTTGGTCGGAGGAATGCTCGATGACGATTGGCGAAGTCAGTGAGAAGTACGACATAACGACAGACACGCTTAGGTACTACGAACGCATAGGATTAATCCCGGCGGTGCCGCGCAAGAACAATGGCATACGAGACTACGACGAGGAAGCGTGCGGTTGGGTGTCGTTCGTTAAGTGTATGCGCAGTGCCGGCGTTCAAATCGAGGCGTTGATTGAGTACGTCTCGCTCATGCAGGCGAACACCGGACTTGAACGGCGCAAAGAAATTCTAATCGAACAACGCGCACGGCTCCAAAAGCAGGCGGAGCATTTGCGCACAACGATTGAACGGCTCGATTACAAAATCGAACACTACGAAGAATTGATGCTTAAGCAAAAGTAAAGATTGCTCGCAAAAAAAAATCCCGGCAGACGTCGGGATAATTTTTTTGTCTTTAGGCCTCAAGCAGACTCTCCATTAAGTCAAAGGGGTCGTCCATGCCGTCGAAGTGTTCAAAGGTCATTTGCTTATATTCGCCGCTGTGGTCAAAGCGCGTCGTGAACCAGCCCACAAGCTCAATCAAAGCTTGTTTATCCGAACTCTTAAGCGTCGCGGAGAAAGTTATTAGCTCAAAGAGTTTGTACTCGGCAACGAACGCGGCGAAGTTCTGCATAAGCCGCCCTTCGAACCGCCACGGGAAAATATTCAGTATCAGCTCGTTGACGAGATAATTTTCAAGGAAGGTCGAATGCTCAGCTAGGAAACTTTTTTTGTTTGGGAGAGGTTGAAGCGTCTGATTGAGGGACTGGATAAATTTTTTGTCCTTAGGGAACGGCTCCTCGTCAGCAAACTTTTTTAACAGCTCCGACATCAGCCGAACGAACTTATCCGCGTCGAAGGAAATACTTTGCAATATAAGCGGCACCTGCTCCGCCAAAAATTTTTTTGACTCGTAAGCCATGATTAATTTCGTCAAAGCCGCCCCGTTGAAGTCGGAAAAGATTTCTTCCAGCCTGTCGAGGAAAAAGCCTAGGACGATTAGCCGTTGGTCGATTGAAAGCGTGCGCTCCTGCAAGATTGAAATCATCGCGAGTTGTATCTCGATTATGTGCGCCTTTAGCTCGTCGGTTGCTTGGATTGATTGCAAGAAGACTTTTCCGCCGGGCGAGTGAACTTTCTCTGGGACTTCGACGAATTCAAAAGGCATGGGCTTTGGATTGAATAGAATCAGCTCCGCCGCCACGGGGCAACTTAGCGTCAATGACCGTTCAAAGAATTTCCCAAAGGCACTTGTAACCCGCGGATAAGTCGCGCACGTTTGGGATAAAAATTTTTCGCCGTGCTCCAGTTGAATGCGGCACAAATGATTTTCGTTGAGGAAGGGACAAGCCTTGCCTCCGAGCCTGATTAAGTATTCGTCCTTGTCGGCGTTGAATTGCAAGTGCGAAGTGATTTCCTGCGAGCCGAGCTTTGAATACTGCTTGTAAGTGCCCTTGTCGATGAAAACGTTCCAGCCTCTGCAACAATGAGCCGAGCACTTGGAACCATCGCATTTGAACTTTTTAACGTACTGCGGTTGGAAGTAAAAGTATTTCTTCTTCACGAGCTCACCTGACTTTTTTTGAGCAAGTATAGCACGCGGGATTTTCCTTGTCACTTGACGGCTAAAAAGTTGCAAGATATTATACGGCGCGGGAGGGCGGCAGTCGTGGAAAAATATTATATGGCGGCGATGGGTGGCGCGGAAGGCTTTGGTAACAAGAGCATCGCGCATTTGGTAAAAGTCTTCGGCAGTGCAAAGGCGGCGTGGTCGGCTCCGGTGGATGAGCTTATAAACTCAGGCGTCCGAAAGAATTCTATCGGAGCCTTTATCACGTTCCGCCAAGGACACCCCGACGCGCCCGAAAAACTGGTTGGCTATTGTGAGCGGCAGAAAATAAAGCTGTGCTGTATCAACGACGAAGATTATCCGCCGATTCTCAAGGAGATTGATACGCCGCCAATGTTTTTTTATTATCGGGGAACACTTCAGCCGCAAGCGTTCAGGATTGGTATCGTCGGCTCGCGGCACAACACACCCTACGGACAAAACGTTGCGTTGGAACTGGGCGAACAGCTTGCGGCGGCAGGTCTAACGGTCGTAAGCGGCGCGGCTCGTGGCATTGATAGCTTTGCACATCGCGGGGCATTAAAGGCGGGGCGGACGGTTGCGGTCTTGGGTTGCGGGATAAATTACATCTTCCCACGCGAAAACAAAAAGCTTTTCGAGGAGATTGCTGAACGCGGCGTCGTCCTAAGCGAATTCCCGCCGAACCTTAAGCCGAACGCTGGAACCTTCCCTACACGCAACAGAATCATCGCGGGATTGAGCAAGGGCGTTGTCGTCGTAGAGGCTGACTTCAAAAGCGGCGCACTAATCACCAGCACTTATGCCGGCGACTATGGGCGAGACGTGTTCGCCGTGCCTGGGCAAGTCTATGCAAAGATGAGCCGCGGTTGCAATGAACTGATTCGAGACGGTGCCACGTTGATTAAGGGCGCGAAAGACATTTTGAACGAATACAATCTCGCCACGACGGACAAAGCCATTGACAAGCCGGAGCCGAAGATTACTTTGGAGGGCGCGGCGGCTAAAGTCTTGGAAATGATTCCGTTCGACAGATATATCACGGACGAGGAGATTATTGACAGGCTTGACGACATGAATCCGAGCGAGTTGCCGGGCATTATGCTTGAACTTGAGATGAAAGGTTGCGTCGAAGAGGACGCTGGACGATACAAACGCAAGGTTGGGGGTTAAACAGGTGGCAGAAAAAGTTTTAAAGTCGCTGATACTCGTCGAGAGCGCGGCTAAGGCAAAGACGCTTCGCAAGTTCGTCGGGCGAAATTATTCGGTGCTATCGACGGACGGTTTTCTAAAGGATTTGCCTAAGAGTCGGATTGGCGTTGAGGACGGGAGCTATCAGCCCGATTACATTACGGTGCGCGGCAAGGGGAAGTTGCTAGCCGAACTCAAGCGCGAGACGTTGAACGCCCGTAAGATATTCATCGCGACGAATCCCGATTGGCAAGGCGAATTCTTAGCGCGGCAGTATTGCGAAGTCTTCGGAATTAATCCGCTTTCGCATTGCCGAATTATGCTTGACGAGTTGACTAAGCAGAGTTATAAGGCGGCATTCGAGGCGGCGCGACCGATTGACGACAAATTAGCGGACGCTTTCCAAGCCAAGCAACTGATTGATAAATACGTCAGCCACAAGGTCGGGGAATATCTTTCGCGAGTGATTTGGCGCGGCGTGAAGGTCGGCAGGTTCCGTGCCATGCTGCTAAAGCTAATCGCCGAACAAAAGCCCGCGCAGAAGTCATTGACGATAAAGAAAGTCTTAACGTCGGCTACACTTCAGGAACTCGCCGTTAAGGAGCTGAACTTCTCGGCGGCTCGGACACGGTTTATAGCCGACCAGCTTTACGAGGGAATCAACTTCGATAAGGACGGTTGCGCGGGGCTGATAACTTATCCGCATGGAAGGGAGCTTGCCTTGACGAGTGAACGCCGCAATCCCGAAGCCGTTAAGCAGTTTTTGACGGAGCAACAGTTCCGCCTTTACAGTTTGATTTTTTCACGGCTCACGGCGAAGGCTTCACCTGCTCGGCTTGAACTTGATGGCACGACGAACGATGCGGCGTTATTGGCTAAGTTCGATAAAGTCGGCGTGGATTGGGCGGAGTATTACGCGGGCGGCATTGCCAGCTTGATTAAGCGCAAGTATATCACGGCGGAGGATTCGACTTACAAAGTCACCGCGCTTGGGCAACGTGTCCTTGACGCCCTTAACGGGTTCTTCGATGACGTGTTCAACGCTAAGGCTTACAACGAGGTCGCCGCACAAATTCACGAGGTCGCGGACGGGAAGACGCCAAAACTTTCCGCGATTGAAAACTATTGCACGAAGTTTAATGCCGCCTTCGATAGGGCAATGGCTACACTCGGCGAAGACGCTAAGCCGCAGAGTGAACCAGTCGTCGAGTCCGATGAAGTCTGCGAGAAGTGCGGACGCAAGATGTTAATCAAGCGCGGTCGCTACGGCGTGTTCCTAGCGTGTTCGGGTTATCCGGAGTGCAAGAACACGAAACCTTTGCTTGAGCCGCTCGATAAGACGTGTCCGAAGTGCGGCGGGCGTCTGGCGAAGCGTTCCCTGCAACGGGGCTTGATTGTTTATTGCTGTGAGGCGTGCGACTTCAAGACGTGGGACGAGCCGCAGGCGATGACTTGCAAGGAGTGCGGGTCAACGATGTTTGTGCACAAGTTCAAAGACCGTGCGCCGATGTTCTATTGCGGCAACGAGAACTGTCCGACGCGAACGAATCACCCAATGAATAAAATCTTAGCGGATATAAAACGACGTGCCGAGGCTCGCAAGGAACGTAAAGCAAAGAAGTCGGAGGCTAAGTCGTGACGGTTCATGTTATCGGCGCGGGGCTTGCTGGCTCGGAGGCGGCGTGGCAAATCGCTAAACGCGGCGTCGAAGTCGTCTTGCACGAGATGCGCCCGACGAAAAAAACGCCCGCGCACAAGACCGGAAGTTTTGCCGAACTCGTCTGCAGTAATTCGCTAAGGGCGGCGGGCTTGACTAATGCAGTCGGCGTGCTCAAAGAGGAAATGCGGCGGCTCGGCTCGGTTATCATGTCTGCGGCGGATGCGGCGAAAATTCCTGCGGGCGGAGCTTTGGCTGTCGACCGTGATGAGTTCGGGCGGCTCGTAACCTCCAAAATCAAAAGCGTCGTCCACTTCGTCGAGGAAGAAATCACGAGCCTTGACGCCTTCGCGGACGACGTGTTGATTATTGCCAGCGGACCTTTGACGGAAGGTAAGCTTGCCGAAGAGATTAAACGACTCACGGGCGGCGATGATTTCTACTTCTACGACGCGGCGGCTCCGATTGTCACTGTGGATTCAGTTGACTTCGCTAAGGCCTTCAAGGCGTCGCGATACGACAAGGGCAACGACGATTCTTACATTAACTGCCCAATGACCCGCGAGGAATATCTTGCCTTCCGCGCTGAACTGATTGCCGCCGAGAAGACTAAGCCGCACGACTTCGAGGCGGAGATTTTCTTTGAAGGGTGCTTGCCCGTGGAAGTCTTAGCGGCACGCGGCGAAGACACTTTGCGCTTTGGTCCGCTTAAGCCCGTCGGCTTGACTGATAAGACTGGTGCGACGCCTTATGCAGTCGTTCAGCTTCGGCAGGACAATCGAGAGGCGACGCTTTATAATTTGGTCGGCTTCCAAACGCATTTGACTTGGGGCGAGCAACGGCGCGTCTTCCGAATGATTCCAGGACTTGAGGCGGCTCAGTTCGTGCGGTTCGGCGTCATGCACAGGAACACTTACATTAACTCGCCGAAAGTCTTGTTGCCGACGTTCCAACTAAAAAGTTCGCCGAGGATATTTTTCGCGGGACAGATAACGGGCGTTGAAGGCTACGTCGAGTCTGCGGCGTCGGGGCTGATGGCTGGTGTCAACGCGGCACGCCTTGCAAAAGGTTTTGAGCCGCTGACCTTCCCGCCGACAACTTGCCACGGAGCCTTAGCCAATTACATAACTACAGCCGTCACGAAAGATTTTCAGCCCATGAACGTAACTTTCGGACTGTTGCCGCCGCTTGAGGGTCGCACGCCCAAGAAGTTTCGCAAGGAAAAACTAGCGGCGCGGGCAATCGACGATTTAGAACGCTTCACTGCACAAGGCGGAAGGTCTTATTAAGGAAAATGTCCGGGACGCCTTGAGCCTTTAAAATAATCTGGAGATGACCGCTACCCTTTGCGGGCGAGGCAAGCTGATTGCCAAGGGGAATTTCCAAATCGAACGACTGACCGTTTGCGAGGGCGGGCACGTCGAATTTTTTTTTGTCCTTGCCGATATTGACTGCGACGCTAGGATTGATTAAGTCCTTGCCGCTGTGGTTTTCAATGCGGAGCCGTGCTTGCCAATCGCTAGGGAAGAGGAATTGCCCAAATTTATCCCGCGACCACGACTGCCAACCGTAAAGATAAAACGTGTGCTCCTTGCCAGTTAGTTCGCCGTTCATGAAAAGTTTCAGCTCGACTTCGCCCGAAGACTTTTCCTCCTGCTGAATGGGCGCAGGTTTTGTATCTGGTAGCGGTGTTAGCGTCGGCAAGTTTATATCGGTCAGGGAAGTTTGCGGGAGCGTCGGCAGTTCAAAAGTTTTTTCTTCGGGCTTAGAGACCTCGACGGGTGCGGAAGGTTCTTCTTCGGGCTTAACGACTTCGACGTACGCGGAAATATTTTCTTCGGGTTTAGGCGGCTGGTGATGTTCTAAGGTTCGCGGCAAAAAAAATATCGCGGCTCCGACGATTGCGGCGGCGATGATTCTCCACGGTTTGAACGGTCGCTTGCTTGCTAGAATTGCCCGCCTTAGTTCTTCGACTGATTGGAAACGTTGCCTCGGCTCCAAAGCTATGCACTTGTCCAAAACTTTTTTAAAGCGTCCGTTGTAATCCTCGCCGAGCAAAGTCTTTATCGTCATGCCGAGCGCGTAAATGTCAGAGCGTCTATCCGTCTGCCCGAAGTCGAACAGCCCGAACTGTTCAGGAGGCGCATAACCCCGCGTGCCCATTAGCTCCGTATCCGTTGTGCTTTCCGGCTTAAAGAATCGGGCAATGCCAAAGTCTATCAGCTTAACGACGTTTTCTTCCGTGAGCATGATATTTGACGGCTTGAGGTCGCGGTGAATGATATTTCGTTCGTGAAGTATGCTAAGGCTATCGCACAGCTGCAACAGAATTTTTTCCGCTAAGGTCTCGTCGAGCTGTCGATAAATCAAAAACTCCTCCAGCGTCTGCCCGTCAATGTGTTCCTCGACGACGATTAATTTGCCGTCTCGTTCAATGAGCCGATAAATTTGCGGGACGTGCGGATTGTTCAGCTCCTTTAGCGTCTTGTAAATCGGCAAGGAATTCCAAGTGCGTTGCTTCATGGTGCAAAGCCGCTTTGCCCGCTTGTCATAGACGACGGCAACGAATCCTTGCTCGGAACTCTTCAGCGTGTCGACAAGTTCGTAAGTGTCGCCCAAATATCGTTCAAGGGAATCCATGCCGCGCCTCCTTGTAAAAATCTTGTCGGCATTATATCATTGGGAAAATTTTTGGTCGAGGTGAGTTATCTTGTTCAAATTCGGAAAGAGTACGGGCGAATTGTTCACGGAGCTTAAAAAGGAAAAGAACCTTCAGGGCTGGCGAACGAATAACCGCGAAGAATTTACCTTGTCGCTTAGTGATTACCTTACGAAACTGCTGACGGAAAAGAACCTAACTAAGCAGGAAGTCATTGAGCGTTCTGGCTTGAATCGGGAGTACGCTTATCATATTTTTTCGGGCAAAAAGAAAAACCCTTCGCGCATTAAGCTTTTGACATTAGCAATCGCGATGGGCTTAAATTTGGACGAGGTACAGTATTTGTTGCGGTATGCTGGGCAAGGCATCTTGTATCCGCGTAACAGCTGGGACGCCGTGATAATCTCGGCTATCGAACAAAGCTTATCCGTCATGCAAACAAATGAGTTGCTCAACCATCTTGGCGAGACGGAGCTATTAATCTAAACTTTGAACTGACCTACGACCTCTTGCATATCCTCCGCCATCTTTGCTAGGGCTTGACTTGCGGCGGCAATCTCTTCGTTCGAGGCGGACTGCTCCTCGGCGGAGGCGGAAATTGCCCGCATGTTATCGGCGGTCTTCTTGCTTATCTCGTCGATTGAATCAACCATTTTGACAATCGCCGCAGTCTCACTCGTCACGGTCTGCACGGAAGAATTAATCGCGTCCATTTGCGTTTTGATACCGTTGACCATGCCGAGGATATGCCCGAACTGTTCGCCGACTTCGCGGATGGCTCCCGTGCCCGCCTTAACCTCGTCGGTACCAGTCTGCATTGATTCGACGGCTTCTTCAGTGTCCTTTTGGACGGAAGAGATACGCATTTGTATTTGCTCGGCGGACTCCTGCGACTGCGCGGCGAGCTTGCGAACTTCTTCCGCGACGACCGCAAAGCCTTTGCCGTGTTCACCAGCCGACGCCGCCTCGATTGCCGCGTTTAGGGCTAAAAGATTCGTCTGACGGGAGATAGCCGCGATTGACTCGACGATTTGCCCGATTTGCTTGCTGTCCTCGCCGAGCCGCTTAACCACGTCCGCCGAGGTCATGACGCTCCGTTCAATCCTGCCCATGTTCTCAACCGCCGCGCTCATGAGTTCGGAACCTTTCTGCGCGGCTTGTGCTGTTTGATTGGAAGTGGTAGCGACTTCGCGGGATTTCTCCTCGACGGCTTTAATATCCTTGAAGACCGTATCGACATTGCCCTTAGCCGCGTCGATTGCTTGCATTTGCTTGCTTACGGCGTCTGAAACTTCGCTGACAGTCTCCGCCACGTGAACCGACGCATCCGCCGAAGATTGGGAGCTTGCAGTTAGTTCCTGCGATGAGGCGGCTACGTGTTCAGAGTTCGTCGTCATCTTAGCGATAAGTTTCTGGAGATTCTCCTTCATGCCGTTGAAGTCACGAGTAAGCGCGCCGATTTCGTCGTTGGCGGTGATTGGCAAGTTCGCCATCGTCAAATCTCCTTTGGCAAGCTGAATCGAATATTCCTCAAGACGGGCAACGGGCGCAGTGATTTTGCTGGAGAAGAGAAGACATATCGCAAAGGCAGAAAGGAACCCGCCGACGATAAGCACTGCAAAGAGTATCCGCAAGTTCCTGAGATGAGCAAAGACCGCCGAACTTGGAACAGTTATCCCGACAAGCCAACCCGTCGCCGGCACTGTCGAATAAGCAAAGACCATGTCCTCGCCGTCGATTGTTACTTCAAAGTAGCCATTGCCCTGCCTGACCATTTCGTCGAAGTGACTGCCTATGCCGTCAATCTCCTTGAAGTTCTTCGTAGGCTCGCCGAATTGAGCCGTAGCCAAAATATTTCCGTCAGCCTCGGTGATGATGCCCGCGCCCTCGCCGTGATAATTCATCGCTTCAACTTGCTTAGATAGAACTTCCAACGACAAATCCAAACAGGTTGCCCCGATAAATTTTCCGTTCGCCTTGACGGGCACGCCGATCGAGACGATGTAAGCGTTCGTGTTTACGTCGACATAGGGCGCAGTGAAGAACGCCTTATCAAGGTCGCGGGCATTATTGAACCAAGCACGCGTCGTCGGGTCGAGCTTGCCGGTGATGTCGCCCGCGTAGTAGCAGGCAATGTATTTGTCCTCCAGAGCAAACGCCATATCTAAAATCTCTTTGTCTGAAGTGACGGTACCTAAGACCTCCCGCGACTTTAGCAAAGTCATGTTCCCGTTCAAACTCGTTAGGACATTGGAAGTACTCTCGCCGAACGCCCGCTTAGTTTCGAGCCAACCATTTAGTTGCGTCGCCTCTTTTAAAGCCGTCAAGCGCAGTTCGCTGTCCGTGCTACTCTCAAGCTCTTCACTAGCGAACCAATAACTGATAACGCACACGACCGCAACCGCTGCCCCCATTAGCCAAGCCAGCGTCATGAATTTCTGTCTAAGTCTCACTGCTTTTCCCCCGCCTTTAGTTTTTTGTGCAACGTGAAAGGCATTTCGGTTTGAAGAAAAATTTTCCTGCAAACGTCAGAAATCTATACGGCATTCAAACATACGGTGCCACGGATTAGACAGCGTGAAACTTTTTATCTGCGGCAAGTTCTCTTTGACGAACTCTTGCATTAGCTCGTTCTCGCGCTTGACGATTTCTGATTCGTGCTCGCCGAGGTGAAGATAGATTTGCAAGGCGTTAGGACGTTTGGAAAGTTCTTCGGCAATCTGCGTGCGGACGTTCGCCTGATAAGCCCAGTCGTCAAGGTAGCGGCGGGCAAGGAGCTGGTCGATTGATTTGCGGTTCATTTTCTTTGCAAGGATACCCGTGCCCAGAGCAAAACCGCTTGAATTGGTCGCCGTGTTCCAGCCGCCGTAAGCCTGCAACTTAAACAGCAAATCTTTATCGCGGAGTTGAGCCATTAAAAAGTTATCGGAGCCATTAGCAAAGGTGATGTCCGAGACGCCCACGGGCAGATTTTTATTGATTGCCTCTTCGACCATCGCAGAGAATCTTTTTGCGTTGCGTCGGAAAAATCTTTGCTCGCCTTTGGTAAGGGGTTGTGGAGGCAAGGAGTTATGATTATCGTAAGTCTCGCCGTCGGGGGCAGTGTTGACGAACAAAACGAAATCGGCGCGTGCGGGATTGGATATGAGGTAGCCGCCCGCAATCAAAATCTCGTCGCGAATCGAATCGGCAATCGGCTCGTCGGAAAACTCTGGAATGGTCTTGCCGCCCATGCCGCGATTGAATTGCACGCTGACAAGCGGCAGAGTTCCCGACAAGTCATTGACGGCACGAGTTAGGAGCAACATAGCGTATTCGTCAATGCCCACGTGCGATTGAGCCTTGTCCTTGCCCACGCCGAGATTTTCCATGTAAGCAAGCAAGTGACGGTTCTCGCGGTGCGTCTGACAGAGCGGGGCATTATCGTCGCGCCCGATAACAAAATAATCGATTAAGCCTTCGTGCGTGAAGTCTAGGAGCTTTGTTGTCGCGGAGAAATTTTTAAGGCGGCGTGCAAAGTAATCGTCTAGGATTTCATCGGGGATATTCTTTTCGAGTTCGTCTAGGTAAGCCTTCTCCTTGCGGTTAAGCTCTTCGGTCTCTTGCTTATCCATTAGCGCGGTGAGTTGGAAGATTTGCCCGCCGTATTGCCCGTAATAGTCAGGCTCTTCAATGTCGCCGGGCGTGCCGAACATGGGCGTCCTCATAAGCGAGCCGAAGACGTAAAGTTGCAAGTAGGGATTGTTTTCGCGCAGGCTTTTGAAATTCTCGACGCGGGTATTGAGTTCGTCGGCGGAAATTATATGACTGCGCGAGGGAATCAGTCCGCCATAAAGCAGAGCGTCCGAAGATATGACTGCGGCATTGGCAGCGGGCGCGTTCTCGTTGAGCCACGCCCAAAGCTCGTCGGGCTGAGTCAAAAGCTCTGGTGGCGGCGAGATTATTTTATAGCCGAGTTGGCTAACGACTTCGACGGGCTGTTGATAAGAAACGGGGCGGTCGTCGTGGGGTATGAATAGAATTTCTTCAGCGGCGAAAGCTGTCGCGCTGTTCATGACGATAAAGGTAAGCAAGATTAAAAGCTTCTTTAGCATTAAGCATTCCTCCATGAAATTTTTTGCAAGCTTAGCAAAGGCGAAACTCTTTGGCAAGGGCGGTTTGACTTTAAAGCGACGGCAGTTTATTATGGCAAATAATTTCACATTTAGGAGGCACACACTTTGAGCAACATATCGAAGACCTACGAGCCGCAACAATTCGAGAAAGAAATCTACGCGGCTTGGGAACGAGATAAAAACTTCCACACGACAGCAGACGCGGCGGGCGAGCCGTATTGCATAGTTATACCGCCGCCGAACGTCACGGGGCAACTTCATATGGGGCACGCCCTCGACGAGACGTTGCAAGATATTTTAATCCGTTGGCACCGCATGAAAGGCGACAATACTCTTTGGATGCCAGGCACAGACCACGCGGGCATTGCCACGCAAGCTAAGGTCGAAGAGCAACTGCGCGGCGAGGGCACCAATCGTTATGAACTCGGACGCGAAGAATTCCTAAAGCGCGTCTGGAAATGGAAGGAGACTTACGGCAATCGAATCAGCTATCAGCTTCGGACGCTCGGCTCAAGTTGCGACTGGGAACGCGAACGCTTCACCATGGACGCGGGGTGCTCGGCGGCAGTTCGTAAGGTCTTTGTCAGCCTGTATAACGAGGGCTTAATCTATCGAGGCACGCGCATAACCAACTGGTGTCCGAAGTGCAACACGGCGTTAAGCGATATTGAAGTTGAGCACGAGCCGGAGCAAGGTCACCTTTGGCACTTGCGCTATCCCTTCAAAGACGGTAGCGGTTATGTCGTGGTTGCGACGACTCGTCCTGAAACGATGCTCGGCGATACGGGCGTTGCTGTTCACCCCGACGACGAACGCTATAAAAATCTCGTCGGCAAGACGTTGATACTGCCGCTGGTCAATCGTGAAATGCCTCTGTTCGCTGATAGCTACGTTGATAAGGAATTCGGCACGGGAGCTGTTAAGGTGACGCCCGCCCACGACCCCAACGATTACGAAATGGGCTTGCGTCATAATCTGGAGCAAGTAAAAGTCATTAGCAACGAAGGCAAGATGATTGACGCGGGCAAGTACACTGGCTTAGACCGCTACGAGTGCCGCAAGCAGATTGTCGAGGACTTGGAGGCGAGCGGCTATCTTGTCAAGGTCGAGAATCATGAACACGCCGTCGGACATTGCCACCGTTGCCACACGACGATTGAGCCGCTGATTAGCAAGCAATGGTTCGTCAAAATGGAGACGCTTGCCGCGCCCGCGATTGAGGCTGTCAAGTCTGGGGCATTGCAGTTCGTTCCGGAGCGGTTCACGAAGATTTATATTAACTGGCTGGAGAATATTCGCGATTGGTGCATAAGCCGGCAGCTGTGGTGGGGGCATCAAATTCCGGCGTGGTATTGCGACGACTGCGGCGAGATGACAGTTTCCGAAGTCGACGTTCACGAGTGCCCGCATTGCCACAGTAGAAATCTTCGCCGCGAAGAGGACGTTCTCGACACGTGGTTTAGTTCTGCGTTGTGGCCATTCAGCACGTTGGGCTATCCCGAAGAGACACCCGAACTTAAGAAGTTCTACCCGACAAGCGTCCTGGTCACGGGCTACGATATAATTTTCTTCTGGGTGTCGCGAATGGTGATGATGGGGCTGAAGTTCCGCGGCGAGGTTCCGTTCCGCAAAGTGTTTATTCATGGCTTGGTTCGCGACGAGTTCGGACGCAAGATGAGCAAGTCACTTAATAACGGCGTCGACCCGGTGGAGGTAATCGAGAAATACGGCGCGGATTCTCTGCGGTTCATGCTCGTAACTGGCAACACGCCCGGAAATGATTTGCGGTTCTATTGGTCGCGTGTGGAGTCGGCTCGGAACTTCGCGAACAAGATTTGGAATGCGTCGCGGTTCCTGCTAATGAATTTGGAAGACTTCGACCCGACCTTCAAGCCAACGCCCGACGATTTAGAGCTGGCGGACAAGTGGATTTTCCAGAAGCTAGCTTATCGAATTGAAACCGTCACGGACAATCTTAACCGCTTTGAACTGGGCGAGGCGGCTCGTCAGCTGTATGAGCTTATCTGGTTTAACTTCTGCGATTATTACATTGAGTTAGCTAAGACACGGCTTTATGGCTCCGACGCACGGGCAAAAGCAACGGTTCGGTTCGTGCTGGCAACGGTTCTTGAGACTGCGCTTAGGCTATTGCATCCGTTTATGCCATTCCTAACTGAAATCATTAGGCAGAAGCTCCCGAACGTCAACGGCTCAATCATGCTGGCGAAGTATCCGACGACCGAGGAGCTTTCCGACTTAATCATCAAAGACGCAAGCATTGATGAGGCGGCGGACTTAATCTTTAGCACGGTAAGGACAATCCGCAACTTGAAATCGGAGCTGGGCATTGATTCACGCAAAAAGGCGGCAGTCGTCTTAAAGGTCACGCGGGCGGAGTTTAAAGAGGCTATGCAGGAGAATTCGAGTTACTTAACCGCGCTTGCCTTCGCTGAGCCGATAACCTTCGCCGAGGAAAAGCCCGCGCACGCAATCGGCGCAGTAATTGACGGCGTAGAAATTTATCTGCCGTTGGAAGGCTTAATCGACACGGAAAAGGAAATCGCCCGCTTGACTAAGGAGCTGGAGAAAGTTCGCAAAGGCGCGGCGTCGACTGCTGGCAAGCTTAACAACGAACGCTTCATTAGCAAAGCCCCCGCCGAAGTCGTGCAATCGGAGCGTGATAAACTCGTCGCGGCACAGGAAAAGATTTCGTCGCTTGAGCAGAGGATTAAACAGCTTGAAGACTTATAAGGACGCGTTGGAGTATCTGGACTGGCTGTGCGTCTTCGGCGTCAAGGAAGGTCTCAAACGGATTAAAGCCCTCGCTGAGGCGTTGGGCAATCCGCAGAACGCTTATCGGACAATTCACGTTGCCGGCACTAATGGCAAAGGTTCGGTATGCGCTATACTCGCTGAAATGCTAAAGGCTCAAGGGCTGACAGTCGGATTGTTCACGTCGCCGCACTTGGAAAGTTATTGCGAACGAATCAAAATCAACGGCGTGGACATTCCCGAAGACGACTTCGCCGAGATGATTTTCCGAGTCAAAGCCTGCAACGTCGAGGCAACGCACTTTGAAGTTTTGACGGCGGCGGCGTTCCTTTACTTTAAACTTCGTGCGGTTGATGTGGCGGTTATCGAAGTCGGCTTGGGCGGCTCGCTGGATTCGACGAACATTATTACGCCGGAGCTTTCAGTCATCACGAACATTGCCCTTGACCACGAAAACATTTTGGGCGACTTGGAAGGCATTGCACGCAACAAGGCGGGTATCATCAAACCGAACGTCCCGACGGTCACAGGAGCTACGGGCAAGCCCCTTGAGATTATCCGAGCCGTTGCTAAGGAAAAACATTCCGTGTTGTATGAAGTCACGACGCCTGCCAATGTCAAAGTCAATCTACGCGGCGAGTATCAAAAATTCAACGCGGCGATTGCGATTAAGGCGGCTCAGGTTCTTGGCATTGACGACGCGGCGATTGAGGCGGGCTTAGCTCGTGTGCAATGGGCTGGACGCTTTGAAGTCGTCGACACTGCGGCGGGCGTCGTCGTGATTGACGGGGCGCACAATCCTAACGGGGCGGCGGCTCTTCGACAAAGCTTAGATAAAACTTTTCCGCAAGGTCGACGGGCTTGGCTCTTCGGTGCGTTAAGGGATAAGGACTTCGACAGCATGATTAAGATTCTCTTCCGCGCAGATGATTTGGTTATCGTCACGCCGCCCGACTCTGAACGCGCCGCCTCGACTGATACCTTGTGCAAGTGCCTGCATGAACGCGGCATTAAGTGCTTGGCTGTCGAAGATAACGTTGCGGCGGTCGAACGGCTCATGAAGACTTCAAGCGACGTTAAGATTATCGCCGGCTCGTTGTACTTAATCGGGGCGGTCAGAAAGTTTGTTGTTTAAGAAGGGAGGCGGGGCATTGGACAGAGTGAGCGTCTTTGCTAGGCGGCGGCGGATAAGGAACCTGGAAGACTGGACGCTTTACGCCGTCTTAACGGAAGCATTCTTCCTCGCGCTCTCTCCTACGGTTGCGGCGACGGCGGTCGTCTTCGGCGTGATAACTTGGTTCCTAAGAAGTCGGATTGATTCACATTACAAGATACGGGGCTTGCCCTTCGACGTGCCAGTTACAATCTTTTTGCTAATCGGAGCGGTAAGCGTCTTCACGTCGTCGGCGCGGAGTTTCGACTTGATTTACAATTATTGCTCGCTAGTCGGCATCTACGCGCTAACTTATCTAATCGTCGGGCAGACAATCCAAAAGACCGAGCAAGTCAAATGGGTAGCTCAAGCCCTCGGCGCATCGGCGGTACTGGTCGTGCTGTGGGGCTTCTTCCAATTCGTCTTCGGCGTGGACGTGGCTGACGTGAAGTGGACAGACCCCGAAGCCTTCCCAGAACTAAGGAAGCGAATTTTCTCGACGCTGGAAAATCCGAACGTGCTGGCGGGTTATCTGGACGTGATGATTTGCTTGGCGTTGGGGCTTTTGACTAAGGCGGAGCGTCGGGCGCAAAAGATAATCCTAATCGTCGCGATTGGTATGCTTGCCCTCTGCTTAGTGATGACTTATTCACGCGGGGCATTCATTGCCATAGCGATTGTCTTTGCGGTCTACGGCGTGTGGAAGGATTGGAGGGTTTTAATTTTCTTCGCGGCGATTACCGGACTACTTGCCTACAGCGATTCGACCTTCACGAACAGAATCTTATCGGCGTTCAGCATGGGCGATTCCTCAGAGGCGGTGCGCGTCGGCATTTGGGTCAGTACGTCGGCTATGATTAGCGACCACCCGTTCACGGGTATTGGCTGGGGTGCTTATCAATTCGTCTATCCGCAATACAATTACTTCGTCGCCGACCCGAACATAATCATCTATCATGCGCACAACATCTATCTGAACTACGCGGCTGAAGTCGGTATCGTCGGGGCTTTGGCGTTTTTCTGGTACTTCTTCGGGACAATGTTTATCTCGTTCGGCATGAGTGAACGCGGCGCGGAGAAATGGTTCAGCGAACGTATCGAGAAAATTTTTGCGTCAAACGCCTTCTTGCAGGAGCTTGCGGAGCTGATTAACGAGAAGTTCTCTGAGTTCGCTAACAGGGTTTTGGATTTGTTCAGCCGGAAGAAGTCACACGTCGTTAAAAAGACGGGAGAGCTTATCCACCACGAGGAAATGAACTTCAGCGAACACACGCGGCAAAAGTTTTCGGAGGATATTCCCGTGGGCGGAGAAAACATTTCCGCGAAGATTATCAAGCTAGACGACGTGATTGACGATAAGCAGGAGGAAATTAATTGGGACGACGCCACGAAAATTGACGATAAAAAATTCCTCGACGGGTTGCAGCTGGGAATCGGGCTAGCGTTCCTGTCTATGGCTTTGAATGGGTTCACGGACGATTTGCTTTTCAATATCCCAAGCTCAATGCTAATGTGGATGCTCGGTGCGTTGGCGGCGGCGATTGACAAGATTAAACACTAAGGAGGCAAGCGCAGTTGAAGAAGACAATTTCACAGGCGACGATTGACAGATTGCCGCTGTACTTCAGGACGTTGCGACTGGTCGAGGCAGAAGCCATTGAGATCATCTCATCGGACGAGCTTGGACGGCGACTGGACATCACGCCAGAGCAAATCCGCAAAGACTTGGCGACGTTCGGGCAATTCGGCAGGAAAGGTATTGGCTATGACGTGCGCGAGCTCAGGGACAGAATCGGAAATATCTTAGGCTTGCATAATAAGTGGCGGCTTGCGATTGTCGGCATAGGTCATTTGGGCGGTGCGCTTGCCAATTACGTGAACTTTGCACTGCTGGGCTTTTCGGTCGTGGCACTCTTCGACAACGATAAAGAAATCATCGGCAGTAAGGTCAACGGGCTTGAAGTCAATGACGCGTCAAGCATGGAGAAAATTATTTCGGAACGGTCGGTTGATATTGGAGTTATCACGGTTCCTGCCAGCGAGGCTCAAGACGTGGCGGATTCGCTGATTGCGGCGGACGTCAAGGGCATTTGGAACTTTGCACCGATAAAACTTAACGTGCAGATTGATATTCCGCTCGTCAATGAGGATTTGTCCGTTGGCTTGAGTGCGTTAAGCTATTACATGTCACAGGATTAGGAGTTGGTTTGAAATGATGACGTTCTTAATGATATTGGATGCGATAATCTCGGTCGCGTTGATTGGGGTTATTTTGGGGCAGGAGGCAAAGTCGGGCGGTATGGGCGGTATGGACGGCGGTTCGGATGCTGTCTTCTCCGGCAAGGCTCGCGGCATGGATGCGTTTCTTGCACGCCTGACAATCATATTGGGCGTTATGTTCGCCGTGATAACTTTGATTATCGCTAAGCTTTCAATGTAGCTTGTGGCAAACTTTTCTTTTGCTCGTCCAAAAGAAAAGTAACAAAAGAAAAGGACGCCTCGCAGGGGCGCAAGGGTCACGAACTGCGAGCGCGTCATCAAAGACCGGAGCTGATGCGCCGCATGAAACATCCATGTTTCAGTGCGGCGGGAGCCGCCGTCCATGGCGGCTCCTTTATTACAGGGATTTATTGTAAAAGTCTTTTTGGAGGCGAATATCTTGATTGACGGTGGAGAATCTTTTTTGCTTAAAGGCGGCTCAAGCGGTGTCTTGCTGATTCATGGCTTCACCGGCTTGCCCGCCGAACTTTTTTTGCTCGGACAATTCCTCAACCGCGCTGGCTTTACGGTTCACTGCCACAGGTTAGCGGGGCACGGTACCGACGAGAATGATTTAATGCGCACGACTAAAGACGATTGGTTTAATTCCGTTCTCGACGGATTTTTTATTCTACGCGGCGTTTGCGACCAAATCTTTGTCGTCGGACACTCTATGGGCGGGCTTCTGACCTTGAAACTTGCAAGCGAACGTAGCGTTGATAAGATTGTGACGCTTGCCGCCCCGATTTTTATTGATGACGGGCTTGGCTTGAAAAATCTGCCGCCCAAAGAGTTCTGCGGCAACGCTTGCATTGTTCAGCCCCGCAAAAAGTTAAATGACGTGCCACAAGCCGCTAACGACGTTTATAAGAAGATGCCGCTTATCAGTGTTCATGAACTGCTTTCCTTGATTGACGACGTGAAAAATCTTCTGCCGAATGTCACTGCGCCAATACTCATCATGCACGGCGAAGAAGATCATACAGCTCAACCGCGCTCGGCACGCTACATCATGGATAACGTCGGCTCACGGACTAAAAAAGTTATTACCGTCCCCAATAGCGGACACCTTCTGCCACTCGACGAGAACCGCGACTTCGTTTTTGAGGAAATCTTAGACTTCTTAAGGAGTTGATTCAAATGGCAACCGAAATTCTTATCGACACTTACGACGACTACGAAATCATTGAGGGAGTAAAATTTATGGCACCGAGTCCTGGTTGGGGTCATGTTAACGTTAGCGCAAATTTAGTTAAAATTATTGGCAGTTATGCGAGTATAAACAAGCTCGGAATAGTTGCGGCGGACAATTTCGACGTTCACTTCCCCGACGGTAGTCTTTTTAAGCCAGATTTTATTTTTGTCAGCGCGGAGAAAGCAAAATCGTTTTTTAAGAATAAAGATTCGACATTGCATGGCGTGCCCGATATGCTTGCCGAAATTTTTTCCCGCTCGACCATGAAACGCGACCTCGGAATTAAAAAAGACGTTTACGAACGAAACGGCGTGGGCGAATATTGGATTATCGACCCGTGGAGCGAAAATATTCAAGTTTATCTCCTGCGCGACGGTAAATATTTCTTGGACGACGTTTATCACAACTGGTCTGAAGACGAATTGAACGAATTAACCGACGAGGAACGCGCTGAAATTAAATTTGAAGTGCCCGTGAACGTTTTGGACGGTTTCAAAGTCAAAATCAAAAATATTTTCGGCTGGTACTTTGAATGAGGAGCTGATTTTATGACTGAGGCAACTGCCATAGTAGGCTACTTTTTTCCAGAAAGCATGTATATGTTCGCTATGAAAGCTTCTGAGTTTAAATCGAAAGTTCAAATCAAAGTAAATAAAAGAACTGGCAAGAAAAAATATAAAGTTATCGATGCAAAAAGCCTTTTAATGATTATGAGCAGTAGTTTGTATAAAGGCACTGAAATTACTATTTGTGCTGACGGTCCAGACGAAGCAGAAGCCGTTCGACAGCTTAAAGAAATGTATGGATGTGAAGATAGCTATGAATTAGCAAGAAAATATAACGAACTCAAAGAAGAAAATGCTCGTCGCGCAGAACGTCAAGCCGAAATTCGTGCTGAACGGCTCGAACGACTAAAACAGTACACGACAACGAAAAAAATTTTGGAAAACGTTGATAAAGTTGCTTTCGACCAAGATGAATTAACGAATTTAACCGTCGGCGATGTCATACAAGAAATTTACCTTTGCGCTAATCAATTTGTTATTCCTTTAGACAGGAAAAATAAAACTTATGTTGGAATTGGCAAGCCGGTCGCGGTTATTCAAAGCAATGAGCCTGTTGACTTCGACGAACTCGGTATCAAGTTCAAAAATGTTGCCTTC
>JAFQZB010000099.1 GCA_017406175.1 Selenomonadaceae bacterium | reverse complement strand
TGCGTTCCGAATATTTTGCCGTCATCTCTATGTCTCGGAAAAATTCTCCAGCAAAGTAATCCGTGAACGAAAAAATTTCTATCCCGTTTTTATTTCCTGTCGCCTGAACTTTCGTTTCTGCCAATTTCTGTCGCCACTCTTCATTTGACAATTTCTGTTTTGACAATGACTCGTAACTTTTTTCCAGTCCGTCCAAAAGTCGCCGCACTAATTCATCCGGATTGCTCTGCAGTAAATCGTTCGCGTCCACTTTCGGATATTTTTCTCCTGCCATGTGCTCCGACAAAAAGAACATCTCTGCCGGATAACTCGCCGCCCGCAATTCTTCAACTAATTTTAGCCCGTTCGCCTTGCCCGCCTCGTCGTTATCGAACATCACCAAAAACGACGGCTTGCTTTCCGACTTTCCAAACCGCTTTTCCAATTCCGGAACAACCTTGCCATATTTCGACGCTCCGCCTGTCGCCACACAGCGAATTCCACGACTTCCGACGGATTGAACTACCGACAAAGCGTCCAACTCACCTTCCACTATGAACGTTGGGTATTTGCCGTCTATCTCCAGCGGTTCATACAATCCTGCACCTTGTCCATGTTGCGTAGGGCGTCTTTTACTGTCCACCGCTCGCGCCACAAAATGATAGGCGTCATACGGAATTATCAGCGTCGGCAACTTCTCCGTGTCTCCTACCCCAAATTCCAGATGAACGACTACACCATATTTTTCAAACGTCTCTGCCGTCAAACCGCGATAACTCCCACCTCGTTCAGCCAGAAACTTCCGCATAGTCTCTACATAACGCGGGTAAAACGTCTTCCCGTAATTTTTCGGCGGCACAGGTTCTGACGCCCGCATAGGTTCACACGCCCGTTCCAGCGCAAACGCTGGCGGCACAGTCCAAGGCGTCCAGGAACGGCTATCGCTTGACGCTTGGCTCTCGCCTTCGCTACGATAGCCAAAATCCCAAGACGCACTTTTTGACGCTTGCCTGTCGGCTACGCTAAAGTGCGAAAAACCTTTACCCCTAGAAAAAAGAAAAGGTTTTGATTCTGGAAATAACTCTTCTAACCTTCTCGCCAATTCTGCCGTATCGCTCGGTGAAATTCCTTCCACTAATGCTACCAAGTCCACGTTGCTCCAGTGTCCTCCACAACGGTAGCAATGCCAGACTAGCTTGCCTTTGAGCTTAGTCTGCTTAATGCCGTCACCGCTTTTGCCAGAGCCATTGCCGTAATCCGGACAGAGGAAGGACTTGCCGTCTCTGGCAGTAGCTAAGCCGAGTCTTTGAGCGATTTTTTCCTCAGGCAAGAGGTTGACTTCGTCGAAGATATTCATAAATCCCAAACCTTTCTTTTTTTCAAGGGTTCTTTTACGGCGTAAGCCGCTCTCGAATCCCAAACTGTTTCTTTTTTCTGGGGAAATTTTTTAATCGCCGTACGCTCGTAAGAGCGGGCGAGCGATTTTTTCTCTGGTTCCGGGAAGGAAAGGCGCGCCCCTTGCATAGCAAGGGCGTCGCCGTCCGTTACAGTATTTACAATACTTACAGGTTTTGGCGGGTTAAAAAGTCGCCTAGTGTAGCCTTGCTAAAACCTATTAGTCAAATAGTCCAGTGTGAGCTCATTTACGAAGCCATGTGTGCTAATTTACGAAGCCATGTGTGCTAATTTACGAAGCCCCCCAAAATTTTCACAAAAAGTTGCAAAGTAAAACGCACTAAAAAGTTATAGTAACGGAGTAGTAGGAACCGTCTTTTTTTGTCGTCTCGAAGGATTTGATAATGCCGTTGGATTGTAAGTGTTTCATAATGTCGAGAATAATTTTGCGAGCGTCGCGTTGTTGAAAGCGATTGGCGTCGGAAAGTTCACAGTGCTTAAATACATCGGCGAAAGTGATAGTCGGCGTCATGTTATGGGCGATAATTTCAAGAACGCGGCGGATCACGTAGCTTTTAATCGTGATGACCAGCGGAGTGTTGTTTTGTTTTGGTATGTTGAGTAGAGAGACAGGATAGGTGAGTAATTGCTTTTTGGCGCGAGCGATTTTCAAAAGCGGACTTTCGTCGATGAATTCTATAATTGTTGTGATTTGCCCGTTGACTAGAACGTTTTCCAAAATTTGGCAAGGCAGTATTTGTGCAGTAATTTTGCCGGGAGCAGAATTGTACTTGGGTATTTTTTCGCAAGTCTGGCTGAAGTCGATTTCGATGACAGTCATAAGCCTTTCGAGAGAATCAAAAATGGTAGCTGATTGGTCGGGGGAAAGACGAGTATTTTTGTTTTTTCCGCCGACTAAGGCACGGAAGAGCGAATCGGGAGTAATGCCTCTGAAGTTAGCCGCGCGAGCGGAGTTGCAAGTGTCGAAGACAGCGCGGTCGAATTCATTGAGAGGACGTCTGAGAGCCGCAAAGCCGCCGCTTTTAAGAGTGAAATGACTTTGAATCTTTTTTCCGCGAGAAACAGTTTCGTTGACGGCGATGCTCGTGCCGTTTTGGAGCGAATCGTAATATTCGTCGGCGGGCAGACTGAAGAGAGTTTTGGTGAGTTTGTCGTTGAGCGTTATAAGCTTGGTTACTCTGGTGTTGAAATGAAATTTCTCCATCTGTACTTCAACGTCATCACCAAAGAATCTGGTTCTGTGATTAATGTACTGTAAAAGTCTTTCAATCTTATCTTCTACTGTTTTTGGTACCTGTCTCACAATCGTGTTCAAGACTTCACTTGACAATCGAATTGGATTGTTTGAATCGTGTTCAGATTTGGTCTCATTCAGATAACAACTGACGTAATATGTATTCTGTTCTGTTTTATCAGAAAACACATATGGAAGCATCGAGCTTTTGGGAATTTCATAAAAGCCACAATGAGGGCAATCAAACCACTCTTCAAGTCTATTTCCGTCTTCGGCATTTCTCTCAAACCAATCATGTTTAGCTTCTTTGCCACATATAGGGCATTTTTCAGTTGTCATAATCTACACCTTTATATTTGCACCAGCTCTATATATTTCGTGGTCTCGAAAGCATCGGCCTTGAGATGTACGCTTCGGGTGTGCAGTTCAGGTTTCTTTACAGAATCCTGTGATAGTCATGATCATAAGAAAAAGTGTCATTCAATTGCATCTTATAATCCAAGATTTTTATCAGTTGATTACTGTAAGCAGTTAGTTATAGCCAGTAACCAACTGAAAGCTGTCCTAAATTCATTTCATTTCCCTACTCGCTCATTTACATCATCAGGTTTAATGAATGTTGGAACTACAATTCTTAGCGCCTCTCTTGCCTTGCCATCGTCCTTTGAGATGCAGGCATCAGAAAGAATCTTCATCTTTCCAGAAATCTGTTCCGG
>JAFQZB010000098.1 GCA_017406175.1 Selenomonadaceae bacterium | reverse complement strand
GTTTTTTCAACGCATTAAAAATTACCGTCACGTTGCCACGCGCTTCGACAAATTGGCTCTTTGCTTCGAGAATTTCGTTTTACTTGCTTCTTCTGTTATTCACCTTTAATTTACCAACAACCCCTAGATCAAAATGTTGTTTGCGAAGAGAGCGAAATTCTTTTAGCCGTTCTACTTTCTCGTCATCATTCTCTTTGCAAGAAATGACGCCGACATATTCTTCCGGAATTCGGCTAAAAAGTCTGGCAAGAAAAGTATCGCCGTTTTTCTCCGCTTCTTCCTTTTGCGCCTGTAGTGTTCTATGGTCAACGCGAATGGAAAAACCATTTTGCTCCAATACTTCATTTTGAATTCGAGCAAAGTCAGCGCGTATTTCGCTTACGTATTGACGATTGCACCACTTACGGGCTTTCGGTGCGCCACGTTTCCATCTCTCCTCGAAAGGTGGTTCAGAGCCATCTTTTTTCTTTCGTGCCGGATAGATAAAGAAAGCTTTAGCGGCTCGTTCTTTCTTTTGTTCCACGTCGTCAATGAGTCGTTCGGAAAACATAATATGAACGTGGGGATGATGTTGTCCGTCTGACATCATTCCTATTTTGTTGTGTATCGCGTAGGCATAATAATGCTCGCTCAAATTTTTGGCTATAAAAGCGTCTATGATTTGTCGATACTGCTCAACCGTTTTTAATTCGTTAGGCAAGGCGAATTCAATTTCGACGTAACGCCGATGTCCGACGCCTTCATATTTATCGGCGGCTTGGAAAAATTTTTTCGGGTCGTCCTTCGCCCATTTGTCAACTGAGCTAAATTTTTTTGCTCGTCGGAAAAATCATAACGAACACGCTGATATTGTTCGCGCATGAATTCGTTTAAGTCGAGTGCTTCATCTTCGGTCAATTTTATTCCTTCCGATGTTCCTCCTGTTAGCGACGGAAGTTGAGATAATGAAGGCAAATGAAATCCTGGTTTTGTTGCTTCTTCTAAGGTTTTCGCACGAGCTGGATGAATACGTGACTGAGTTTTTGGGCGAGAGGAGATAATAGAGCCGCCATTGGCGATGAATTTTCTTCTTTCGTTTTCCTTTTCTCGTTTTCGCAGTTCAAAAGTTCCTTGCATAAGTTTATCTTGAAAAGAAATGGAAAGATTATTTTCAAGAGCGACTTGAAGCACTGTTTTATGAAAATCTGGAGAACCATTGATAATCAGCAGTTGATGATTCATAGCTTTGTCTGCTAACATGAGCGCAATGGCAATAGTGGTGTGGGAAAAATTTTCAGTGACTTCAATCCCGCGCTCAGAATTTTTAATAGAGCCAAAATCGTCGGTCTTGTAAAGGAGCGCATTTATTCCGTCAAGTGCATTTGGCATCTGAGCCGTCGTGATGAAATTGCCGACGAATTTGTTGATTTGTTTCCAGTGCTCGTCGTGGGCAAAAGTTCCCTCACGATTTATATATTCGACATGTTTGACTGCCGAAATTTTCGTTCCGTTGGGTTTCTTGTCGGACTTGATACGGAAATGAAACATAGCCAAATAAGATTTTCTTCCTTTCGTGAGCCAACCGCAGGTTCAAGGAGCGTAGCGACTGACATATTTTTTAAAGCGATTTTTCGCGTCGTGACGCGGGATTTTTGGCATTTCACGCAGTGAAATGCAGAAGTGAACATTTTCGCCTAAATTTGCTTTCTCATATCTTACCACTTCTCCAAAAATCATGTGCCCAATTTTTGCACAATTTTTTGGGCATTCCATGACAAACCATTTTTCTTGTGGTATAGTCTTTTGTAGCTGGAGGTTTTATAATAAAAACATCAGAGAATTTTTGTTCGAGGGAATTAGAATGAGTAATAATGAAAATCTTTCGGAAGAGGATATTAAGCTTAGATATATAACGCCTGCGCTGGAAAAAGCTGGCTGGACGAAGGAACATATTCGCATGGAATACTTTTTTACTGAAGGACAAATTTTAGTGAAAGGTAAAATTGTTGAGCGCGGTAAAAGGAAGAAAGCAGATTATCTTTTACTCAAGGATGGTAAGTTTTCGCTTGCAGTCGTGGAGGCAAAAAATCTTGAATATACAGCTGACAGCGGTTTACAACAAGCGATGGATTATGCAAAGATTTTGCATTTGCCGTTTGCGTATTCGTCGAATGGGAAAAAATTTATCGAACATGATTTTTTGACAGGTACTGAGCGGGAATTTCATATGGATGAATTTCCGACGGAAGAGGAACTTTGGGAAAGGTACTGTGCGAGCAAAAAATTTTTGCCAACTCAGGAAAAAATAATTCTCACATCAGACTATTACGACACGGTTAAAGAAATAACTCCTCGTTATTATCAGCAGATAGCAATTGATAGCGTGATTCAAGCAGTGGCAAAGGGACAGAAAAGATTGTTGCTCGTAATGGCAACGGGAACAGGAAAAACTTTCACAGCGTTTCAAATCGTCTGGAAGTTGTTAAAATCGAATGTCGTTAGCAGAGTCTTGTATCTAGCTGATAGAAATATTTTGATTGACCAGACAATGGCTCAAGATTTTAAACCGCTGGAAAAATTGATGTGCAAAATCAGAAATAAAAAGCTAGATAGCTCATATCAAGTGTTTATGAGTTTATATCATCAGTTGGCGGGCGAGGAAGGAGAGGAGCCTTTTCGCCAGTTTAAACCGGAATTTTTTGATTTGATAATAGTAGACGAATGTCATCGTGGCAGTGCAAAAGCGGATTCCGAGTGGCGCAGGATTTTAAATTATTTCCATTGCGCGATTCATATCGGCTTGACTGCTACGCCAAAAGAGACGTCTGAAGTAAGCAATAAAACTTATTTTGGGGAGCCAATTTACACTTATAGTTTGAAGCAGGGGATATTGGACGGATTTCTTGCGCCGTACAAAGTCATTCGAGTGAACATAGATAAAGATTTGAGTGGTTGGCGACCGCAAGTTGAACAGAAGGATACAGATGGGAAAAATCTTCCGGATAAGACGTTTTATCAAGAGGACTACGATTCAAATCTTTTTATAGAAGAACGGACAAAGTTGGTTGCAAGTCGGATTACCGCTTGGCTAAAGGAAAATGGACGACAAAGTAAGACAATAGTTTTTTGTAAAAATACGGAGCACGCGGAATTGATGCGTCGAGCTCTCGCAGTAGAAAATAGCGACATCATGCGCGACAATCCGAATTATGTAATGAAAATTACTGGCGATGACGAGGAAGGCAAAAGACAACTGGACAATTTTATTGAGCCGAATGCAACCCCGCCAATTATAGCCACGACAGCTGAACTTTTGTCTACAGGCGTTGATTGTAAGACGATTAAACTTATAGTAATTGACAAGGTAATTGAATCAATGATAATGTTCAAGCAAATCATCGGCAGAGGTACGAGACTGTTTCCGAATTACGATAAAAATTTTTTCACGATAATGGATTTTAGTGGAGCGACAGAAAAATTTTACGACCCCGAATTTGATGGCGACCCAGAAATTATTTTGGGCAATGCGGAAATTCGTCCTGATAAGAAAGTTGAGTCCGGAGATAATTCGCAAGAAAAGTATCATGTTCGCGGGGTGGAGGTTGCTATAGTTAACGAAGCTGTTTCTTTCTTGGGCAAAGACGGCAAGCTCATTACAGAAAATCTTATCGACTACACGCGAAAGAATATTTTGGGTAAATATGCTGAGTTGAGAGATTTCTTGCAGGTATGGAATTCGGTAGAAAGAAAACAGGCTATACTCGACGAACTAACATCGGAAGGAATTTTTCTCTTTTTGTTACGCGACACTTACAAATTTGATAAGAATATAGACGACTTCGATTTGATTCTACATGTTGCTTACGGCAGGAAATTAAAAACGCGGCAACAACGAACTCAAGCCGCAAAAAATTCTGACGTTCTGAAGAAGTTTCCGGAGAAATGTCGGGCAGTTCTCAACGCTCTTTTGGAAAAATACACAGCGAATGGAATTAACGAACTGGAAAATCTGCAGGTGTTGCGGAATACTCCGTTTGATTCTATGGGGAGTCCGCCAACTATTGTTAAACTTTTTGGTGATAAGGAAAGTTATTTGCGAACTGTGCGTGAGTTGGAAAACTTAATCTACGAAGTTGCATGAGGTGAGGGAATGAGTTTAGGAAATTTTGTTAAGACGATACAAAATATCATGCGCGGCGACAGTGGTATTAATGGTGATGCGCAACGCATAGAGCAATTAACTTGGATTCTTTTCCTCAAGATTTACGATACAAAGGAAGAAGATTGGGAACTGTTCGACGATAACTATCAGTCTATTATTCCAGAAAGATTACGCTGGAGAAATTGGGCTATTGACGATAAGAGTGGCTCCGTCTTGACTGGCGAAGACTTATTAAAGTTGGTCAACAATGAATTGTTTCCGACGCTGAAAAATCTGCCTGTCACTCATGAAACAGAAAAAAAGAAAGCTATCATTCGTGAAGTCTTCGCAGAAGTGAATCAATATATGAAAAATGGAGTACTGTTGCGTCAAGTGATAAACGAAGTCGACAAGATAAAACTTGATACGGTTAAGGAAAAAAATTTCTTCGGCGATATTTACGAGACTATCCTCAAAAGTTTGCAAAGCGCAGGTAATGCAGGAGAATACTACACGCCGCGAGCGGTAACTGATTTTATCATTGAACGCATTGCTCCGTGTTTCGGTGAAACTGTGGCAGACTTCGCTTGCGGTACTGGTGGATTCTTGACTTCAACACTAAATTATTTGGCACGGCAAGAAAATATTTCTGTCAAGCAACGAGAATTCTATTCAAATCAAGCTGTCTTCGGTATAGAGAAAAAACCATTGCCGTATTTGCTTGCAATAACGAACATGCTTCTTCACAACGTAGACACGCCGAATATTTTTCACGGCAATTCACTTGAATGTAGAATCACCGAATACACCGACAGCGAAAAATTTCCCGTCATCGTTATAAATCCGCCATACGGCGGAACAGAGCTTCCGATAATCCGAAATAATTTTCCAGCTGAATTACGTAGCAACGAGACAGCAGATTTATTCATCGCGTTGATTCTCTATCGTTTGAAATTTAATGGACGCGCAGCAGTCATTATTCCGGACGGATTTTTATTCGGCACGGATAGCCCGAAGATTGAGCTAAAGAAACGACTGCTGAACCAATTCAATTTGCATACGATTATTCGGTTACCGCAAAGTGTTTTCTCGCCATACACTTCAATCACGACGAATATTTTATTCTTCGACAAGACTCGACGAACGGAAAAGATATGGTTTTATCGCGTTGACATGCCCGACGGCTACAAACATTTTTCCAAGACGAAGCCAATGTTGCTTGAACACTTTGCGGACTGCGTTGAATGGTGGAGTAATCGTTATGAGATTCAAGACAAAGACTCAGAGACGTTTAAAGCAAAGTCGTTCACTGTTGAAGAGATAGTAAATCGTGGTTATGATTTGGACTTGTGCGGCTACCCTTCGACGGATGAAGAAATTCTTTCGCCCACCGAGACTATCAAAGACTTTCAAGAACGTCGCGCCGCTTTGAATTCTAAAATTGATTCGCGGCTTGAAAAGCTCTCTGCATTGTTGCAAAATATCGGAGGTGATGAGGTATGACGGCTTTAAGACAACAGGCTTTTGAAATGTTACAAAGCTTTCCGGACGAGAAACTTTTCATTTTGATTCAATTCATGCAATCTGAAAATCTAAAGTCAATCGAGAGCAAAGAAGAAAGGCTCAATCGAAAGCGCATTGCGTTTGAGAAATTTAAGTCTCTGTGCAAACCAATTCCTGATTTTGACTACGATAAGGCGTTGGACGAATATATGGAGGAAAAATTTGGCAGATGTTGATTTTGATTGATACAAATGTTTTGCTGGACGTTATTGCAAGACGTGAGCCATATGTCATATTTTCGGAAAAAGTCATTGACCTGTGCCGACAAGAAATTATCAACGGAGCGATTGCAGGTCATTCCGTGCTAAATGCCATGTATGTTCTTAGAAAAAATTTTACTTTAACGGAGCGCAAAGAAATTTTTCTAAGTCTGTGCGAATTTCTCTACGTTGAATCTGTTGACTTTGGGAAGATAGTACAAGCCTTGAAAGACGATGATTTTTCGGATTTTGAAGACTGTCTGCAAATGCAGTGTGCCTTGAGCCTCCGCGCAGATTATATCGTTACACGCAATGTTAAGGACTTCGCCGCAAGTGAAATTCCCGCAGTCACGCCCGAAGAGTTCTTAAAAATTCTGGAGGAGCAAGAATGTTTGCCGACCGATTGAAAAAATCCCTCCTGCAAGCGGCTATACAAGGTCAGCTAACAGAACAACTACCGACCGATGGCGACGCACGAGACTTGCTTCGGAAAATTCGCGCCGAGAAAACTAAACTCATCGCCACAAAGAAAATAAAAGCTGAAAAGCCCTTGCCTCCAATCACCGCCGACGAAGTTCTTTTCGATATTCACGATAATTGGTGCTGGTGTCGTCTAAATGATTTGTACAACTTCATAGATTACAGAGGGAAAACACCAACTAAAATCAGTACTGGCATTCCGCTCATCACCGCTAAAAACGTTAAATTTGGCTACAATGATTATTCCATTCGCGAATACATTTCCGAAGATGAATTCTTAAATCGACAAAGTCGAGGCGTACCACGAAAAGGAGACATTTTGTTCACGACTGAAGCTCCGCTGGGTAATGCATCATTGGCTGACTTGAAAATTTTTTCAGCAGGACAACGTGTAATTACTTTTCAAGCCTACGACGAAAAATCAATCAACAATCAGCTAATGATGTTTTTCTTTCTATCAGAATCATTTCAAAAAATGCTCATTGAAAATAAGACGGGCACAACTGTCACAGGAATCAAAGCAGAAAAATTGAAGAAGTTAATTATTCCTCTACCACCGATTGCTGAACAAGAACGAATCGTCGAGAAGCTGAACGAGCTGTTGTCGGAAGTCGACGAGCTGGCTAAAGACGAACACGAACTTGTCGAGCTGGAAGAAACTTTCCCCCGCAGAATGAGAAATTCTCTTTTGCAAGCCGCCATTCAAGGTAAACTGACGGAACAGTTGCCGAGCGACGGCGATGCACGTGACTTGCTCCGGAAAATCCGCACCGAGAAAGCCAAGTTACTCGCCGAAAAGAAAATTAAAACCGAAAAGCCTTTGCCGCCCATCTCTGACGACGAGATACCCTTCGACCTGCCGGATAATTGGTGTTGGTGTCGGCTCGGAGAAGTGTGCGAAATGTACACGGGTAACAGTATTGCCGAATCCGAGAAAAAAGCTAAATATCTAGGACTTACTGACGGCTTCAGTTACATAGGCACAAAGGATATTTCTTTCGACAGTCGAATTGACTATGACAATGGCGTTCGCATTCCTTTTGAAAACAATTTCCGCCGAGCAAAGAAAAATTCTGTCCTGATGTGTATTGAAGGCGGAAGTGCTGGTAGAAAAATCGCCGTGACCAATCAAGATGTTTGTTTCGGCAACAAACTCTGTAACTTCAACTCCGAAGAAATTTCTAACCGATACATTTATTTCTATCTGCAAAGCTCATCGTTCAAAAAATTTTTCGTCGACAATGTAACGGGAATAATCGGTGGCGTAAGCTTAAAACGACTGAATTTAATTCCTTTCCCCCTGCCGCCGTTGGATGAACAGAAACGAATCGCCGAACGGCTGGAAGAATTGTTGCCATTGTGCTAAAGGAGAGGAAATACTCCAATGACTATCAATTCATATAAATTGCTAAAGCAAAAGGAAATCATTCAGATTCTTGACGGCGATGCAACGTTCGGAGAACTTCCTTATAAGGATACTTCAATTAACGATATTTTTGATTTGCCCCCATACGTTACCATATCAATGCCCAGCCTAACGGCTAGCGACATTTGCGATATATCAACCCGCTTTGGTTTTCCAATGAAAATCATTGGAAACAAAAGTCGTAAACAATATTTCGAGGATATGTTGGATAATTTAATACAGAGCGGTCGATGTTCAGAGTTGCTAGCATTTCTATTTGATAAGTCTCAATTTACACGAAAATTATCTTGTCTTTCAACTGAAAAAATTGATGAGCTCTACAATAAAATTATAAATATGGTTTTAGAAAAAATAAACCACATTCTTTATTGTAGTGGGAACGAACTAAAATTTATAGATAAAAAATTCATCATTAGACCGACTGATACAAGAATTGAAATCTATGCTCCCAGTATAGAAAAAATCATAGACCGAGATTATATAGCGAAACTTTCAAAAAGAGCATTACAAGATGTTGAAGCGGGACATTTTGATAGTGCGCTTACCAAATCAAGAACGCTATTGGAAGAAACTTTCCTACACGTTATTGAAAAGAAGCAGAAAGTTCCTAAAAATAAAGGTGACATAGGTGAATTATATAAATGCGTTAGAAATTTGTATAATATGAACATAGATAAAGAAAATGATAAGCGGATAAAAGAATTGTTATCTGGACTAGCAAAAATAGTATCTGCAATAGCTGAAATGAGAAACGCCAATAGCGATGCACACGGATTAGGAATGAAAAGAAAATTTAACATCAAAGACTATCATGCTAGATTGCTCGTAAATTCTGCAATGACACTTTCCGATTTTATCTTATCCGTAGCTGAGAACAACTTATCACCGAAATGAGTAAAGAATTGTCACTACTATTCAACCTATGAAAGGATAAATTATGACATTTATAGAAAAAGCACGTCGGATAGCAAATGATACGAGATTCAAAGAAAAAATAGGTGATGCCTTAGAAGATGCCGCTAACGCCTTCTTGGGAAATCCAGTATCTGCCGCAAAGTTTATTAAGTTTCTTTTGGAATCACCTATAATGATTCGTGAAAGATTGTTCTGGAACAAATTTTCGATGTTTCTTGAAGAAATATATTCAGATGAAAATAATAAGGTGAAAATGATTGCTAAGTTTTCTGAGGACAGTCATAGAGAAGAAAACGCCGAACGCATTATAGCTTGTATTGATAAAGCTGAAACAAAACAAAAAGTAAACTTCTTAATAAATGCAACTCGTTGTCTATTGGCAGACTTCATAACATTACAAGAGTATTTCCGTATCTGCAACATTGTAACCAGCACACTTTATGAAGACTTAGATTTTCTCCGAAAAAACATATCCACCGAAAAATTCGATTATAGCTATTATATCCAAGGACTCTTAAATTCAGGATTGATGTATCAAAGCGTCATAGACAGCAACACAGGAAATCACAAATATTCTTTTACAGCACTTGCAAAATTGATTGACGAGTATGCCATCAGCTATGATAATGTTGACCGCTATCCTAATCCTAAATGTAGAAAAAGAGAAGTAATATCACCTCAAGTAGATTTAAGACCTCACACAGCTTCAGATGAAGATGTACAACAAATGCTTAATGATATTTTTGACAAATAAAGAAATAATTGCCTACATAACGAATTGGCATTTAAAGATTTGAAATAATTGGAGGACGAACTATAGACATACGACATAATAAACGCGAAAAGCTCTGCAAGTTTACCAGACTTACAGAGCCACTGGTGAATGATTACCGTCATCCCAGAGAGTCACTTTAGGGAATTTTACAGATTCCCTAAAGTCTAAGACTTAATCGCTTTCTACAACCTTCATGTTATCAAAAATCATGGGGAAATTATAAGTCAAAGCGAAATATGTTGCAAGACTTTCTGAAATTTCAAGACGACGTTCATCAGTAATGATGTTCGTCGTCTTTTATTTTTACAAAAAAATAATGCCGCTCACGACGGCTAGAAAAATACCTTTACAATATGGAGGATTATATCATATGAATTTTAAATCTCAATGGTTGCCTTACGCGACCGACTCTGATGTTGAAGCTGTGAAACGACTTCCGCGCTTCGCAACCGACGACCTGAAAGACAAAATCAATTCTTACGACCCGCATTTCATTTTCGAAGAAGCTGGCTCAAGTCGCAACCCTGATAAGCGTAAAATCATCTGCCCAATTTGTGGTAACGGAACAGGCAGGGACGCTACTCCCGTTGAAGTTGAATTCAAAGGCGACCGCTGGCTTTATCACTGCTTCCGCGAATGCGGCTTTCAAGGCGACCTCCTCAAAATCATTGCTGACGAAGAACGCCTTAATCTTCACGACTTCAACGACATGTGCAAGGCTCTCGCTATTGGAGCTCAACTTATCGGTTATCCGCTCGATTCCGACGTAACTTACTCCAATAAAAAGAAAAAAGCTCTTCCCAAAAAAAAGCGCGAAACTTCTTCTCCAGAATTGCCTCTCATTCAAATCGACATCGCTGATTCTCAAAATCACCTCGACGAATTGCCCGTCTCCGATCGCAGAGGTTTAACTCTTGAAACTTATCGGCATTTCGGTTGCGGCTATCTCGACAAATGGTCTCATCCCAAAATTCGGCTTGAAAAAGGAAAAAACTTTCCTACTCGCCGCATCATTATTCCTACTGCGGATAAAGCTCATTACCTTGCTGCTCTGCTTCTTAGCGACCGCAATAAGACTGACAAGCAATATTGGAAAATGCACGCCGGAATTAAGACTGAACTTTTCAATCTTGACGCTCTCAAAAGCAATAACGAGATGATTCTCATCGTCGAAGGAGAAATTGACGCCATGAGTATCTGGCAAGCGTCGGGCGGCAATGTCGCTGTCATCGCTACATTGTCCGTTGGTGGGTACAAAGAACTTTTACTTCCTCTTATCGACAAAAGGAAAATCTCTGGCAAAAAATTTCTCATTCTTTTCGATAACGACAACGCCGGCAAGTCTAACGCTGAAAATCTGCGCGGCGAACTTTCAAAAAAAAACATTCCTGCCATTTCCAGATTCCTTTTCGACTCTCTCTCGCAAGCCGACCAAACGGAACTCGGAAACAAAATCGACGCCAATGAGCTACTCATTACTCGCGGCGACCATTTCTTAAACGAACTCGTATCAAAGATTATCGAAGACTCCCGCGCTGATTTTGCTATCATCGAAAAAGAAATTGCTGACACTAAGCTCTTCAATCAGCTCGTTGTTCAATGGCGCACCAACCACAAAAATGCTCCCATTGATTCCAAAATACTCGCCGAACTCAAAGACGCTAAAGCTTACATCGACAATTTGACAACAGAGAACTTCAATCCTGACGACGTTTTCAACATTTCTATTCGTCGCAAAATTGCTCTGTGCAAATTTTACCTTCCGCAGTTCGCCGCCACTTTCTTTAACGTCATGCGCGACGTTCGCGATTCCGCTAAGAAAAAAATCAAGAATTCCGATAATCCCAGTACCGAACTTAAAAATCTCGCCAATCTCGTTCCCAGCGACTTTGCCACTATCGTCGATGAAGTCGTCACCACCATTAAGCGCGATCAGAAAGAATACCAAAAAGCCCTCAAACAAAAAGAGTCTGAGGAAAAAGACCTTGCTCGCTGGAAAGAAAAACAAGCCAAGCCCAAAAATCCTAAGCTTCTACTTTCTCCGGAACAAGTCACTCGTCTTTTTGCTATGAAGAATACCGACCTTTATAACGCTCTCCGACTCGATTTTCTCTTCAACAATGAAATACGATTTTTAACTGATTGCGACCGCTGGCTCACTTTCGACAAAGATAAAGGCATTTGGATAAAAGGCAACGCAGGTAAAAATTCTGCTATTCTTCCCTTTGCCGGACGTCTCGCTATGATGTTGGAAGAAAACGAACCCAATCCCTTAGACTTCCCTGACGCTAAAAAAATCATTCGTTCTTGGCAAACTAACATCTGCGTCGGTGCGGCTACCAACCTTCTCAAAGGCGTCAATCGTATCAGAATCACCACCGACGACTTGGATAATCATCCCAACCTACTCAACTGCAAAAACGGTGTCATCGACCTCTACGACGGCAAATTCTACGAGGTTGTTGACCCTGCTCTGCTTTTAACTCAGCAAGTCAACGCCTTCTATCACGCTGGATTTCGCAATGAGACCGTCGATAAATTTCTGCGCGACATTCTACCTGACGAAGAAACTCGCGCCGCTTTAATTCGCTGGCTCGGTTACTGCTTAACCGGCGATGTCTCTGCTGAAAAAGCTCTCTTCATTTATGGTACTGGCGGAAATGGCAAAGGCACCCTGACCAAACTTTTAATCATTCTGCTAAACGACTATGCTGCCAGCGTTCCCGTCACTGCCGTCATCGAAGCAGGCAGATTGAAAGACGCTGGCGCGGCTACTACTGAACTTAATGTTCTGGAAAAATGTCGCCTTGCTATTGTCGAGGAACTTCCGCAAGGCGGACGACTCGACGTTGCCAAATTCAAATCCTTAACCGGCGGTGACAAAATCCCTGTTCGCAGACTTCATGAAGAATTTCACAACATTGACCCTACTCACAAATTGATGCTCAGCGGTAACCACATGCCTATTTTGAGCGACACTCGTGATCCGGGGCTTTTGCGCAGATTGCTCAACATGCTCTTCAGTGCAGACTTCACCAAAAACCCTGACACTCTACTAAAGAAAAAACTGTTGGCTACTGATTCTCTTGCCGCTATGCTCTCTCTTCTCGTCGACGCTGCTCAATTGTTCTATCGCGACGGACTCATCATTGCTGATTCCATGCGCGAACAAACCAGAAGTTACCTTGCTGAAAACGATTTCATCTACGACTTTATCAGCGAGTACTGCCAACGCGGGCAAAATCTCTCCATTCCCAGACAACAATTTTTAGGACGTCTGAAAGAAAAATGTTCCGATGAATGCTTCCAGCAATTTAAGAACAGCGACCGTGCTTTGACTGATGCTATCAGTCGTATTGACGGCATCAGTTATCGGAGAACCACAGGTGGTGAAAGGAAATTCTTCGGCATTGGTTGGAATAATAGCGGGCACAATTAATCCGACGATTTTAACGGAGGAACTATCGATTCCAACGATATACCGTTTTCGGGCAGAGCTTACGAGCTCCATGCCCATTTTTTTTTAGAGGAAAGAAAAAATCTGCTCATCTGAAAGAAAAAGTTTTGTTTTTCGCCCTAAATCTTTCAGAATAAAATCATACCAGCAGGCTATTTTTCAGCTATACTTCATAAAGTGACGGAAAAGTGACGAAACTTTTAGCAAAGTGACGAATGAGTGACGAAACTTTTTTGAAAAAAGTCGTGTCAAATCAACGAAAGTGACGTTAGTGACGTTAGTGACGGTTTTTACAAGGTTGGAGGACATTAAGAGAAAAAATAAATTTTCTGGGAAAAAATTAGTCAAACACACACACAGAAAAAATAAAATTTTTTTCTTAGGAGAGAAAAAGTTCCCCAAAGCGTCACTTGCGTCACTTGCGTCACTAACCCGCATTAGGACGCGAAATTTTTGGAAATTATTTCGTCACTGAAACGTCACTTGAAACGGCACTTTCGTCACTAGTTTCGTCACTAAACGTCACTAATGGCGTCCTGACGCCATTGATGAATTTCCGATGAAAAAAATGATTTTGGATTCGGAGTGCGTTTTTTCTTTAAATGAGGTTGCTTTAGTCACAAAAAATAAAGGAGAACTCAAGAAAATGAGTTCTCCTAGTATGAAAGATAAGATTGGTTCGGATGGAGAAATATTTGAATGTGATTTTTTCACAGTTCGCGAATAATTTTCTTGCGGATAAGTTCATCTTTGTCGACTTCGCTCATCAACTCCCAATCCTTTTCCATTTCAAGGTTATTACCGTCGGAGCGAGCGACCAGTTGCACTGCTTGTGGGTCGAATAAGATAGCGTCAGCGATTAGTGATGCCGCCTTATTGTTTGACAACTTATTGGAACAAGTTACGCGATAGCAAGTATTGATTTTATCGTGCGTGACTCTTTTTTCTAACGCTGTCATTTGTTCTTTAACATGATTCATTTTTTCAAAGAGTTCTTTGTCGCGTTTGTCGACTTTTTCTAACTGGCGGACGAATCGTAAATTCTTACGAAGAATGCCGATGGCTATTTCGTTGATTTTCTTCGTTGCGTTAGGTTGATGACACAAAGAATCCAATTCGGCTTGTTTATTTTGCAAAGAGACTTTAATTTGGTTGAGGCGGCTTCTCTCCAATTCCAGTAATATTCGCTGTTTGGTCAGATAATACTGTTGTTGTAAGAAAGTGGAACGCGGGAAGAGCGACCAATCTCGCGTTTGGAACTGTTTTTCTTCTTGACTATAAGTGAGAGATTTTTGAGCGAGCCGTTGCTCGTCTTTTTTGTATCTGCGAAAATTTTCGCGCAGACGTTTGAAGTTACCGTGCGCGAAAATATTTTTTGCCATGAAGATAGCACGTTGAGGAGAAATGATCTGTCGTTGGAGGTGAAATTTATCAGCGAACAAATCTTCATGTTTTTTTTTCAGCGCGAAATATTGACGACGAATAATATTGTAAACTTCGCGGGTCTTGAAAGTGGTTTGGGGTTCTTCTAAGGATTGAGCGAATAAAGCATTCCTAAGGTCATCGACGGATTTGTCCAAGTCGATATTGGCGCGTTTAAGCATTTTTCTGGCGTGGGTGTTTGCTTGCAAAATCTGGTGTGTCACTATCAAAATATTGTTTCTACAATCAGGTAATTCAAGGCGTCGTCTGATATCTTCTACCAGTTTTTTCATGGAAGAGAGGGAGGAATCAATGTCGGCAATTTGGTTTTTAATGCCGGAAGCAATTTGTGTAAAGGCACTAGTATAACTCATTTTAATTAACACAATGTTTTATTTGTGGTATAATCTTCTTAGCAGAAAATCTAGTCTAAGGAGATTTAACGATGTCGAATCATGTAAAAAAACTTTCGCTTACGACAGATGAAAAAGACTTTTTGAT
>JAFQZB010000097.1 GCA_017406175.1 Selenomonadaceae bacterium | reverse complement strand
TACCCGAAAATAACTTTCCTATCCTCGGCAAGGGGTCTATCAAAAATTTTTTCAGCAATGGCAATCGAATCTTCGCCGCTCAATCGAACAATCCCGACGCCCGCCGCCCCTGCCGCAGTAGCAATCGCGCTTATCGTGTCTTCCACAGTATCACCTCATGAAAAAAGCCCGCCGAGTTGACGGGCAAAAGATTTATAAACCGTTTGTGCTTATTCGTAGTGGAGCGAACCGAGTGCCCAAACCTTACCAGAGACCCTTTGAATCGGTTTATCAGCATTAATCTTGAGCACGGGGGCAACGTCTTCTTCCGGATAGATAAGGAGGCTACAAGCTTCCTCGCCGTCCTGCAAGAAAAGTTCAATCGCGGAGTTATCGACGAACAGGAGGAAGTTAAGATTCTGATTTGCGAAGAGCTTAAACTTGCGAACGCCTATATCAACGTCGGTGTTCTTGCCGTCATTGAACGGGCGAATACCTTTGCCGCCGAGCTTCATTCCGTTGCGGTCGAGGGTGATGATTTGGGTATTGCGGTCGTATTGAATGACGAACTTTTCATCGCCCCAATTAACGGAGACTTCAACCTTGCGAGCCGCGCCAAAGGTTATGTCGAGTTCAGATTCAGAGCCTTTAGGCAGTTGGTTATAAAGATTCTGCGTATTGGAAACGTCAATATCAGTGCGTTCTTTGCGCAGAGCCTTCATCTCTTCGACGGGCTGAGAACGAACCTTGCCTTGATGAATTGTAAGTTCACGCGGCATAGTCAAAGTATAAAGCCAACCGTCCTTTGCGGATTCGACAGTATCAGTGAGGTCGGGCATACCAATCCAGCCAATCAGAATATGGCGGCTAGCATTAGCAATGACCTGCGGGGAATAGAAATCAAAGCCCTTGTCGAGTTCGTGGAACTTGCCATGAATCATATCGAGGCTATCAACGCTGAAGTGCCCGATAAAGTAGCCGGCTAAGCAGTGATTCTGATATTTAAGTTCTTCATGCTTAACGCCTTGCGGGCAGACAATCAAAACGTCCATATCCTCGAACTGCATGAGGTTCGGGCATTCCCACATGTAACCGAAGTCGTAGTAATCGGTTTTGACTTCGCCGAGGCATTCCCAAACGCCTTCAGGTTTTTCTTTGTAGATGATAACGCAACCATTAGTCGGGCGCGAGCTTTTAGCGGGATAGTCGCTCATGCGCTGGGACGCCATTGCGAAGTAGCGGACGCCATTGCGATAGAAAAAGTTCGGGTCTCTGAAATGGGCGGTGTAGCCTTCGGGGTTGCCGTAAACTTGAATTTCTTCCTTAACAACGGAGCCGTCTTCCTGCAGAGTGCCGAAACGTTGCGCGACCGTGCGGCGATATTCCTCATCGCGAGCATTGCAGGTATAGAAGACGCGAACCTTGCCATCTTCGACGAAACCGCAACCGCTATGGCAACCGTCCTTGTCATACTCGTCGCCCGGCCAGAGGGAAAGTTCAGGCATGGTGTAGTTGACAAAATCTTTGGTGGCGGTGTGCATCCAAGATTTATTCTTGTGCCATTGCTGATTAATCGGCGTGGGGTTCCACTGGCAGAAGATGTGATAAGTGCCGTCGCAACAGCACAAGCCGTTCGGGTCGCTAATCAGAGAATACGGAGCGTCGACGTGGAAAATATTGTGCCAACGACCGCCTTTAAGTACTGCCTCACGAGCGCGAGCGTCGACTTCTGCCTTGTTGAATCTCTTCTTGATTTCTTCCAAGTTTTCGCCAGACTTCTTTGCCATAAAAATTCCTCCTTAACTTCTAAGTAAAGATATGATAACCGTGACGACCATTGCGCCGATAGCCGCCATTGAAGTGATTGCCAAATTGCGAACGTGTTTGCCCATGCCGTCTAAGCCTGTCCGAATCTCATTGCGAAGGTCGCGAATTTCTTCAGCACGCATCTGATTTTGTTGACGCATTTCGTCTTTGAAGTCGCGCATTTCTTGAACAAATGCATTAAACTTCGCGTCCTGCAGAGCCAACTTCATTTGTACTTCCGAATTAATTTGTTCTTGTTCAGTCATAATAAACCCCTCCTCAATTTATTTAAAAAGAGCCGCGCCCGCATGAATTATCTTAACCAAACGAGCGCGGCAATCTTTCTAAATCAGAGGCGCATGACAGAAATTATTCGTCGTGTTTGAACAATACGTAAGTCAGGGCAAAGCCGACTGCAAACGCGATTAAGTTGACGATGATGTATTGGACGATTTGCCCGTTCATGTAAAGGAGCATACCAGGCAGAACCGTGATACCCATACCAGTACCAGCAAGACCGAGGAAGCTAGAGACTGCACCGCCAGCCGCACCGCCGACGCAACCGAACATAAAGGGTTTCATCAAGCGGAGGTTGATACCGAAGATAGCCGGCTCAGTGATGCCCAAGAACGCCGGGACCGTCGAGGAGATGTAAAGGGCACGTTTGCGCGGGTCTTGAGTTTTAAGGGAAACTGCCAATGCCGCACCACCCTGAGCAATCGTCGCGCAAGTGATAATCGCGTTGAAGGGGTCGGAGCCTTGCGTTGAAAGCAGATAAATTTCCAACGCGCTGAAGACGTGGTGGACACCGAAGATAACGATAACTTGTTGCAAGCCGCCGATAATCAGACCGCCGACAATCGGAATCGTCAAGAACTGTTGAACCGCACCGAAGACGAGGGATTCCAAGCCGTGCATGATAGGACCAACAACCAAGAAGCCCAGAGCCATCGAGACTGTCAAGGTAAGGAACGGAGTAACAATAAGGTCAATCATATCGGGGATAAAAGTCTTTAAGAACTGCTGGAATTTAGCTGCGAAGATACCTAAAACGAGTGCAGGAAGAACTGAACCTTGATAGCCGACGAGCGGAATAGTTACAAAGCCGAGGTCGAGCGGGATAGGAGTTTTGCCAGCGTATTCGGGCAAGGCGGATGCTTCAACCCATGTTAAACCTTTTTCTGCGATTTCTGCCGCCGCGCCACCGACTACATAAGCATTCGGCAAGCCAGGGAAGACTAGCATAAGACCTAAGACGATACCGATAACAGCTGTGCCGCCGAACTTATTCATAGTCGACCAGCAGACTAGAGCCGGCAAGAAAGCAAACGCCGTATCAGTCAAAACCTGAGTCATCAATAAGAAGTTGGGATCCCATTCGCTACCTAAGGAGAGGATAGCACCACGAGCACCCATGAAAAGACCGGTTGCAACGAGGACTGGGATAATCGGAACGAAAACGTCGCCCAAGGTACGCGAGATTTTCTGCATTAAGCTCATCTCGGCATAAGCGGCTTCCTTACCGCCGCCACCAGCCAAGGACGGTTTGAGCTTGATGAATTCTTCGGTAACTTTGTCGACAAAGCCTGTGCCGCAGATAATCTGATACTGCTGAGCCGCGAAGAACTGCCCTTTGACGCCTTCGATGTTCTCAATCTTTTTCTCTTGAATCTTGGACTTGTCGTTGACGATTAGGCGCAGACGCGTGGCGCAGTGTTCAGCCGTGCGGACGTTGTCGGGGCCGCCGACGTAGTGCATAATCGACTTTGCAACGCGTTCCGCATCAGGCAATCCCGCAAACTGCTTAATGACATCGTCATCGTCAACGGGTCCGGCAGCGGCTGCTTCTTCGGCGGGAGCTTTGGCAGTGATTGATTGCCCGTCAAGCTCAATGGTGATGTCGCCGAAGTCCGCGTGATTGGTGACGACAACGGGCGTTGTTGTCTCGTAGCCAGCCTTCTTGATTGCGTCGGGGCTGAATTCGAGCAGTATATCGCCCTTTTTAATCTTGTCGCCGGCTTCTTTTTTTGGCGTGAAGCCTTCGCCGTTCATCTTAACGGTATCCATGCCGACGTGAATCAGCAGTTCGATACCGTCATCCGACTTGAGACCGATAGCGTGCCCCGTTGGGAAGAAAACAGTTATCTCGCCGTCGAACGGTGCGAGAACTTGTCCCTTGGGCTCCTGAACGGCTATGCCGCGTCCCATTGCGCCGCTTGCGAAAACGGGGTCGTTGATTGAGTTCAACGGCACGAGTTTACCGTTCAGCGGACAGCTTATTCGGATGTCCTTTGCCATATAAACCACACCCTCCTATAAACCTCATAAAAAAATTTATTATTAAAAACAGCCTAGATTATACTTTTAGATTGTTGCAACGTCAACGCCCCAGAAAATATTTTTATCAAAGCGCGGTGATGACCCAAAGATATTCTTTCCTCGTGAGCTCGTTGACGGCTTGAAGTTGCGCGGGCGTGAGCTTGCTACTTATGTGAAGTGTCGGTGGTTTGCTGAAGAGCGGAACCTTTCGAGCCGTTAGCCCGTGTGTTTTCAAGAACTCCAAAGCCTCTTGCTCGTCTTGCAGGTCGTCGGCAATTTTATCGCCGAAAACTTTCTCGTACATTGCCTTTGTCTCGTCGTAAAGCGTCGGGGCATTTTGTTCGCCATAAAGAGCCGCCGCCGTGTCCGTGAAATATTTTTTCTGCGTGAAGTCAGAAGTTATCAGACAGCCGCCGTGCTTCTTCAGAACGTCGCGAAGGTTCTCATACATCTGGGCGCGAACGTCATCGGCAAGATAAATCATAACGCCCTGTTCGATAATGCAGACTTCGCCCTTGAGCTTATCCGCACTCGCCATCATGCCGGCTTTATCTTGGAGCCAATACGCATCGTACCAGACGTTATTTATAGCCTTCTTGCTACCGAATTCCTCAAGGCACCAATCGCCGATAAGACAGACCGTCTGCAACTCGCCGACTGCAACCTTGCGCCCCTCTTCGCCGAGGAGCATCGCTCGTGGCGAAAGACTGCACGCTAAGTCCATGACATTCTTGTAATTGTTCTCGCGGACGAATTCCATTGCCGCTTGCATATTCAGTTCCTGATAAAGGCTGTTCGTCAGCTGCAACCGATCGAAGTCTTGCAAGTTGTCCTTGTTGAAAAATACTGGTCGGTTGATTAGCTTAAGGAACTTCTGCGCCTCAGGGATGCCAGCCGCCGCCAGCCATTGTAACTTGACTTGCGCGGAGTATTCGACCATTTCAAATTCCGCCGCCCGCGCTTGAGTCATAATCATCAACGCGAACATCATCACTGCTAAAAACTTCTTCATTGGTAACACCTCATTTAAACTCGACAAACTCATTAACATTCGCGCCTGCCTTAGTCATCGGCTCAACGAAACTGCGCCAGACGTTAAGCACAATGACGCGGGGATTGTCCTTGTCTTCAAGAGCCTTAGCCAAAGCGTGAGCAAATTCTTCCTGCGTCGAGACCGCCTCCGCCTTTATGCCGAAGCTTTGCGCATAAGCCACGTAATCCATTGGATAATCCAGCTCGCAAGCAATGTAGCGTTCCTTGTAAAAAACTTTCTGTAGCTGACGAATCATGCCAAGGCTCGTGTTGTTGACGATAAGGGAAATTATCGGGAGCTTGAGCCGAGCAATCGTATAATACTCGTTGCCTGTCATCTTAATTCCGCCGTCGCCCGTGACGCAAATTACTCGCCGCTTATCGCCGTAAGCAAGCTGAGCACCCATCGCCGCCGGCAGTCCAAAGCCCATTGTTCCCAAGCCGCCAGAGGTCAGCCACGTCCTCGGCTCCTCAACGTGCAAATGCAACGCCGCCCACATTTGATGTTGCCCCACGTCCGTCGCGTATGCAAATGATTTGCCCGCCGTCTTCTTAGCAATCTGATTCATCGCCCAAGGAACCGTCAAGCGGTCAACCTGATAATCGTAGTCGTACTCCTCTTGCCAACTCTCAATCTGTTGCCACCAACGAACGCGGGCTTTGTTAGACTCGTGGCGCATGAGAAGTTTTAAGATAACCTGCATATTGCCCGCCAAGCCAAGACTGCCCTCAATGTTCTTGTCAATCTCTGCGGGGTCAATGTCAATGTGGATAAACTTTTTCGCTTGCGTGTACTTAGCAACGTTGCCCGTCTGCCTATCGCCGAACCGACTTCCAATCGCGATAACCAAATCCGCCGCCGCGATTGCATGATTTGCCGCTTTCTTGCCGTGCATACCCGCAAAGCCTAAGTTCTGCGGATGACTACGCGGCACCGCTCCGATACCCATTAGCGTGTTGACGACGGGCAAGTTAAATTTCTCAATGAAGGCGATAATCTCTTTGGACGCGCCCGCCGAGACTGCTCCGCCGCCCACGATTACTGCGGGACGTTCAGCCTTAGCGATTTCCTCAGCCGCCTCCGCCGCACAAATTATAAAATCGGCGTCGGGTTGGCTTGGCGTCTTCTCTTTGACTTCCTGCGGGCGATAGTCGACCTCCGCGAAGAAAATATCCCGTGGCACGTCTACGAGAACCGGACCGCGTCGACCGCTCATTGCAATATCGAACGCTTGCCGAATCGTCGGGATTAAAAGTCGCGGCTCCTTGACTTTGAAGTTGTGCTTGGTGACTGGCATCGTTATATCGAGTATGTCAGTCTCTTGAAAGGCGTCGCGACCTAAAAGCGCGGTATCGACTTGTCCGGTTATCGCCACGAGCGGGATTGAGTCCATAAACGCCGTCGCTATTCCCGTGACTAAATTTGTCGCGCCGGGTCCTGAAGTCGCCATGCACACTCCGACTTTGCCAGTTGCCCGCGCATAACCGTCCGCCGCGTGTGCCGCGTTCTGTTCGTGCGTCACTAGGACTTGTTTAATCTCCTTTTCCTCGACTAAGGCATCATACATCGGCAAGATCATTCCGCCCGGATAGCCGAAGATTATATTAACGCCCCGTTCGCGCAAGCATTCGACGATTGCCCTTGCACCCGTCATCATCATAAAATCACCTCGTTAAAGTCTTCTCCGTTAAAAGATATGCAACAACTAAATTCTTCCCTCTCGAATCAAGCTTAGGATTTTGCCACTCGTCAAACAAAACTTTCTGTAGCTCGTGCGGCGGGATATTCTGCGAAAAATTTTTCACTACGGGGAAATGCGTTCTAAGGAAATATTCTACAACCTGGCTACGAAAACTCTGATTGTCCTTAAAGAACGTGAGCTTGCCCATAAACTTATCGACTTCGGCAACAATCTTTGTCATGACTTCCAATGCGATTCGCACTTCGTAAGTTTGCCTTGAAGTTGAACTCTCCAATACGCGATGAATGTTTGTAATGTCCGGCACGCGCAAATACTTTTCGGCAAGGCACATACACTTAAAGCAAAAGACCATGTCTTCGGAGAATCTCACTTGCGGGAAGTCAATTCCGTTCTTGATGAGGAAGTCTCGACGATAAAACTTGCCCCACGGCAACCAAAAAAATTTCCCGCGCAAGTAGCGGTTCACTCGTTCGCCAAGGTCATTTGATTCGAGCGTCGGCACGTCTACAAATTCATCGTGCGGCTCGTCGCTTTGAATGCCAAGTTCTTCCCATTTGAATTTAGTTTCGCCCCTGTCATTGAATAGCAAACATTTCTCGGTGTGAACGACGTCCGCTTGAAACTCTTCAGCCCGTTCAAAGAAATTACCCAATGCCGTCGGCATTATGCAATCGTCATCGTCAATAAAGGTAATGTACTTGCCCGCCGCGTTCTTGAGTCCTAGGTTTCGAGGGACGCCCGCTCCGCCAGAATTCTTTTTGGTGGAAAAAATCTTCAAGCGTCCGTCGAAGTGCGGCAAGAGTTTCTTGACCTCGGCAAGGCTGTTATCGGTTGAGCAGTCGTCCACCACGATAACTTCATAATCCGTGAACTTAGAGGCAAGCACGCTGATTAAACACTGACGGATATATTTTTCGGCGTTGTATAGCGGGATAATTACTGAGACCGCGCAGGGTGCCATCGTAATTCCTCCTAAAAAAATTCCGCTCATCGTGGAGCGGCTCATCATCTTCTGTTTAGTTGCCTTCGGGTCAATTCCTGAACCAATTCTATTGCACTGCGCCCAAGCCCCGTCTCGCGTGCTATGTCTTCGATTGACATACCAGACAAGAGCATTTCCTTTATAACCGATGAATCCGTTGTCTCTAACTTGAGGTCGCGACGTTCGGGCACAATCTTTTTCGGCGGAGGCGGTGCGGGCTTTGCTTCTACTGCGCTACTTTGTTCTACCGCTCGTATCGCTTCGACTGCCGCCTTTCTAACGTCGCGGGCTGTGCGTGCGCTTCGACGTTTCTTTTGCAAGGGCTTGGCTTGATTGTCTTCGATTTCCTCTTGCGAACGCTTTGCCATCTCCGCTGACGCCTCATGCAATTTCTTGCGCGTCGCCTCGATTTTGACGGGGTCGGCGTCGACGACGGTCACGGGCTTTTTGTTTTCGGGCGACAGGACAATTGACTTGCGCGGCGGCGGTTGCTCGGCTAAGGACTCTTCCAAAATCTTATCGAACTCCTTGGGGCGGATAATCGGCGGCACTGTGATTGGTCCCAGAGGATTAATCGGTTCGGCGGGAGTCGTTGTCACTTGAGTGGGCGTCGTCTTTACGGGCGGCGGTTTGATTTCGACCTTAGGAGCAATCGGCGGAGTTTTTATCTCAGGCGGCTTTATCGGTGCGACTGGCGGCGGGGTCTGCGGCTGTGTGAAAAGCGGCATTTGCGGAATCGTGACGGGCTGTTGAATCGGTAGCGGTGCCGTCATTGCCAGATTTAATTTCCGTTCGACGATGTCCATCTTGCGTTGCATGGAATCGATTTCCAAACCCGCGTCGTCGAGTCTAGCTAGCAAGTCTCTTATCTCGCCGGATTGCCCTTCACTTTTCTTAAGCAACTTCTTAAGCTCAGTCACTCGTCCTTCAAGTTGCGTGCGGTTGCGTTCGGATTCGTCGAGAACGTTTTCAAGGTGCGTAACGTGATTTTCCATGCGCCCGATAATCTCGTTAGCCGTCCGCTCAAGTTCCTGCTTAAGCTTGCCCGTCGAGTCAGCAACCTCTCTGCGCTCCAAAATGTCTTGCTTGCGTCTGCGTGTGTTCGACCAGGCGACGAAAACAATTCCCGCGCCGACCACTATCAGCAGTAGCATTAACTCGGTAATCATCTTAAAAAGAAATATCCACGAAGTGCCCGCGCCTAGGGTCTACGGCGTAATTTTCGTCTTCGTCTTCGTATTCTTCCTCGCGTTGCTGAGCACGATAATAATAGCCGCCCTGCCTGCTCCGACGGTCGGGGTCGTCCTTGATAACCCGTCCTTCCGCCTCTTCTTTATTGCGAACCTGCTTTTGCTTAAGCTGAGCGTCTTCCTTCTCGCGCACGGTCTGGAAGGCTTGTTGCAATGCCGAGGCGTTGTTCATGTCATGTTGAACTTGAGAAGCGTTGTTGGCGTTCGCGTATGTCATTTGTACTCCAACTGGTGCAAGTTCCACTTGTTATCCCTCCAATCAATAGGTGCCGACTTCGACATCGCCCTCGTCATTAAGTGCAATGCTACAATGCTTATATTCCGATTGAATGCTTTTTAAAATGTTGTTGACGGAAAGGCGCGTGCCGGGATAGATTGTGCCGCTAACTCTAATTTTGCCATTCTTCATGTTTACTAGCTGTTCTTCAATCTCCAAAATTCTCTTTTCGTCGCGTTTAATCTGACCTGCCAAGGGGAATTGCGAACGAGTCAAGGCATTAATCGATTCGACGCGGCTGGGTGGCAACTTGTTAATGTCAATCTTCGACAGCGTGTTAAGCGTCTGCATAATGTGCGTTAAACGTTTTTTGGACTCCTTGTAAGTCTTGCGCAACGCTTGATACTCCTTCTGCAAGTTCGGGGCGACGCCAACAGAAACCTTCGTGACGACAAAGGACGAGTTGCCGATAACCTTAACGCTGACCATCTCGCCCGCCACCGCATGACCGCCGGTAATCTGCCCGTGCTTATCCTCCATGATAAGACGCTTGCCCGCCCTGATTTGAGAATGCAGAGCAATGTCCGCGATAAAGATATCGTTGCCCGCCTCAATCAAAGCGTTCTCGGCAAAGGCAGTTCGCACGTCGTGTTCAGCATAAACCTTAGCCCTGTCCGCGCCCGTAATGCCGCCGCTTATGTAGACGTTGCGTCCATTGACCTCCGCGCCGTTGACCGAGCCTTTAATCTCAATGTCGCCCGTCGCCTTGACTTTGAAGCCCTGCTCCACGTCGCCTTTAATCTGAACCGTGCCATCAAATTCAATGTCGCCCGTCTGAACACCGACGCCGCCTTTAATCTCAAGCCTTGGGTCGACGCTTATCCGCGAGCCTTTGTCAACAATCTGCCCGTTCACCGTGGCAATCAGTCTGTGTTCGCCGACGACCTTAGTATTTTTCCCTTCAGGCATGGGGCAAGGTCTGCCGTTCTGCGCGGGGACTGGTTCGCCCAAAATATTTTTGCCGGGCGTGCCTTTGGTCTGCGGAATGCGAATCGCTAACGTCTGATTCTCTTTGGCAAGCACAAACAGATTTAAATCCTTGTAGTCGACCTTGTCATACTCATCGACGACGGGCTTGCCTTGAATGCCCAAATCAAACTTCCTGTCAATGTAAGCGTTCTCGCCGGGAATTGGCAAGAGCCCTTCCGCCGCAACGAACGGAGTTAAGCTCCTTATGCCAATTTCGATTGCGTCCTCGTTTATGCCGTAGACCACGCCCGCATCATTCAAAGCCGCCATGACCATTTCTTTTGTCGGAAGGCGTGCGCCGTCCCGCGTGTCGTATTTTATGGTCGCCTTCATCTTGTCGCGGGGCATTTCGACGATAAGTCTTGCGTAAGGCTCTTCCTCCTCATCGCCCGCAAAAATTTTTTCGTCGCCGACTGCCGCCCTTAAAACGTCCTCGGTTATTTGCACAGGCTCGGCGATTCTTTGAGGTCGCCCATTAGCCTCGCGCATTGTCCGAGAAAGAATCCCAACGTCATAATCCAAAACTTTACAATCGCGCAGAATTTGACGCATATCGGACAGCTCAAAAAGACGTTCGCCGTCCACATTGGGATAAACTGTCAAATAAACGCCGTCCGGTTTGAACTCGTATTTGTAACCGGATGCCGGACCGCCCAAGATAAGATTTTCACTCATCCCGCGTCCTCCTTTCCTAAAGTAAATCTTCTTTGCTTTGCGCCAAATAGCCGCGCATCCTAAAAATCGCCTTCGTGTGCAGTTGGGAGATTCGCGCCTCGGTCAAGTGCATTACCAAACTTATTTCCTTTAGCGTCATCTCTTCGTAGTAGTACAACGATACGACGGTTCTTTCCTTTTCTGGCAGGCGTTCAATCGCCTTGGCTAGCGTCTCTTTTATCTCGAAAAGCTCAGTTGAGTTGGCGGGGTTCGTGTCGACTGCTTCGGCGGCGTCCGTCTTTAGGTAATCTTCAAGCGGAATGACTGTTGCCGAGTTGCACTGACTGACTAGCAGTTGCAGTTCATCAACGGAAATTTCAAGAGCCTCTGCCAATTCCGTATCAGTCGCCGCCCGCCCAAGTTCCGTCTCAAGCTTGCAAACCGTCTGTTCGTACTTGCGAATCTTCTGCCGCATTGAAACGGGTATCCAATCCTTTGAACGCAGATAATCAATCATTGCCCCGCGAATCCGAACGCCTGCATAAGTCTCAAACTTTATATTCCGCGTGATGTCGAAACGGTCAATAGCGTCCAACAGACCGAAGAAACCGCTACTTAAAAGGTCGTCCTTGTCCAAGTGTTGCGGCAAGCTCACTGCCAGACGCCCGCAGACAATCTTGACGAGCGGCAGATAGTGTTCGGCGATTGTGTTGCGCACTTCCACGGATTTTGTTTCTTTGTACCTTAGCCACAATGCCGAGATGTCTTTTTCCTTCGAGTCACTTTCCATAGTTATTCACCGTCCCTCGTCACGCTTTAAACTCAATTTTGATTCGCGAACTGTCCAAAGTCCATCGGGCGGAAGGAGTCCTCTGCTACTGGTTCTTCTTCGTGGAGATATTCTGCCCGATTGAAGTTTTCATTTGTCTCGGCAAAGGGTGCGTCGTCTATGAAGTGTTCAAGCTCGCGTTTGGTCTTGAAGATAGCGTATTCCTCGCAACTCATCAAAAAAATAAAACTCACCAAACTGGTAAAAGAAAAGGCTGATAAAGCTCGCGATGCCACAGTCCCGCCGCTCACGAAATCGCTTGTCAGCCCAGAAATGAGTACGATAAACAATGAGACCATGCCGACCGCCAATGAGATAATTATCCTTTTGATGGGCATGATGCTTTCAAGATAGCCGTAAAATCCTGTCAAAGTTTTTCACCACGTATCAATAAAAATTCGCCGCTATAATGTCGGTCATCGTTTAACGTCGCTTATGTTAAATCAGCTTTTCGCCGCGGTCGATAGTCTTGACCTTGTAAGCACCCGTCTCCAAGTCGATTGAGACTGTGCGCCCGTAGTTGCCGCCGGTGTCCTCGGCTACGATTTTAATTCCGTTGCGGCGGAGAATCTGCTTGCAAGTTTCTGCGTTGCGGGAGCCGACCTTCATAATGTCGCTTGCATTGGAGAAGGCAAACATTTGCGCCCCGCCCGCAATCTTAGCTTGAAGCCGAGCCTTAGTCGCGCCCAGTGCCACAACGTCATTAATCATAAGCGGAATACCAGTATCAGCGAACTTTGCGGGGTTGTCGCTGAATCGTGCTTGCGTGCTGTCGGGCAACATGATATGCAGAAGCCCGCCGACTTTTTTAACAGGGTCGTAGAGGGAAACGCCGATGCATGAACCTAAGCCATAACTTATTAGGGTGGACGGAGAGCGACCAACTTTATAATCTGCCATGCCTACTTTGATAAGAGCTGCCATAATTATTCAACTCCCACTGCCTTGACAAGAGTTGTCAGCGAGCCGGGGTCGGGCACGAGGAAAAAGTGTCCTTGTACGCTGTCGTCTTCAGCCAAGAATTTTGTTTCGATAACCATTGCATAATCGCCCATTTGCCCCAGCTGAACGAGCACGATATTTAAGACTGCGCCTGCCATGTCGAGTGCTAAAGACGGTATCGACGGAATCATTGAGATATTCGTGAAGTGGAAGAACGAGTTAAGATACGAGCCCGTCAAAATATTTCCGACTTCCTTAAGGGCTGATACTTCCATTTCGCCGAGTTCTTGCGTTGTGCCGTGTGGTCTGCCCATCAAGTCATCGACCATATAGAAGGCGTTTTCTTTTGGCATGAGGAAGAGGATATTGCCGGGAGCCTTGCCATAGACACGCAGGAAGACGGCTACAATCAAAGCGTCGGGACCGCCCACGAGGTCGGGAACATCTTCAATCGGGATAATCGAGACTTTCGGGACGTTCATATCAATTTTCTTGTTGAGCACCTGCGAAAGGGCTGTTGCCGCATTGCCCGCACCGACGTTTCCGATTTCGCGCATGGCGTCAAGCTGATTCGGAGTCAAATCGAATTCATCTACCATTTAAATCATCTCCATAAATTTATTCAAAGCTGATTAATTTGCGTTGACAATCTCCTCAAGGTTGAGCATGGTAACAAGTCGTCCGTCGATATTGCCAATGCCGCTGAGGAATTTTTCCATTGCCCTATCGCTTACGGTCTTTTTCGGGTCGACGAGCTTGGAACGAATCGTTAAAACTTCCGTGACGGCGTCGACCAACATGCCCACTTGCAAATCATCCACGATAACGGTAACGATTCTGCTCAACGAGGTGTAAGGCGTTTCCTCAATGCCGAGCCGTTTCTTTAAGTCGATAACCGGCATAACCGAGCCGCGCTGATTGATAACGCCCTTAATGAAACTCGCTGCGAACGGTACCCGCGTTATGTCGACCAAGTTGCGAATCTCCTGCACGTGGAAGATATTAACGCCGTATTCCTCGTCGCGCAATTTGAACGCAACCACCTGCATTGCTTGAACTTGCTCTTCCTCGTCGACTACTGCAGGTTTATTCGCCACGCTGTCTTTAGCCATAAAAATTCCTCCTTAGTTAAGCATCGTCGCCACGTCAAGAATCAAAGCAACGCGACCATCGCCGAGCACCGTAGCCCCTGAGAACATCTTCAAGCCCATGAACAGATTGCCCAGCGTCTTTATAACGATTTCCTGCTGACCAATCAGCTTGTCAACGACGATACCTGCCTTTGAGTCGCCCGCGTGCACTACCACTACGAACAGTTCCTTAGTATCTTTGACGTGCGGAACCATCAGCGATTCTTCCATGCGGATTATCGGAATGATTTCGCCGCGCAGGACGATAACTTCATTGTTTTGCACAGTGCTTATATCGTTCGGCTGAATGCTAAGGGTGCTGTCGATTGAGGCGAGTGGGATTGCGTACATTTCAGCTTGAACTTGAACGAGCATTGCTTGGATAATCGCCAAAGTCAGCGGCAACTTAATCTTGAAGATAGAACCTTCATTAATGTGCGTCTCAACGTCGACTTGCCCGCTAAGCGATTCGATTTTGCTTTTAACAACGTCCATGCCGACGCCGCGCCCGCTAATGTCGCTGATTTTCTCTGCAGTGGAGAAGCCTGGCAGGAAAACTATTCGGACGGCGTCCGCGTCGTCCATCGAGTCGACCTCGTCTTGAGTGTAAAGCCCCTTCTCGACAGCTTTGCGGCGAATGACATCCGCATCAATGCCTTTGCCGTCGTCAGTGACCATGATAACGACGTTGTTGCCCTCGTGGCGGGCAATCAGTCCGACTTCACCGATACGCGGCTTGCCCTTAGCCTCGCGCTCGTCCGGCATTTCTATTCCGTGGTCAAGCGAATTCCTCAAAAGGTGCATTATCGGGTCGCCAATCTCGTCGATAACCGTGCGGTCAAGCTCGGTGTCCTCGCCCTCGATTGTCAAGTTGATTTCCTTGTTAAGCTCTTTGGTAACGTCACGAACCATACGCGGGAAACGGTTAAAGACTTGGCTAACGGGAACCATGCGGACTTTCATGACGATATTTTGCAAATCGGTCGTGACTCTGTCCATTTGCTCCAAAGTCTCTGTTAGCTCTGAAAGTCTATGCGTCTGCCCGATTTGCTCTAGGCGAACCTTATTGATAACAAGCTCGCCCATTAAATTCATCAGCGTATCAAGCTTTTCAATGTCGACGCGGACGGATTGCCCCGCATGACTTTTCTTTTGAGCCGCATTAGTCGCAGATGATTGTCCGCCGCTTTGAGCCGCTGGTTTATTCGCTGGTGCAGAAGGTTTAGGTGTGGGGGCTGGTGCCGGAGCCGTCGCGGGAGCAGTGGATTTCCGTTCGACGACCGGTGCCGCTTTAGCTTCGGGCTGAGGTGCGGACTTTCCACCGAACTTTATAACCTGCGTCTCTGCCGTCTCGATTTCGGAAATGCCAACTACTGCGTCGTGAATCTGTTCTTCTTCTGAAGCGGTTATCAAGATGACTTCAAAGGAACGTTCAAAGTTCTCTTGTTCCAAATCCTCTGCGGCTGGGATTGTCCGAATCACTTCGCCGAGTTCTTCTAAGGCGTTCATTACCATATAAGACCGCGCCGACTTCAACAGGCAAGACTCCGCCAACGTGACCTTAAGATAAATGCCGTGCATACCGCGCTTTTCCGCCTCGGTGATAACGCTTTTTTCTGTGTCCGATAAATCAACGGGAACATCTGCGGAGACTTCAGCGGGCGTAGCAGTCGTTGCTTCGGCGGCGGGGGCTTCGGTTGAGGCTTCCGCCTTCGGGGCGGGTGCTCCTTCGCCACGCGAGATAGCACTTAATTTCGCAACCAAATCGGATACATCGATAAGATCTTCGGGGTCGCCGTTCGCCACGTTGTTAATCATTTGCTCCAGCGAGTCAATACACTTGAACAGCGTATCGATAATATCGCCAGTCACCGCTAACTGCTCCTTGCGCAACATGTCTAGCACGTCTTCCATCTCGTGGGTCAGCTCGGCGATTTTGTTATAACCCATCGTCGCTGACATCCCTTTGAGCGTGTGCGCGTTGCGGAAAATCTCATTGAGTATGGACAGATCCTCGGCGTTGTCCTCCAAGCCGAGCAAGCCATCGTTTAGCGATTGCAAATGTTCATGCGACTCGTCGAGAAACATATCCATGTACTGATTAGTTTCCATTTAAACTCCTCCTGTTTATTTATCCGAATAAAGCCGCTATCTTCTCACTGCTTCAACGATAGCTTCGGCAATTTTATTCAAAGGTCGAATCTCATCGGCAAGCCCCGCATCGACTACCGCTTTGGGCATTCCGTAAACAACGCAACTGTCCTCGTCTTGAGCTATCGAATAGCCGCCCGTTGCCTTAACTTTTTTCATGCCCTCGCAACCGTCCGAACCCATGCCCGTCATAATCACCGAGACCAAATCCCTGCCGAACTGCGCGGCGGAGTCGAACATATAATTGACAGTGGGCCGAAGATTGCCGACCCGCGGCTCCTGACTCAAGACGATACGCCGTTCACCGCCTGCAGGGGCAATTCGCAAATGATAATCGCCCGGCGCAATGTAGACTTGACCTGGTCTTATAATCTCGTCGTGCTCCGCCTCCTTGACTGCTATCTCGCTGATTGAGTTCAACCTTTCCGCTAGTGACTTCGTAAAACCCGCCGGCATGTGTTGAACGACAACGACGCCGCAGGGAAGATTTTTGGGTAGGCGCGTGATGACTGCTTGCAAAGCTTGCGGTCCGCCCGTCGATGTGCCAATGACTACTAGCTTTTTGCCTGTGCCCGGAATGATTTTCTTGACTGGTGCTGTAGTTGACGGCACGCGATTTATCGTCGGCTTTTGCCCTAAGACAAGTCCCGTTCTGCGTTTTACCTCGATTCGGCGCGTGGTCGGCTCAACATTCGGCGGCTTCGGGGAATAGACCAGCGGTTTACTCGCGGCGAAACTTTTCCGTGCATGAGTCTTAGCCGCTAACCTGCACTTAGCTAGAATCTCATCCTTTATCGTGTCGATTTTGGAAATGGCACCGCCCGCCTTGCTCACGAAGTCCACCGCACCCAACGCCAGAGCTCGAATAGTTTCGTTCGTGCCCTTCTGCGTCGTGGAGCTGACCATAACCACCGGC